>DASZCK010000160.1:0-31692 GCA_035943195.1 Steroidobacteraceae bacterium
GGATAAAACAGCGCCCTGTTGCTCAGCGACTCGTTGTATACCTTGCGCGTCTTGAACAGCCAGTGGCCGCCGCGCCTGACAAGCTGATCTTCGTAGTGACCGAAGTACACGATCTGCACGTCCTTCTGCGGCGTGTTATTCGTTATCTCGAACCAATACGCAGTAGTCGTGGCCGTATCACCGCTGACGTCGATCACGTGATTCAGGATGAAATGCCGCGAACGCGGCCACGAAGTAGCGCCCTTCGGAATGCTCTTGATGCGGGACTCCGAGAATCCCATCATCGCCTTACGGATTGCGGCCTTGCCGTGCTCGGTACCGTTTGCCCAGACCAGTTCACCATCATCGGCCCAGGTCTTCATGACGGTATCGAGATCGCCTGCGTCCACGGCAACCATATAACGGTTCGAGAGATTCTCGATTTCCGCTCGATCATCTGCATAGTTTGCGAAGGCGACGCCGGACAAAAACAAGCTGACGAAGGCGCTCGCAACGAGCTTCATATGCTTCATACCCATCTCCGTGACTGATTCTGTGGAATGCTATAGCCGAACCGAAGGCGAACCGGCGCGACTGCGGGCGAGGGCGTGGCGCACCGAGGTCGCCAGGCTTTCATCAAAAGCAGCATGTTCCGTGAACACGTTCATGAGATCCGCAAGCCCCGCGAAACGACGAACGAACGCAGCGGTGATCTGAATGTAGCGTGTCCCGGTGAGCATGCTGAGGCGTCTGAAGGCTTGTCGGTGCGCACGCATCCAAAGCGCCCATTCGGCGCTGACCTCAATCGTTGCACCCCGGACGGCACGCGCATCGATGAAAAGCTCAATGGTATTGAAGCGCGTCAGATCCTTCTGCAGCTCGCGCAGCGGCAGATCGCCAAACTCGCCGGTATCCGAACCCGACAGCACCACCACTGTCACGCCCGGGGCCGGTCGGTGAATGGCGAGGTTGCAATGAACCCCTTCATACTCGATTGACGGCAGAGACTCTTCTTCAGTCATCGTGACTCCCCCAACGCACAAGCCGACGCTGCAATCGTAACCGACGGGTGCTGCCGACGCACCTTCTCCAAGGTCTCGCAAGCTCTAAGGCGTTTCAAGGCGCGATCCGCTCGCTTCGTGCGGCCCGAGGTACGACGTTGGCATCGACCCCGTGGTGAGGACGATCTTCTGCAGCACGCAATTGCCATCAAGACGCCACACATTGAAGACGTGCCGCCCCGCCCTGACGTTCGGGAAGCTGGCCTCCAATATCCGTGCGTTGTCTTCCACGGCCTTGTTCCAGTCTCGCTGCGGCTGGCTCTTCGTGGCAGAAGGAGCAGGCTCCAGTCGATCGGTCAGCGTCTGCATGCGCCCCCCATCTATGGAGATACCCGTGCGCAATGCCCCCTTGCCGGTGGTATCGAGCGTCGGCACCATGACCAGCCTTACTGCGAGATCGCCTGCCTTGGCTATCTTGAATTGATATTCGAGACGCACGCCGTCTGCTTCGCTCGTCGGACCGTGATCCTGCGGGAAGGTGGTGACGGCACCCAGTGTGCGACCGAGATTAGGGATGACCCGCCACTTGAGACCGGCGCCGTCCACGGCCCTGGTGAAATGCGGCGCCTCGATGGCGCTCACATCGCCACCAGCCCCTGGCGTGGCTTCGTCTGAGCTGGCGGAGAAAAGGATCGGCTTTTGTGTACCTCGTGTCGGTATCCGCTTCACCTCCGGCATGACCTGCTGCTTTGGCTCCTGCCAAGTGGTGTAGCCGATGTGCGTCTGCAGCATCATGCCATTCCACTTTCCGCCATTGAGTGCATGGTAGGCCGCGGTAATTTCCTGATCACGCCGGAATGCCGCCTCCGCCCGGTCGGCGAAACCATTGGCGCGGCTATCATTCAGCGCCGCCAGGCGCCGGTTCCATGCAACGGCGTAGTAGAGTTGGTAGAGATTGGAGAGCGCCAGGATCGGATGCTCGACCAACTGAAAATAGGCATCGTGCTGCTCAGCCGGTATCGACGCCTTGGTCTTTAGCATCTGCCGCTCCAGCGTCTGCCATTCGGTGACCATGTCACCAAACTCGCCGCCGTCCAGTCGCTCCCCGCTTCCAGCCCCCAGCCGAAAACTATCGGCATCTATGAGCTCCGGTTTGCGTCGCGCCGCAAGCTGGCTGTAGCGAGTGATCAGATGCGCGATCTCCGGCGCATGGGGCGTCCCGAAAGTCTCGCGAGCCCACTCTTCAGGAAAGCGGGTCATCGCGTCCAAGGTCATCGCTTCGGGATTCCAGGCCTGCTTCAGAAAGAAGCTCAAGGGGAATTCCATGGGCTTGATGTCGCCGACGTTGACGATCCACAAGGCCCGAGCCCCACTCGCATACGCCAGGTCCATCTGCTGCCACACCTTCTCGATCTGGTTGGTGTTGATCCATTTGTAGTTGCGCGGGCCGCCGACATAATCGAAGTGGTAATAGATGCCGTAACCCCCTTTGCGCTCGCTATTGGCTGCGGGTAGCCGGCGAATTTGCCCCCAATTGTCATCCGAGAACAAGAGGGTGACATCGTCAGGCACCCTCATGCCGTGATCGTAATAGTCCTGGACTTCCTTGTAGAGCGCCCACATCTGCGGGGTCTGGTCTGCCGGTTTTCCGGTGACCTCGGCGATGATCTTGCGCTGGTCCGCCACAATGGTTTCCAGAAGCTGCGTAGCGGTGCCTTCTGTCATCGGCTCGTCGCCATCCCCGCGCATGCCGATCGTCACCAGGGTGTCGTACGCCTGCCCGCCTCCTTTGGACATCATGCGTTCGATGCCACCGCGCCAGAACGTACGCAGATTCGCGGCATTGGTCGTGTAGTCCCATTTTCCGCCCGTGACTCCCTGATCGGTATGGCGGTGCCATTCATCCTGGGCACGGGTCATCGGTTCCTGGTGCGAGGTACCCATGACGATACCCATTGCATCGGCGAGCACCTTGTTCTGCGGATCGTCATCGTTGAAGGCCTTGGGCGCCCACATGGCCGGCCACAGGTAATTTCCCTTCAGGCGCAGATCGAGCTCGAAGACGTGTTCGTACATCCGCGAGTTGATTCCCCCGAAATGCTCCTGCGCCCAGGTGTTGAAGCTCGGATTCTCGTCATTGATGAAGAAGCCGCGATACTTCACCTTGGGCTGATCGCGGCGCGACCCCGCGGTGATGAATACATTGGCTTGTCGCGGCACCGGAACATCGGCAAACCAATACCAGGGCGAGACGCCCAGCTTTTCCGATAGATCATAGACTCCGTAGACGGCTCCCCGCCGGTCGGAGCCCACCACCACCAAAGCGCGCGCGACATCCGGGAACGGCTGGTCGATTACCATTTGACGATAGGCCTCCCATTGCCCGGATATATCGTCCGCCTTGATTTTTCCCCGGGCGGCCAAGCCATCGATGAGTGGACTTTGCCCCAGAACTCCAACGATCACGATATTTCCGTGCGCCTGACTGGGGTCGGTGATGCGTGTCGACGTTCCGCCACTCACGCGCTTGAGATCGGCGGTGAAACTGTCCGCGACGTGTTGCACGGCAGAGTTTGCGGACGCATCGATCAGCACCTCTACCGGCTGATGGTTGCGGATCAGCGCCAAACTGCCCTTGGCATCGTAGGAACAAACCGCGACCGGGTCCGAGCATGATTGCGTAGCGGCTACCGCCGCAAAACTACACAGCATTAGCGCCAGGCCCAATGGCAATCGCATCATTCGAACCACTCCTGTCATGATCCCTTCCCTCCCGGTAACGATGCCGTGGGGCGAGCAGCTATACTGATCGTTCCCGCCCGAACTGCAAAGATAAGGAACGCCTCATGGAACATCGCCAACTGGGCCGCTCTGGGTTAAAAGTCCCGGTTCTGAGTTTCGGCACGGCCGGTTTTGGTGGCAAGGGCGCGTTCGAGGGCTTCGGCACCTCGGGAGTCGAGGAAGCGACGCGACTGGTGTCGATTTGCCTGGAGGCCGGGCTCACGCTGTTCGACTCCGCCGACGTCTATTCGGCTGGGGTTGCGGAGCAGGTCCTTGGTGCGGCGATTCGCGGCCGGCGCCATGAGGTCCTGATCTCGACCAAGGCGACCTTTCGCACCGGCCAGGGACCCAATGATGTCGGCTCCTCCCGCTTCCATCTGCTCAAGGCCTGCGACGACAGCCTCCGCCGGCTCGGCACTGACTACATCGACATCTACCAAATGCACGGCTTCGATGCGACGACTCCGGTCGAGGAGACTCTCAGGGCGCTGGATGACCTGGTTACGGCAGGAAAAGTGCGCTACATCGGTTGCTCCAATTTCTCCGGCTGGCATCTGATGAAGTCTCTGGCAGTCTCGGAGCGCTACGGTCTGGCGCGCTATGTTGCGAACCAGGCCCACTATTCCCTCGTGGGACGCGACTATGAATGGGAACTGATGCCGCTCGGACTCGATCAGGGCGTCGGCGCCCTGGTCTGGAGCCCGCTTGGCTGGGGACGCCTTACCGGTAAAATCCGCCGCGGTCAGGCTCGTCCGCAGGTAAGCCGGCTCAACACTCAACTGCTGGTGGACATAGGGCCGCCGGTACCCGAGGAGCTTCTGTTCAAGGTAGTCGATACGCTGGAGGAACTGGCACGCGAGACGGGTAAGAGCGTCCCGCAGATTGCGCTGAACTGGGTTCTGCAACGCCCGACTGTGGCGAACGTAATCATCGGCGCGCGCAATGAGCAGCAGCTGCGCGACAATCTGGGTGCCGTCGGCTGGAATCTCAATGCCGGACAAGTCGCGCGACTGGATGCCGCTAGCGCCACGTCCCCAGCCTATCCCTACTGGCATCAAAAACAGTTCACGGAGCGCAGTCCACGGCCCGTGGAATAGCCAGCGCGCACCGATGACCTCCAAACCCGTTCGCCTTCTCGCTGCTTCCCTGGGCCCCCTACTCCTGCTGGCGGTGGCTCAAGCACAGACGGGAACCATGCGCGGGGACGGCCCGGCGCCGACACCCAGGCCGTGGAGTATTTCGCGGCTCGACCCGGGCCTCGACGCCCTCATTGCACCGGATGCCAAGGTCAAACTTGTGGCTTCGGGCTTCGGACTCAATGAAGGTACCACCTGGGTGCGCGATGGGCATGGTAGCGGCTTTTTGCTCCTGGGTGGCCTCTTAGACAACGTCCTGTACAAGATCGCGCCGGATAACACGGTCTCGGTATTCATGGAGAAGGCCGGGTACTCGGGGAATGATGTGGACGACGTGGGTGCCCAGACCCGCGCCGGGCGTTCGCATGTGCTGCTCATCGGCCCGTCCTGCTCCGGGGTTGATCCCCAGGGCCGAATTCTCTGGTGCGCCGATGACGACCGCAGGGTGATGCGCCTGGAGGCCGATGGCCGGCACACCGTTGTATCCGAGGGCGCCGGGGGCAAGCGCTTCAATGGACCCAACGATATTTCGATCAAGTCCGACGGGGCTGTCTACGTGACAGACAACGACTTTGGCCTGCGCGGCGCGATGAAAAGTCCGCTCAAGGAATTGCAGGATGCCGTGTGGCTGATCAAGGACGGCAAGACCATCCAGCTCCTGACGGATAAGGAACTGGGCGGAATTCCCAATGGCATCACGCTTTCAGCGGATGAGAAGTTCCTGTACCTGAGCGCCTTCAACAAGATGCTGCGCTATGCGGTGAAGCCGGATGACACGCTGGGAGCGGGAACACTCTTTACGCAAGGCGTCGGCATTGGCGATGGCATGCGCTCCGACTCGCAGGGAAACATTTACTCAACCGGCGGTGCCGGCCCCGGGCTGGTGCGCGTCACCGCGCCTTCCGGGACCATGCTCGGCACCATCAATCTGCCGGTGCTCGGCGCCGAACCGAAGAAGCAGATCTGCGCCACCAATGTGGCCTTTGGCGACCGGGACGCAAAGACGCTCTACATCGCGGCCTGCGACGCGGTCTACAAGATCCGCTTGAAGGTTGCCGGAGTGCTCGAAGGCCCCTAATGGCGCGCGTTCATTTTCCGGAATAGCTTGACGAACTCGTCGGGATCGCAGGGCTGGCTGTAGAGGAACCCCTGGATCTCGTCGCAGCCGTGGCTGCGCAGGAAGGCTTCCTGGGCGGCGGTCTCCACTCCCTCGGCGACCACATTGACCCCGAGCGCTTTGCCCAGCGTGATGATCGACTCGGTAATGGCCATGTCCTCGGAGTTATCCGGGAGTTCACGAATGAAGGAGCGGTCTATCTTCAGAGTATCGATGGGAAAGCGCTTCAGCTGGGAAAGTGATGAATACCCGGTACCGAAATCATCGATGGCCAGACGCACGCCGATGTCCTTGATGATGGTGGCCACCTGAACCGCCTGATCGATGCTGTTCATGATCATGCCCTCGGTGATCTCAAGCTCCAGCAGTTGCGCCGCCAGGCCGCTTTCGCGCAGCGTCTCGGTCACATCCTGGGCGAGGCCCGGATCCTTGAACTGGCGCGGCGACAGATTCACCGCCATGCCCAATGCGGGCAGGCCCAGGCGGCGCCACGCGGCGCTTTGCTCGCAGGCCGTTTTCATGACCCACTTGCCTATCGGCACGATGAGCCCGGTATCCTCGGCGACCGGAATGAAGGCGCTTGGCGGAACGTTGCCGAGCTGCGGATTGCGCCATCGCAGTAGCGCCTCGACGCCGCAGATCCGCCCGGTGGCAATGGCGATTTTGGGCTGGTACTGCAACGACAGTTCGTTGCGCTGCAGTGCGTGGACCAGGTGGGTCTCCAGTACGATGCGCTCCACCGACATGGGCGCCGAGACTGATGAGTAGAACTGAAAATTGTTCTTGCCCTCCTCCTTGGCCAGATACATGGCCATGTCGGCGTGCTTCATGAGGACAGCCGCCTCCCGCGCATCCTCCGGAAACATCGCAATTCCGATGCTGGCAGTGACCCGGCAGTCGTAGCTCATGATGCGCACCGGATCCTGCAGGGCCGAGAGGATCCTGCCGGCGGCCGCCGCGGCCGCGGTGCGGTCCGGGACCTGGCCCAGGAGCACGACGAACTCATCCCCGCCGAATCGCGCCGTCACATCAGCAGGGCCGACACAGCGGCGGATGCGCGCCGCCACCTCCTTGAGGAGCTGGTCGCCCGCGTCATGACCCAGGGAATCGTTGACGATCTTGAATCGATCCAGGTCGATGAATATGAGCGCGCATTGGCGGCCGGATTGCCGCGCGCCCTCGGTCGCGCGCACCAGCACCTCGCTGAAAAGTTCGCGATTGGGCAGACCCGTCAGGGCGTCGTGCGTTGCCAGGTACTGAATGCGCGCCTCGGCAACCTTACGGGGCGTAATGTCCTCGACGACGGAAATGTCATAGAGGATCTTGCCGTTGTCATCACGGCGCGGGGCGCAGGAGATCTTCACCCAGATAATCCCACCGTCCTTGCGGATGTAGCGTTTCTCGGTCCGTATCGAATCCAACACGCCCGCGTGCATCTGAGCCCGTTCCTGATCAGTGACGTGCACATCCTCCGGATGTGACACATCCCAGACGGTGAGGCGCTCCAGTTCCTCCTTCGTATAGCCCAGGATTTCGTGCAGCGAGCTGTTGCTCCAGATCACCCGGCCGCCGGGATCGACGTGGGCAATACCCACCGCCGCCAGTTCCACCGTACCCGCATAGCGGGCCTCGCTGTCGCGCAGCAGCCCTTCCAGCGCCCGCCGTTCGGTGATATCGAGCAGTGTTCCGACGACGGCGGTCGGCTTCCCATCCTCGTTGACCCGCACCTCCACCGAATGCTGAACGATCTTCTCGCGTCCGCTGCGCAACACCAGGCGGGTCTCGGCGGCGGGGTAGGCATTGGGACCGATGGCGATGCGGGTTCGGCGCCGCTGCAGATCGGCCCGATCCTCGGGATGCACCCGCTGCAGGAAACCGTCGAAGTCCGCCGGATACTGCGCGGGATCCTCCTCGAGGATCTGGTACAGCTCATCCGACCACCAGCTCTTGCCATTGATCAGGTCCCACTCCCAGTTGCCGATCTTCGCCAATCGCTGCGTCTCCCGGTAGCGCAGCTCGGTGAGCTTCAGCGCCGTCTGCGTGACACGCTGCTCGGTAATATCCTGGAGCGTCCCGTGGGCAATCAGCGGACGCCCATCAGCACCGAGCGTGGCGCGCCCGTGGGCCTGGATGATCTTTTCCTTGCCGCTGGGCAATCTGATGCGCACATCGGTCGGCGCGCCGTCCTCGCCGGACAACGTCCGCGCGCGACCCTCATCCAGTCGTGGCTTGTCCTGCGGGTGCACCATCGCCAGGAAGCGGTCATAGGGTCGCTCCGCGGTGTCCGGTTCCACTTCGAGGATCCGGTACAACTCGTCCGACCACCAGTGCGTGTTGTTGGCGAGGTCCCAGGTCCAGCAGCCAAGCTTGACGATGCGCTGAGCCTCGTTGAGGCGTTTCTGTGTCAGTGCAAGGTCCGAATCACCCGCCTTGGTGTCCGCCTCAATGACGCATACGGCAAAGGGTTCCTGGTCCGTGTCGAACCGACCGAACTTCAGACAAAACACCGGACGCGACCCGTCCTTGCATAGCCCCTGCATGCGCAAGGTGGACTCGGCCGGACGTTGAAACCGCGACGCAAGCCACTGGCTGAAGGGGTTGGGACTGGATGAGCGCAGATCCGACGGAAACAACAGGGAGGCGGGCTTGTCGATCAGCTCCGCCCGCGCGTACCCAAACAGGTGCACGACGGGGGCATTGGCGAAGCGAATGCGCTCGTGCTGATCCACAACCAGGATGGGCAGCGGGAGACCCTCCAGCACCGCAGTCGCAGCCGCCAGCCCACTCTCAGTCGGATCAATATCGGATGGGGCATGTTGCATTATGTTGGTGCGGTCGCACAGCTTGGGGGCGCTGTACGGTTATCGGTCATTGAGTATCCGCATCAAAGCGCGTCTGAAGGGACTGTGACGTGGCTCACATGCAAAACAAGGGCGGGTGGCCCGCGCTTACCCGCCCTCGTATGCAGTTCACATTTACGGCGATTGTTAGAGTTTGGCTTTCACGCCGAGGTAGAAGCGGCGGCCGATGGTGTCGTAGTTCGAGTTGGTGGCACCGATCGCGGTCGTCGAGCCGTTGGCCCCCACCCAGACCGGCCACGCATTGATCAGATTGTCGATACCGCCTCGCAATGTGAGGGCGTCGGTCAGCGCATAACTGGTGAAGAAGTCGACCTCGTTGTATGCGTTGGCCGCACCGACCTGATTCGGCGTGCTCGGATCAGGCCCGGCCGCCGGCAGGTGCTCCCAGCGGAAGCCCAGAGTCGCCGGACCGACCGAATAGCCGAAATTGGTCAGCAGCCGGTCCCGGTAGGAGTTGTTGGTGACCGTACCGGTGTAGTTGATGTAGGCCGCGCCCTGGAATGGCGACACGGCATAACGATCCAGATAGTTGGCCACGACGTTCACGCTGATGCCACCTGGCAGCGATTTGAAAAGGTCGGTGTCGTTGAAACGCAGACCCCAATCCAGTTCCAGGTCAATGCCACGCGACTGGATACCGCCCTGGTTGACGTACGGCGAGAGATAATTTCGCGGCGCTCCGTAAAAGTCTCCGGCCTGCGGCGCGTACTCGCGGTTGATGTAGGCGCAGTACGGATTGTTGGCCACGATCTGCGCGCCCGTGACCGTGCCCGGAGACGATCCAATCAGATTGTTGTACTGGGCATCCAGACATTCCTGGTAGACCTGGGTGAAACTCGGAACACCGATCGCGCCGTTGAGCTGGATCTGATACCAGTCCACTGACATGCGCAGGCGCTGGGTGTACGGATTCTGGAACGGGGAATTCAGGATGAAGCCTGCGGTGACGGTCCGCGCGGTCTCGGACTTCAGACTCGGATTACCGGAGTTCAGCCCCAGGACGAAGGGGAAAGGCGCTGGTGATGGGCCGAAGACGTTGTATTGGTAGTTGTTGCCACTGCCGCCAGGAGTCATGAGGTTGGCGGCAACTGAAGCCGGGGCGCCGCCCCTTTGTATGAGGTACTCGCAGGCCGCCTGCACATTGAAGCGATTGGGATTAGAGGCGACGTTGCCCCAGGAGGGCGTGGTCCCATTGTATACGGCGCAGGGATCCGCCCCGACCGCCAGCGCGCTTCCGCCCAACGGGGTAAACAGTTCCGCAATGTTGGGCGCGCGATTCGCGACCTCCAGACCACCGCGGAAACTTAGCCAGTCGTTCATCACCCAGTTGCCGAGCAGTTTCCAGGTCTTGACGTTGCCGCCACCCCCGGAAACAGTTTCATCAGGCGAGGACTCGCTGTAGTCCGAGAAGCGGATGCCCGGATCGATTTCGATCGACTTGGCAAAGGGCAGGTCCTTGACGACCGGAATCGAGAACTCGGTGTAGACCTCCGCGACCCCGGTCTTGCCGACGACACCGGTCGGCAAGGCGATGTTCTGCACGATGTTTGGGAAAGACTGCAGTGCCGTGTATCCCGAGTCCGGCGTGAAGGTGAACTGCTCCTGCCGGTAGTCCGCACCCAGCGCGAAACGCAGCTTTCCGGCATTGAACGGCATGTCGAGCAGGCTGCCCTGAAGGTCACCTTCGTAGACGTTCTGCTCGACCGTCGTGACGTTGTTCAGGGCCGGATCGGCGTAGGCATTACAATTTGCCGACGCCGTGTCCGAGGTGTTGACGGCGCCGGTGGCCGTGAAGATGGGCAACCCGGAGGTACAGGAGCCACCGACCGAGATCGGGTAGGCCGTGTTGGTCCAATTCTGGCCGTACATGTTGGCGCTGAACAGCGTCTGCAGTCGGTTCAGTGTGGGGAAGCCATTGAGCTGGGCATTCACATTGGTCTCGCCGGTTGACCCGTAGACATCCCAGGTCCAGTCCTTGACGAAATCGAGGCCGCCGATGTTGCCGCGCAAGCCGGTGGTCAGCTGATAGACAGTGCTGGTCGTGTCAGTGGAGTAAGGGCCAAAGTATCCGGTGCTGCCGTTATACGACCAGCTGGCGTTGGAAGTCGGCCGGGAGTTCAGCAGATTTGCCAGCGACTGGGGCACCGGATTGAAGGTCGATCCGGCGGGAGGTTGACCAAAATTTGCCGACGCCGGGTCGTCCCATTGGCCGTAAGGAATATTGATGGACCAAACGCTGAACAGCCCCGAGGGAATGCCCTCGGCCACGGTGTAGGTCTTGGCAAACTGCGCCTGCATGTAGGCACTGACATGCTCGTTGAAGTCGTAGTGGCCCGTGGCCAGTGCCGCCCAGCGAGTCTGGGGAAGTTCGAGGTTGGGGATCTGACTGTTGTAGCCGAGTTCCCCATCAGGATTGATCTTGTAGCCGGTGCCAAGGCCGAGCGGGCCGGTATACCCCGTGGTCAGCGGGGCATACTGGTTGAAGAGATGCCCACTCTGATCGATCCATGTGCCGATAGCGGGACTCCCATAGGCACCTACACCCGTGGGCATGTTGTTGGCGGCGTACACGAATTCTGCCAGTGGGGTCGAGTCCAGCGAGCCGCCCGGCGTGCCTGGCGCGAGCTCACCCGCCTGGAACCAGCCGCGCTTGGTCTGATCGGCCTGCCCGACTTTTGAGTAGTCGAGCACCAACATCAGGTTGCCCTTGTTGTCGGCGAAGTTGCCGCCCATGACGGCGCTGAGCGAGGTGTTGAAATTGTCTCCGTACTGGCTCACGCCCTGCTGGGCATCAAGCTCGAGTCCTTGGAAATCGTGTTTGAGCTTGATGTTGACTACGCCAGCGATGGCGTCAGCACCATACGTCGAGGCGGCGCCGCCCGTGATGGTCTCGACACTTGAGACGGCCGCCGGTGGGATGTCATTCAGATCGATCACCAGCGCTGCGTCCACGGGCTGCGCACGCCGGCCGTCAAGCAGTACCAGCGTGCGGTTGGTGCCAAGGCCCCGCAGGTCGACGGTCGCGGCGCCTGGTGCCGCGCCCGTGGCTGATGGGAACGGATTGGACGCCTGACTCAGGTTGCTGCTGTTGCCGGCCACGTTGAATTGCGGCAGACCCTGCAGGGCGTTGACGAGGCTCGGGTCCGAGTGGTTCTCGATGGCGCTGGCATCCACCGTGACGATGGGACTGAGGGATGTGAAATCCTGGCGAGCGATGCGCGAGCCGGTGACGACGACTTCCTGCAGCGGGCTCTCCTCCGCAGGTGCCGGAGTGTTTGCCGTCTGGGCAGTGGCATTGTTCTGCGCCACGAGATTCGTGCCAGCGCTGGCCGCTGCCACCTGGATGTCCGCGGTGCGGACACTTTGCGCTGGACTTGCGGCCCAAACGGCAAATGTTCCGGGATCAAGTTGCCGAACAGTGAGACCGCTGTCCTTGAGCAGTATCTGCAGCGCGACCGCGGGCGTATAGCTGCCGCTGAGGCTCGGCGCCTTCATTCCCTGGGTTGTCTGCGGCGCAAAAACCACTTGAATTCCGGACTGCCGGGACAGTTCCTGCAGTGCGCTCTGCAAGGACTGCGGCGGAATCACCAGCTGATATTGATCGGCTTCGCCTGCGAGTACCGGCACGCTCGCCGAAAGGGACAGGACGGCTGCAACGGTGACTCTGACCATCGCGGCCTTCATTCCATGGCCGCGCGCCAGTGTGGTCTGCTTGCAGATCATAGACCCCCCAAGTGTTGTCACGTTGCGAGTTGCCGCTTCGTTCACAACTCATCGATTAGACAAAAATCCTAGCAACCTCGAAAATGCATAACAACAATTATTTCTCACTGGCATGAACCCGCCGTATGAGACAAGGAACTAACATGAGCGGTAGCGAGAGTATTCAGTCTCACTCAAATCGACGCGCGACCTTGGCCACTCTCATTCTGCTGGGCTTCGGGGCGCACGCGCAGGTAGCGTTAACGCAGGAGGCTTCGGATCCCCTCGAGAAGTGCTCCAGCACCAGCGATTCAGCCGCGCGGCTTGCCTGCTTTGACAGCGAAATGCACCGGCGTCATGCGGCGACTGAGTCGACTCACACGGCGCCCAGCACTGGCGCCAGCTTGACCACTGCGCCGCCCCGGACCGCCGACGACACCCTTGGGCTTGATGGACGGCAGCTCATTCTCAAGCGCAAGGCGGAAAATATTCCCCCCGGGACGCCTGAACCCATGGTGGTGACGCTCACCCGGCTAACACAGCATCCGGGTCATCAGTATTCCTTCGAACTCGCCAACGGGCAGATCTGGCAGTCCACCGACGCCGAAGGTGATTTGTTCCTGGGCCCGCATGAAACTGTGACCATCAGAGCGGGAGTGATGGGCGCATTCTTTTTGAAAACTCAGAACGGTCTATCGATTCGGGTGCATCGTCTGCGCTGATCCATCCCTGGTTTTCCGGCATCGGCGGTCCTAAGCTGTACCCGCGCAACAGAGCGAGACAATTGGGGGGCATCATGGCGAAGAGGAAATCCATTCCCAAACACGGCTCCTCCAGAAACGACGCGGACCGCCGCCAGTTTCTGGGAGGTATGGCTATGAGTGCCGGGGCGCTCGCGTTTCTGGCGGCCGACGCCAGTCGCAGCGCACGCGCGCAGTCGGCACCGTCCTCGCCGCCACCGCGTCCCGGACTTTCGATACCGCCTGCGCCAAAAGTTGCGCAGCCGCCGCCGTTGAAGGATGTAGCCGGCAAGACCGCATACATCACGGCATCCTCGGATGGCATCGGACTGGGCATTGCCAGAGCCTGCTCGAACGCCGGCATGAAGGTCGTCATCGGCTATCGCAACGAAGCCAGGTTGGCGCAGGCGCTGCCACTGTTCAAACCTGGCAACGCCGGTGTGCATGCCATCAAGCACGATGTCACCGACCGGGTTGGCTGGACGCACCTGCTCGAAGAAATCAAAGGCAAGTTCGGCAATCTCCACCTGCTGGTCAACAATGCCGGCGCGAAGACCCTCGCGCAGGCCAGCCTCGCCAAGGTCGAGGACTGGGACAACGCGGTTGCCGTCAATTTCACCGCCATCTACAACGGCGTGGCCGCCTGCCTGCCCCACTTCAAGGCCCATGGTGAAGGCGCACACATCGTGACCACGGCCTCGATGAGTGGCGTCGTTCCCGGCGTGCTGGCCGGTGTCTACACAGCGACCAAGATTGCAGCGGTCGGGATGATGGAGGCGCTGCGCGTGGAGCTCGAAGGTACCAACATCGGCACCTCGGCGTTCTGCCCCGGCGGAGTCATGACCGACAATCGGCCGGAGAGCATGAGAAAGCCGCCACCGCCGGGCGCACCGCCGCGGCGCCCCAACGTCATGATGGAGCCGTTGGAGGCAGGAGAGCGGGTCTTGAACGGCGTGCGCAACAACGACCTGTTCATCTTCAGCCACCCTGAGTTCAAGGATGGCATGCAGGAACGCTTCGACGCCTACATGGCATCAGTCCCCGATGAGGCCCCACCACCCGAACGTGCCCGAGTGGAACAGATTCTGGCGCACTGCCCGATCTATCCGCTCGAAACCGCGCATCGCAAGGTCAAGCGTAATTCGTATTTGGGGTGAGGAGCGGGCGCGGCGGAACCTTGATGTAGTGCCGTGCCAGTGCCGGCAGCACGAACAGGTTCAGGATGGTCGAGGAGACGAGGCCACCGAGCACGGTGACCGCCATCGGTCCCTCGATCTCCTGGCCCGGTAGATTCATGCCGAAGGCGAGCGGCGCCAGTCCCAGCGCCGTGACGGTGGCCGTCATCAGGATGGGAACCAGCCGCTCGTTGGCGCCACGAATCACGGTCTCGATATCCCAGGTCGCGCCTTCTACCTCGACCAGGTGCTCATAGTGCGCCAGTTGCAGAATGGCATTGCGGGCGCTCACCCCGAACACCGTCACCAGGCCCACGACGGTGCCGAGCGAAAGACCGATGCCGGTGGCCGCAATCACCGCGACACTGCCGACGAGGGCGAAGGGCAGATTCGCGAGCACCAGATAGCTGTTCGCGCGCCAGCGGAACGAGACGAACAGAATCATGCCTATCAGGGCCAACGCTAGTGCCGAATACAGCAGCAGTTCGTTGCGTGTCTGGGTCTCCTCCTCCGCGGCGCCGGTGAATTCCGTATGGACGCCGGTTGGCAGCACGACTTTGGCCGCGATTGTCTGCGCAGCGCGCTGCACGACATCCTGCAGCGAGGCGCCCTTCACGTTGAAGTTCACGCTGATGCGCCGCTGCCCGCCGTCGTGCTCAATGCTGTAGCGGTCCTGGGTGACGCCGATGCTCGCGATCTGCGAGAGGGGTACCGGACCCGTCGGGCCGCTGATCATGAGCTGCGCCAACTGTGCTGGCTGCTGCCGCAGGGCATCGGGCAGCAGCACCACCGCATCGACGGTGCGAGTGCCGCTGAAGGTCTGTCCCACGACGGTACCCGAGTACGCCGTCTCTATCGTGTCGAGCACGTCCTGCGCCTTCAGGCCGCTCGCCAGCAGCGCCTCGGGCCGCAGCTGAATGGCGATGGCCGGCGTGCCGCTCTGGCGTTTGAATTCGAGGTCAACGACGCCGGGTATCTTGCGCAGCGCCTCGACCATCCGATCACCCGTCGCATCGAGGTCATCCAGGTTGTCCCCGAATACCTTGATGGCTACCTGCGCGGTCTCCCCGCTCAGACTTTCGCTGATCCGGTCCCCCAGAAAGGTCACCACTTCGCTCTGCAGCCCGGGGTAATGCGTGAGGATCGCCCGCAAGGCATCTTGCGCCGCGCCCTGATCGATGTCGGCATCGGGCTTGAGTTCAACATGGAACTCACTGCGATGCGGGCCCCACGTGTCCTCTCCCAATTCGGCGCGACCCACCTGCTGTTCAACGCTCGCGACATAGGGAAGCGCGAGAACCTCTGCACTGATGCGCTTGCCCACATCCAACATCGCGGCAAGTGATGTGCCAGGAATCGAGCTCGACACCTGGATCACGAAATGCCCTTCGCGAAAGTCGGGCATGAAGGTGCCACCAAGAAACGGCAGCGCCGCGGCCGCCGCTACGACACACAGGACAAGGACCGCCGCCACGACCTTGAAATGGTTGGCGACGCCATCTACGGCACGGCTTTGCCAGGATTTGAGGCGCACCAGCCAGCGCGCCTCAGCGCGTGCATCCCGATCCCGCAGCAGCAGCGCGCACAGGGCTGGCGTGGCAGTCATCGCGACCAGCAGCGAAGCCACCACCGCGAATATGAAGGCCAGGGCCAGCGGTCCGACGAAATGACCCTGCACGCTTGAGGTAAAGATCTCCGGCAGGAACACCGCGATCACGACCAGCGTGGCGTAGATGACCGGACCGCGCACTTCTAGCGAGGCTTCGCGTATGACGCCAAGGCGGTCCACGGGCTGCGGCACGGTGCGGTTTTCCCGCAGTCGGCGCAGGATGTTTTCGATGCCGATAATGGCGTCATCCACCAGCACACCAAGCGCTACCGCGAAACCGCCGAGCGTCATGGTGTTGAGGGTCAGTCCCATGCGATCGAGGACGGCGATGGCCGCAAGCAACGAGAGCGGGATCGCGGTGAAGGCAATCAGCGCGGCACGAATGTCGCGCAGGAAAAGATACAGGACCACGAAGATCAGGACCCCGGCGATCAGCAGCGACTGCCTGAGATTCCCCAGGGCACGCTCGACGAAGTTTGCCGGGCGCTGCAATCCCGGGTACACCGTAATGCCCTGTGCCGTCAGCGCCGGGCGCAAGGCGCTCAGCGCCTGCTCCACTGCCAGAGTGGTGGAAAGGGTGTTGGCCCCGTACTGGCTAGCGAGCGACAGCAGGATGCCAGGCTTGCCCATGATGAGGGTATCGCCCGAACGTAGCGCGGGCGCGACCTTCACCGAAGCGATGTCACCCAAGCGCACCGGGACCCCGTTGCGCATCGTGACCACGGCGTTGGCCAGTGCAGCCGGGTCGGGTGCGGGAATCGGCGACTGCATGAGCACGCGCTGGTTGGTGGTATCGATGAAGCCAGCGCCCCGCAGCGGCAAGGCGGCACGCGCCGCATCGGCAACCTCGGCGAGCGTGATGCCAAAGCTCGTCAGACGCTGCATGTCCGGTTGAATCTGGATCTGCCGGACGTTGCCGCCGAAGACGATGACATGAGCCACGCCGGGCACGGCCAGTAGCCGTGGCTTGATCACCCAGTCGGCAGTATCGCGCAGGGTGTAGGGATCGACCTTGTCGGACACCAGTCCAATCTTGAGCAGATCCATGGTGCTCGAAACCATGGGCGAGAGTTTGGGGACGCCGACCCCGGCGGGCAGGCTGCTGCCGATCTCGGACAAGCGTTCGGCAATTCCCTGGCGGGCGATATGCAGATCGATATTGTCGGCGAAAGTGATGGTCACGACCGAAAGTCCCGGAATGGATTCCGAGCGCAGGGTCGCCAGTCCTGAGGCGCCGTTGACGGCGTTCTCGACCGGCTTGGTCACCAGTTCCTCCACCTGCTGAGGCGAGAAGCCCGGGGCCTCCGTCTGGATATCAACCTGTGAGGGCACGAATTCCGGAAACACGTCCAGCGGCGCGTCGCGCGCGCCCCAGCAGCCCAGCACCAGCGCCAGGAGCGTCAGTGCCGTCACCGCCCCGTACCGGCGTACGCACAATGCGATGATGGCACGCATCGGCGTCAATCCGCCTCGGTGCTGGGGTTGGTTTCACGCGCCAGCAACAGGCCGGCCTGTGCCGTCACCACTGCATCGCCTGCGGCAACACCCTGGGTCACGAAATAGGCTGCGCCCACCGGTTTGTCGGTGGCGATCTCCCGCCGCTCGAAGTGCCCGGGCTTATCCTCCACGTAACACCAGTACTTGCCATCGCTGATCACGACGGAGGCTGCGGGAACCGTGACTCCGGGCACCGCCGCCTGCGTTCCCGGCGCCCACACCAGCAGACGCTCGCCCTCGCCCGCGTCACTCATGCGCAGCACACCAAAGAAGCTTCGTCCCGGCAGGGAGGGATCCGCGGGCGCGCTCCAGATCTGATGCACGGTCCAGTTTTGCGACGGCTGCGCCGTGCCGGCCTGGGCCGTATCGAGCGGCGCCGCACGCAGATGGGTGGGTGTCCCCTGCAGCACACCCAGGGCGAATGAGGCGCGCAACAGCTTCGCCTTACCGCCGGCCAACTCCTGCAGCAGTGCAGTGTTGGCGATGCCGCCCGGAATGCCCTCGCCGACCACCGTGGCCAGCCGACGCTGGGCGAGCACCAGCGCAGCGTCGTCGCTGGCGACCTGGCGGGTCCCATTCTCCACGGCGTCCGCAGCCATTGCACCGCTCGTACCCGCGAGGCGCTGCGCGCGCGCCGCCACCGCGCGACTCTGCACTTCGGCGGCCTGTGCGGTGGAGAGTTCGGCGACGGCAGTGGCGATGCTGTCGTGCGCAATGACCACACCGTAACCGGTGACTTCCTGGCTGTAGGTGGACGCTTTGGCGGGCTCGGTGGCGATGCCCATCTTCTGCACCTGCTCCGCCGGCAGGCTGACGCCCTCCGCAGCGGGCTTGGCCGCATCCTCGGCTGCATCGGCCGCCGGCGCCGCGCGGTGGCAAGCGGCAATACCCAGCATTCCCAGGGCGCAAAGCGCCAGCCCCGCCAGCGCGCGGCCGCTACTCGTATGATGATTCAATGTTCACTCCCGAAGTGTCCAGCCCCCGCCCAGGGACTTGCACAGCGCGACCAGGGCCTGCAGGCGCGCGAGTTTGTATTGGCTGTACTGATCGCGCGCCGCGTAGAGGTTGCGCTGCGCCTCGAGTACCGTGAGGAAATCGCCGGCGCCTTGGCGATAGCGAAGCTGCGCGCCATCGAAGGCCTGCTGGCTCTGCGCCAGGGACTCACTCTGGAACTCACGCGCGGAGTCGAGGTTATGCAGAGCCGCAAGCGCGTTCTCAACATCAACCAGCGAGGCGAGAATGGTCTTGCGATACGTCGCGAGCAGTTCCTCGTCCCGCGCACGGGCTTCATCGCGCTCGGCGCGCAACTTCCCGCCGTCGAAAATACTTTGCGTGAGACCAACGCCGAGGTTCAGGCCGGGACCGGTACCGGCCAGCGCAATGACGGCGGCGTTCATGGCGGGATTCTGCACTCCCCCCGCCGCGGTCAGGGTCAGCGTCGGTAGCATTGCGGCGCGGGCGGCGACCAGGTCGGCATCGGCGGCGCGCAGATTGGCCTCCGCCAGATAGACGTCGGGACGTCGCGTCAATAACTCCACCGGTAGTCCCGGGGCGACCTGCGGCTCCGCGAGCGAGTCCAGCGTCGCGCCGGCGATCTGGAATTGTTCCGGCTGCCGGCCTTCCAGCAGGGCCAGCGCCGACAGGGCTTCGGATTCGCGCTGCCGCAGGTCAGGAATCGCCAGTTGCGCCGTGGCGAGTACCGTGCGCTGGGTGGCAAGCTGTACCGGGTCGGCCGCGCCGGCGTTGAATCGCGCCTGGACGGCATCAAGCAGTGATTGCGCCGCATCCAGATTCGACTGCGCGATTCGCAGCCGCTCGCGCAATGACAGCAGATCGAAGTAACCGTCGGCCACCGCGGCCAGTGTCGTCAGCGCTACGGTGTCCTGGTCGGCGCGGGCCGCCGCGCCGAGAAATCTCGCGGCATTGGCCGTCGCGCGATTCTTGCCCCAGAAATCGACCTCGTAGCTGGTCGACAGCAGCGCCGACCAGTCAAGTTCGTGGGCACTACCATCGGCGGAGTGGCCAGCCAGGAAATTGGCCGTGCCGCCTGCGTCGACGCCCGGCAGCAGGGCCGCGCCGGCCTGCCGCGAGCGCGCGTCCGCCTGCAGCAGCCGCGCCCGTGCCGCTGCCAGGTCCAGGTTCGAGCGCGACGCCTGGATGATGAGCGCATTGAGCTCCGGACTGGCGAACCCCTGGTACCAATCTCTGCTGGGCCACGCGGCGGCGCCGGATGCCTGGTTTTCAAAGGCGGCAGGCACCTCGGGAGCGGCCGGTTTCGGCGGTTGCAATGCGCAGCCCGCGAGCAGCGCCGCAGCGCACGCTGCGGCGAGGCTATAGCCACCCCGAATCATTCCAGTCCCAGTCCGCCATGTGGATCGAGGCTACCAAGCCCCGGCGAGTGAAAGTGTACAAGTTTGTAAACCCTGGAGCTGCATGGCGCGGGCATATTGTGCCCGCAGCGGTCTATCCAAAACGCCGCAGGAGAGCGCCCGTGAGCAACCGACCCACCCGAATCCTCGCATCAGGCCTGGCCCTCGGTGTTGCGGCCCTCTGCACCGCCAATGCATTCGCCGATTCCGGTATGCAGGTGGTGGAGCGTTGGAAGATCGGCGGGGGAGCCGGGTGGGACTACCTCACGGTCGACACCTCGCATCGGCTGTTCCTGAGCCACGGCACACAGGTTGACGTGGTCGACACGCATACTGGCAAGGTCATCGGCACCATTCCCGACACCCAAGGCGTACATGGCATTGCCCTGGCGCCCGATCTGCATCGGGGATTCACCAGCAACGGACGGGCCGACTCGGTGACGGCCTTCGATCTGGATACGCTGAAGACCCTTCAGGAAAAGAAAATTGCCGCCCACAACCCGGACGCCATCCTGTACGAGCCCAAGGGCAAGCATGTCTTCACCTTCGACGGCCGCAGCAAGGATGTCACCGTGCTGGACGCTGCGAGTTTGGCGGTGGTGGCGACCATTCCCGTTCCCGACAAGCCGGAATTTTCAGCGGACGATCATGCCGGCCACATTTTTGTGAACATCGAGAGCGATCCGGGACAGATGGTGGAGATCGACAGCGCCAAGCTGACCGTCACGGCCACCTGGCCGCTGCCCGGCTGCAACTCCCCCAGCGGCCTTGCCATTGATCGCAAGCACCATCGTCTGTTTTCGGTGTGCGACGGCAACGTCATGGCCGTGACCAATAGTGAGACCGGCGCGCAGGTCGCCCGGGTCCCCATTGGCCGGGGGCCCGACGCCGCCGCCTACGATGACAAGCGTGGTCTGGTGTTCAGTTCCAATGGCGAGGGCACCCTGACCGTGGTCAAGCAGGAGTCCGCCGATCACTATAGTGTCGCCGATACCGTGAAAACTCAGGCCGGGGCCCGCACCATGGCGCTCGACCCGGCGACCGGCCGGGTCTACCTGGCCACCGCCGAATTTGCTCCCGCCCCGGCCCCCAGCGCATCGCAACCCCGCCAGCGGCCTACCATGGTGCCGGACTCCTTCACCGTGCTGGTGGTCTCCGCCCACTGACATTCGGGCTCGTCTGCCGATACACTCAGGTAGCGGCCATGGATGACGCCTTAGATGCGACTGTTGCTGACCGAGGACGATGCTGAGCTGGCGCAATCCCTGATCGAGCGCTTCCGCGATCAGGGTTATGAAGTGGTGCACGTCGGTGACGGCATCCAGGGCCTGAAGGAAGCGACGCAGCAGGACTTCGATGCCATCATTGTTGATCGCATGCTGCCGGGCCTGGACGGCCTGGAGCTGGTCAGAGCCCTGCGTCGTCACAAGTCGACGCCAATCATTTATCTCACCACCATGAGCGGCATCGACGATCGCGTCCGCGGCCTGGAAGCCGGTGGCGATGATTATCTGATCAAACCCTTCGCATTCGAGGAACTGCTGGCCAGAATCCGCGTCATGACCCGGCGGCAGGCGCCGGCCTCCTCGCGCCTGTTCGCCGGCTCCATCGAAATGGACCTGGTACAGCGCAGCGTCACGCGCCATGGCCGGATGGTCGAACTGCTTCCCCAGGAGTTCTTGTTGCTGGAATACCTGCTGCGCAATGCTGACCGGGCGGTCACCCGCAAGATGCTACTGGAGAATGTCTGGGGCATTCACTTCGATCCCAACACCAGTGTGGTCGAGAGTCACATCAGTCGCCTGCGCGCCCGCTTGAATGCGGCGGGCGAGATCGATGCCATTCAGACCGTCCGCGGCACCGGATACCGGCTGCTTGCCTCCAATTAGAATCTTCAAGGCCGAGTCGTTTCGATTCGCTGCGCTGTTTGCGCTGGTGTTCCTGACGCTGACCGGTGTCCTCATCGGTACGGTGCTGTGGATCGTCGCCGGCACCGAACGCGACACGCTCATTGCGGCCAACGAGAGTGACATTACGACGGTGGCCAATGGGCTGCGCTCGGAAGGATTGCCCGAAGCCATCGAAGTGGTGCAGCAGCGGCTGGGGACTCCCGCCACCGCGGCAACCTTCACTCATCGTTTTCTGCCCGATACCTATATGGTGATCGAAGACAGCAGCGGCCGGGTGCTCGCCGGCAATCTGCCCTTTGTGCACTGTGCCGCGCGACCCTTCATGCAGGCGCTGCCGGTTCCCGGTGGCCATCATCACCCGCAGATGGTCCTCGGCCGCTGCGCGCCGCTCACCGCTTCAACCCTGCTCTTCGTGGGGCGTGATACGTTCACGATGTATGCAACCCGCGAACGCATCCTGCACGCCTTCGCCTGGGTGGCCCTGGGCACCTGTGCCTTCGCCATGCTTGCTGGCTTGTTCCTGGGCCGGCGCTTCATGGCCCGGGTCGATGCCATCACCCAAACCTGCGAACGGGTGATCTCCGGAAACCTGAACGAACGTATTCCGGTGCGCGGCCGCGGCGATGAGTGGGATCGCCTGGCGCGTGCGATCAACGAAATGCTGGATCGCATCTCATCCTTGCTTGAAAACCTGCAGCAGGTGTCGAGCGATGTGGCGCACGACCTGCGCACACCCCTCACCCGCCTTCGCAACCGGCTCGAGTCGGCGCGCGAGAAGTCCACCGGCGTCGTGGATTACTCGGCCGCGATCAACAGCGCGCTCGAGGACACCGACCGGCTGTTATCGCTGTTCTCGGCGCTGCTGAGAATCTCGCAGATCGAGGCAGGCACGCGCGTCCAAAGCTTCGCCCCGGTGGCACTCTCGGATCTGCTCGAGCGGCTGTTCCAGCTGTACCTGCCGGTGGCGGAGGATTGCGGGCATGTGCTGGCGCGGGATCTGCGGCAGGGGCTTACCCTGCGCGGCGATGCGGAACTGCTGACGCAGCTTTTCAGCAACCTCATCGAGAATGCGCTGCGGCACACCCCGGCGGGAACCCACATCCGGCTCGCCGCGGCCTGCGCCGATGGTGATTGCAGTGCCTCTGTCACCGATGACGGTCCCGGAGTGCCGCCGGAAGATCTTGGCAAGGTGACGCGCCGGTTCTACCGCGGGTCCAGCAGCCGCTCGTCCGAGGGCCATGGCCTTGGTCTGTCACTGGTCGCGGCAATCGCGCAGCTGCACGCCGCGAAACTGCAGCTCGCGGATGCCGGGCCCGGATTACGCGTTGACGTGATTTTTAAGAGTGGCGATTAGGTCCAAGTGCCCGACCACCAGGGCCGAGCGACCGGCGTCAATGTGCGCGCAGCGCCGCTTCATCCAGCTCTGCAGCCCGGTTGCCCGCTGCGGCGCCATCTCGCGTGCGGCTTCGAACCAGCCCGCGACCAGGGCACGCTGCAGGTGCGGGTGCTGCGGCCTCGCATACCAGTCGCTGTGTGCAGACTGAACACGATATCCCTGCTCGACAAGAATCTGGATCGCCATCCGCCCCGCTGCCGGCCCGAGCGCCGGACCAAAGCCTTTGTCGCGCAGCTGGTGCCGGTTGAACAGTTCCCGTACCTCCTCGTCCTCGGGTTCCACCGGATGACAGCTCATGCGTCCGTCATAGGTGAGTGCGAACCACAGCACCATGGCGGCATCCGTGGCGTCGCGGATCAGCCCGCGCAGCCACTGCTCCGATACCAGGTCAAGCAACGCGGTAGCCGTGAGCAAGCCGGCGCGCGGCAGCGGCACTTGATCCAGCTGCGTGGTCAGGTCCAGAGCGACATTGCGGACACGGCAGTCGAACTGCTCCGCGCGCAAGGCCAGACTGCCGCCGCTGCTGCTCATCTGGGTGTCCGTCTCCTGCGCCCAGGTTTCCATGCAGCCTGCCACAGCGTCCAGCAGCCGCGGATCGCGCTCCACCAGCAGCCAGTTCTGGACACCGCCCAAGCGCGGCGCGGCGTAGCGCAGATTGGCGCCGGTCCCCGCGCCCAGATCGATTATTTCAAACGGCGCATCACGCGGTGGCATGGCGGCCAGCGACTCGTTCAGCGACTCGGCGAGGCCGGTGTCACGGGACTGCGCATCAAGCGGTTCGCGCAACGCCAGCCACTGTGCCGAAAAATCACTCATGGCTTGCCGAAGGCAGTCAGCGACCAGGGTCCCAGCGCGCTCATCTTGCCCGCCGCGGGTCTGACCGGTGTCAATCCGGGCCTGAATCCGTCGGCCTGCAGCGCCCGCAGGATCGCGGGCTGGCTGGCAATGACATGTACGGGAACATCCCAGGAAGCATCCTCCCCGCTGACGTTCGCCGCAGGCTGATGGTCCCCGAGAAGGATCAGCACGAACTTGGCGTCGGGCCTGGCGCGCAAGTAGCTGCTCAGCGTATCCAGGAAATACTGCACTGAACTCACATAGGCCTTGCCCATATCGGTCCAGACGGGTGTCCGGGTGAGCGCGCGGCGCAGGGGTTCCGCGTCGTAGGGATTGGCAGTGAGCACCCGCTGCCAGTCGGATTGCAGCGGCGGCGTGGGTTCGAACGGCATGTGCGTCGAGACCGTCGGAAAGAACACGAACACGGGTTTGCGCGGACGTGGCTGCAGTTCGCGCGAGTCAAGCGCCGCCAGCGAGAACTGGTCGGGGATGCGCCACCAACCGAAGGCGGGCCCCTGATAATCCAATCCGTCAGCGCCGTAGATCTTGTCGAAGCCGTAGAACACGCCCTCCGGCCAGCTCTCGCGCAGACCCGGCATCACGGCCACCGCCCGGTACCCTGCGCTCTTGAAGAGCGACACCAGCGTCGGACGTTTCTGGGTCATCAGCAACGCGTAGTGATCCGGATCGCGGACCTCGATGCCCGACAGCAGACTCAAGTGCGCCAGCACCGAACCGCCGCCGAAGGTGGGAGAACTGACGTAGGCCGAGACCACCCCGCGACCGGTGTCCTGGATCGCCGCCGCCAGCCGCGCACGTGCCGGTCTCAGTGCGCGCTCGAACTCGGGCCGGTCATAGGTGGTGCTGCCATACGACTCGATGAAGATCAGCAGCACATCACTGCCGCCGAGTGCCGCAAAACTGGAGCGCATGGAAGGCGATGGCGGGACACCTTGGTTCGGACGGCCCGAGACCGCATCGGCGACGCGCGCGACCTGCGCCATGAAGGTCCTGCTCACCGGAATGGAGAAGCGCGGTACGCTTGGCACCGCATCGAGGTTCTGCTGGGCGAAAAAGTACGCCACCAGCAACAGCGCCGCCGCGCCGCAGCTCCAACGCGCCGCGCCATACTCACGCAAAGCCCGGTCGATCTGCCCCAGGGACCAGCGGGCCGCGACATACAGCACCGCCAGCACGCCGATGGTTCCCAGGCACACGGCGGCGACTGCCCAGGGTGAGGCCACGCGCACGAACATGCCAATGACGGCGCCAAGCTGCGGGCCGTCCCAATAGAGGTTGATGTCCCGACCATACAGTGCCTGAACCGTGACATAGGCGTAGCGCCCCAGCGCGAACACCACGATCAGCGCCGATAATAGCGCCAGGACACCCGGCCGGGTCCGCCCGAGCCAGGCATTGGAAAGCGCCAGCCCCAGCAGCAGCACGCTGAACTCGACGGACAGCTCCCCGGGCCAGTGCACGCCCAGCGTCGGCCACACGTTGTGGAACGTGACCGAGGCATTCAGCACGACCAGCGCCAGCAGTACGCCCAGCGCTTGGCCCGCATGTCGACGCTCAAGCGCCGTGGCGCGCCGGCAGAGCCAGATCACATCGACCGCGAATGACAGGGTCAGCGTTCCGAGGCCGGCTGCGGCCAATGCCACGCTGACCGAAGTCGGGATGATGGGGGCAACGCAGGCCAGCAGCGCCACCACCTGGATGACGGCCACCACCTTGCGTCGCTGGCTCGGCGGCAGCGGTCGGCGCATCCAGGACATGGCCATACCCGCGGCGATAAACACGTAACGCAATAGCCCGGAGGCCAGCACCCACGCCCCCGACTTACCGAACTGCCAGGCAAGCAGTGCCAGCACCATGATGAGTGCGGCGTCGGTCTCCATGTCGAAGCGGGCGCCAAAGGCGCCTGCCATGCGGGTGCGGCGCGCCAGCCAGCCATCGAGCCGGTCCAGCACGGCAACCACCGTGCCCAACGCCAGCGTGAGCGCCGCCAATTCCGCACCGCCGCCCTCCCCGATCAGGCCCGCCAGCAGCGCCACCAGCGCGCCGCGGGCCAGTGTGAGCTGGTTGGCCGGGCCGAATTGTGCGAAGGGATGGTGTCCGGGCAAGCCCCGCCATACCAGCAGAGCGCCCAGCGCCAGGACGGCCATAACCTTGGGCACATAGGCGGCACTGAGGCCGAATGCGTGGCTACCGGCAAGCGCCGTCACCACGACCACCAGTGCAGCCGTTAAGATGCAGATCAATGCACTTCGCAAAAGACAATACGCTCGCGTTTTGGATCGCGACTCCGGGCCATGGCGAACTTCGCCGTGAGACGGTGGCGCCGCCGGGTGCCCTGGAAGCCACGGTACAGACACTATACAGCGGTGTCAGCCGCGGAACCGAGTCCCTCGTGTTCGCGGGTCGGGTGCCCCGGGGCGAATACCAACGCATGCGCGCGCCGTTCCAGGTCGGGGATTTTCCGGGCCCCGTGAAGTACGGCTATACCAGTGTCGGCAAAGTCCTGCACGGTCCGCCCGGGCTTGCCGGGCAGAATGTCTTCTGTCTGTACCCCCACCAGCAGCACTACACGGTAGCGGCTGCGGCCCTGCACGTACTGCCCGAGGGGGTGCCCCCGGCGCGGGCGGTGCTCGCCGCGAATCTTGAGACGGCGCTCAATGGCCTGTGGGACGCCGCCGTGAGTCCGGGTGATCGGGTAACGGTGATCGGCGCTGGCAGCGTGGGCTGCCTGACCGCCTGGCTGGCCGCCCGCATACCGGGGTGCGAGGTCGAATTGATCGACATCAATGCGCAACGTGCCGCCATCGCGCGAGCCCTGAAGGTGAATTTCGCCCTGCCGGACGCCGCCAGGGCGGAAGCGGACGTGGTACTTCATGCCAGCGGATCAGGCGAAGGACTGTCGCAGGCGTTGCGGATCGCCGCCTTCGAGGCCACGGTGGTCGAACTGAGCTGGTACGCAGATCGTCCGGTGACTCTGGCGCTGGGTGAAGCTTTTCACGCACGGCGCCTCACCCTGAAGTCCTCGCAGGTGGGCAGCATCGGCACGGCGCACCGTCCGCGCTGGGATTTGCAACGGCGGATGCAGCTGGCATTGTCGCTGCTGAGCGAGCCGGCCCTCGACGTACTCATCAACAGTGAGGGGCGCTTTGAGGATCTGCCTCAGAGCCTCGAACGGCTTGCGCGCGCGCCCGGCGATAGCATCATGCATCGCGTGACCTACGGGAGTCTTTAGATGTATACGGTGTGCGTACGCGACCACATGATGATCGCCCACAGTTTTTCCGGGGCAGTGTTCGGACCCGCGCAGCGTCTGCACGGCGCCACCTATGTGGTGGATGTCCAGTTCCGACGCCCCGAACTTGATGAGCATGGCATCGTCGTCGACATCGGGCTTGCCGGCACTGTGTTGCATGAGCTCCTGGCCACCATGAACTACCGCAATCTCGATGCCGAAGAGGATTTCTCGGGAAAGAATACGACGACGGAATTCCTCGCCTACGCCGTCTTTGAGCGGCTGGCGCAGGCCATTCGCGATGGGCGGCTGGGGCCCTCGGCAAGGGCAGTCACGGCCCTGCGCGTGACCCTGCACGAATCACACGTGGCCTGGGCATCCTACGAGGCCGAGCTCGCTCTGCCATGAACACACGCGCGCTGGAATTCATCGTTCCAGGCGATATCAACGCGGCCACGGGCGGGTACGGCTATGACCGCCGCATCATTGCCGGCCTGCGCGCTCTGGGCTGGAAGGTCAGCGTGCATGGACTTAGTGACAGCTTTCCCCAGCCCACAGCTGCCGCGCTGACTGATGCCAATGAGGTTTTGGCGCAGCTACCGGAACAGGCCTTGGTGCTGGTGGATGGATTGGCCGGTGGCGCCATGCCGCAACTCCTGCGTGTGCACGCGACGCGCCTGCGCCTCGTCGCGCTGGTCCATCATCCCCTGGCAGCCGAAAGCGGCCTTGCAGCCCATCGCGCGCTCGAGTTGCGAAACTCCGAGCAACTGGCGCTGAAAGCCGTGCGTCACGTCATCGTGACCAGCGAAGCCACGAAGCTAGTGTTGAAGTCCTATGGCGTCGAGCCCGATTCGGTATCGGTCGTGGAACCGGGAACCGATGCCGCGCTGCTCGCCCACGGCACGCAGGACGGAAGCCTGAAAATGTTGTGTGTGGCCGCCCTCATCCCCAGAAAGGGCCACGACGTCCTGTTTGAGGCCCTCGCCTTGCTGCCGCAAGGCTGGAGCCTGACCTGCGTAGGCAGCCTCGAGCACAGTCCTGCCACGGTGCGGCAGCTGCGGGCACAGCTGCAGCGCCTGGGACTGGAGCAGCAAGTGACGTTCGCCGGCGAGGTCGACGCGGCCACGCTCGATAGGCATTACCGGGAAGCGGATCTGTTTGTACTGGCGACCCGCTTCGAAGGCTATGGCATGGCAGTCGCCGAAGCACTGGCGCATGGTCTACCGGTGATCGGCACGAACGTGGACGCCATCGCCGAACGGGTCGGGCGCGATGCCGGGCTGCTGGTGCCGCCGGATGATGTGGAGGCGCTCGGTGCGGCACTGGGTCGTATTCTGAACGACGACGCCCTGCTGAGTGCTCTGGCGGAAGGGGCCGCCCGCGTGCGCAATATCCTGCCCACCTGGACTGAATCCTGTTCCCTGATGTCAAGGGTCCTGGCGCTACAGCACGCGCCGGATTGAGCTGGATACCGCAGCGCCGTGACCATTGGATTTTCCGTTGGTGCCGGCGCGCAGGTCGCAGTCAAAGAGAATGTCGGATCCGGCCCGGTAGACGCGATGCTGGAAGCGCAGACAGTCCTGCAAGCGCAATTGCGGTGGCAGCCGGATCGCCGGCCGGCCTTCGCCGATCAGCAGCGGCGCGATGGCAATGTGCAGCCGGTCCAGGAGTCCGGCCGTGAGAAACGAGGAGACCGTGACGCCCCCGCCTTCGACGAAGATCCGGCTGTAGCCCAGCGCCCGCAGCTGCCGCTGCAGTTCTTTGAGATCCAGTGCGCCCTCACTGGATGCGACTTCCAGGATCTGCTCGCCGCGCGCACGGGCATCGGCCGCCGCGACGCTGCCCGCGGCACAGGCGCGCAG
The DNA here is from genome assembly GCA_035943195.1 of Steroidobacteraceae bacterium. Taxonomy (GTDB): domain Bacteria; phylum Pseudomonadota; class Gammaproteobacteria; order Steroidobacterales; family Steroidobacteraceae; genus DAIDKA01. The sequence continues at coordinate 29,226 of DASZCK010000160.1, forward strand.
GGTCAGGGCCGCCCGATCATTGAAGACGGTATGGTCCGCCGGAAGCCGACACGCCGGGTCAAGGATGACCCGCACCGGATTGGCGCCCGCCACCAGGCGCGTTGTGAGGCGCGGATTGTCGGCGGCGACTGTGGCCGCACCCACCACGACGGCGTCGCACAGCGCCCGTAGCCGATGCAGATGCAGAATGTTTTCCGGACCCGTCACGGAGACTGCATCGCCCGAATGCGTGGCGATGAAGCCATCAAGACTCTGGCCCAGATGAGCGATGGTGATCGGACGGGCGTGGCTCGCACTGCTGATCGGCAGGTACAGCTCGAGCAGGTCACGGTTCGGATCATCGGCGCCGAGGGCCGACTCCCACCCGGTCGCCGGATTCCACGCCAGGACGGCGTCCGGATCATTGGCCGCCACCCGATGCAGGCCGCCGGTTGCGAGTGAGAAGCGGCCCGGATTTCCAGCATCAAAGCTGCCGACAGCCTTGGCGGCGGCATGAGCGACGGCCCATGCGTCGAGGATGGCTGGGGCTGCAGGTCTCATCAGCCCATATTGCCTGACTCGCTAGCCGGCTGTCCTGACGGCTTTTACGCCCAGCGTGACGGGACAGCGGTTCTGCGGACAGACATCCACTTCACACAGTTTGCAGATGGCCTCGGCGGAATCGTCATCGCCGGTAAGGAAGTCCAGCATGCGCTCGAGCATGATGGTCAGTTTCTTGTGGTCCTTGACCGGCAGTGCGGCCAGCACCTCATCGAGGCAGCGACGTCGGGCGCGGATGATTCCTTGCACCTTGCGTTTGCCCTGGTCGGTCAAATACAGGGCCACGGTACGCCGATCGCTGCCGGTCTTCTTCTGCACCAGGCCCGCCTTCTCAAGCTTCTCGACGATCCGGACGGTCCATGAGTGACTCAGCGTCAGAGTCTTCCTCAAAAACTCGACCGCGCGTCCTTCGTTGTAGGCAATCGCAACCAAGGCGGCCGGCCCGTCGCCGGAAATCGCCGACTCGCGCTCGAGCCGCTGGGCCAACTGGTCATGAAGACCCGTCATGAAGGCCCCCAGCAGGTTGGCGGTACGTGCATCAGCCATGGTACTGCTCCTTCTCAAGCCTCAGGCGTGAAGACCACGTTGCCGACGGCGGTGTTCGACGCCGGTACATGATAGAAGCGGTAGAGCTCGCGGATGCTGGGTCCGAGAGCACCCCGCATGGTCAGCCACATGATCAGCTCCATGCCTTCGGAGCCCGCTTCGCGGATGTACTCCTCGTGCGACATGGTGCGCAGGGCATCCGGATCGGAGCTGAGCTGGTCCAGGAAACGGGTATCCCATTCACGGTTGATGAGACCGGCGCGTTCGCCGGAAAGCTGATGACTCATACCGCCGGTGCCCCACACCTGCACGTTGAGATCTTCGGGATAGGACTTCACCGCACGCGCGATGGCCTCGCCCAGGCGGTAGCAGCGGTTCGCGGTCGGTGTCGGGTACTGGATCACGTTCACCGCCAGCGGGATCACCTTCACCGGCCACTCGCTGGGCTGGCCGAGCACCAACGACAGCGGCACCGTCAGCCCGTGATCCACATTCATCTCGTTCATGATGGTGAGGTCGAACTCGTCCAGCACGCAGCTGGTCGCGATATGCCAGGCGAGCCGCGAATGACCCTGAACGATGGGAACGCGCCGCGGACCCCAGCCCTCATCGGCCGGCGCGAAGGTGTCGGCGCAGCCGAGCGCAAAGGTTGGCACGACGTCGAGCGAGAAGGCCGAAGCGTGATCGTTATAGACCAGGATGATGACGTCGGGTTTCTGTTCGGCGACCCAGTTACGGGTCCACTCGTAGCCGGCGAAGATGGGTGCCCAATCCGGGTCGCCGGCGCGACCGCCGTCGAGCGCGGCGCCGATCGCAGGCACGTGGCTTGAGCCAATGCCCGCGGTGATCCGCGCCATTAGAAACGTCCTGCGATGGACCTGAGGCCTGCAGGATTGCGGCCGCCGCTGCGCATCATGGCAGCGTACTCTTCGGTGGATTGACGGGCAAACGAGGCGGCCACCGACTGCGTCGGCCGCCCGTCGACGGCGGCGATCTTGAGCACGAAGAATATATTGCCGCCGTGTTCGAGCAGCGCCGTGAAGTCGCGCTTCATCACCGCTTGCTTCTGCGGCTCGCTCATCGGCCACTCATCCAGATAGGCACGTTCGTCGGCCTTGAAGCGCGCGCGGTTAACGGCGCTCATCAAGGACATGCAGAAGCGGTTCAAATGACGGCCTTCGATGGCGCGATCGGCCGTGAACACGTACGTCCCGGGAATATCTTCAAAGATCGCAGTGGTCATAGTGGACTCGGCATTACAGGCTCCAGGTGGGACCATGATATTCATTGCAAATCGCAATAACTAGGACCATATTACGACCTTAGTTTTTGCGTTTCGCGATAAATAATGGACACTGTGGCCAATCTGCGAGCCTTCCTG
>DASZCK010000161.1:0-5688 GCA_035943195.1 Steroidobacteraceae bacterium
CGCCAGGATCACCGCCGCGGAGTTGCGCGCCAGGGTCTGCCGGACCACCTCGCGGGGATGGACGCTGGCGCCATCAATGGTGCCCCGAAACAGCTCCTCGAAGGCTATGAGCCGATGCCGGGTATCCAGGTGCAGGCAGCAGAACACTTCATAGGGGCGGTCGCGGAGCTGCGCCAGCAGGAAGTCCCGGGCGGCGTTCGGGGAGTCCAGGGCGGAGCCGGCCTTGAGGGTTTCACCATAGTGCCGGCGTGACAGCTCCAGGGCTGCCTGCAGCATGCAGTAACGGGCCGGACCCAGGCCAGGTCCCGCCAGGGCCTGTTCGCGATCGGCACACAGCAGTTCCCGCAACGATCCGAAGCGCGCCAGCAGTTGGTGCGCGAGGTCCACCGCGGTCCCGCCTCGGCTGCCGGTGCCGAACAGCACGGCCAGCAGTTCGGCATTCGACAGGCTTCTGACGCCTTGTTCCATGAGCTTTTCGCGCGGCCGCTCGCTGGGCAGCCATTGGCGGATCGACATCGGTCCAGTCTCCGACCCCAACCGGACATGCGGCCAGCTTCTAATCGAGTGCAGATATCGTTATTTGCGAAGCTGCCTGGACGGGCTGGATAATGCCGGCAAGAGGTTTTATGCACGGCAAACATATCCTGCTTGGCGTAACGGGCGGCATCGCCGCCTATAAGAGCGCGGACCTGGTCCGTCGCCTGCGCGAACGGGGTGCCGAGGTCCAGGTGGTCATGACGGATGGCGCACGGGAGTTCGTGACACCGATGACCTTCCAGGCGCTCTCAGGGCGGGCAGTCCGCACCGATCTGTGGGACCCGGCGGCCGAGTCCTCCATGGGACATATTGAACTCGCCCGCTGGGCCGACCTGGTCCTGATCGCTCCAGCCACCGCCGATTTTCTGGCGCGCCTGGCCGGTGGCCGTGCCGATGATCTGCTGGCCACCACCTGCCTGGCCACCGCGGCGCCAATCGCGCTTGCGCCGGCCATGAATCAGCAGATGTGGGCCAATCCCGCGACCCAGGCCAATGTGGCTTTGTTGAAGGAACGTGGCGTCCACATTTTCGGCCCCGGCATCGGCGATCAGGCCTGCGGGGAGGTGGGTGCCGGGCGCATGCTCGAGCCCAATGAACTTGCGGCACTGGCAGATTCGACCCTGCTGCCCACTGGCGTCTTGAGTGGCCAGCGGGTGCTGATCACCGCGGGTCCGACCCGCGAGCCCATCGATCCGGTGCGCTTCATCAGTAACCGCAGCTCCGGCAAGATGGGATTTGCCGTCGCCCAGGCCGCGCGCGAGGCCGGCGCCGAAGTGGTGATGATCTGTGGTCCGGTGTCGCTGGCGACGCCGGCCGGCGTGCGGCGCGTGGATGTCGGCAGTGCCGCGGACATGCTCGAGGCAGTCCAGGCCGAAGTCCGCCGCGACGATATCTTCATTTCAACGGCGGCAGTGGCCGACTACCGGCCGGCGCAGGCTGCGACTCACAAGATCAAGAAGACCGAAGAAAATCTGGCGCTGCAGATGGCGCGCACCACGGACATCATCGGTACGCTCGCCGCCGGCGCGCAGCGTCCGGCGTTCGTCGTGGGATTCGCAGCCGAGACCGATACCGTGGAGCAGAACGCGCGCTCCAAGATGCTGCGCAAGAACCTCGACATGATCGCGGCCAATGAGGTCGGCCACGACAAGGCCTTTGACTGCGCCGACAATGAGCTCATCGTCCTGTGGCGCAATGGTCGCAAACTCCTGCCGCGTGCCGCCAAGACGCACTTGGCGCGCGAACTCATCGAACTAATTGCGACCGTATATGCCGAGCGACGCGCGGATCTTGCGCGCAGCGCGACGGTTCCGGCCGCCGCGACCAAAGGTTGAAGCCATGGATGTGTTGACCCGCAGGCACCCCCTCAAGGTGCGGATCCTTGACGCGCGCGTCGGCCGGGAATTCCCACTGCCGGCGTATGCGACCAACGGCTCCGCCGGGATGGACCTGCGTGCCTGTCTGGATGCACCACTGACGCTGACACCGGGGCAGTCGCAGCTGGTCGCCACCGGCCTTGCTATCCATATTGACGATCCTGGCCTCGCCGCGCTGATCCTGCCGCGTTCCGGTCTGGGTCATAAGCACGGCATCGTGCTCGGCAACCTGGTGGGCCTGATCGACTCGGACTACCAGGGCCAGCTCATGGTCTCCATGTGGAACCGCAGCCAGAATCCCTTCACCATCGAGCCGGGCGAGCGCATTGCGCAGCTGGTGGTGGTCCCCGTGGTGCAGGTCGAACTCGAGGTGGTGAACGATTTTGCGGAAAGTGCACGCGGCGCGGGCGGCTTCGGGCACTCCGGTCGCGGCTGAGCCGCGCGCGCTTCAGCGTACCTCCGCCTGGGCGGCGCGCAGTACCTTGTAGCGATCGATATCGGACTGGAACTGGGCCTGCGTCTTGACTTCCTCTTCCTGGCTGGTGCTCAAGGCCGACTTCTGAGAGCGGATATCATTGAGTGTATGCACCATCTGCTCGGCCAGATCGTCGGGCATGCGGTGGGCGTCGGGACGCGTGCTGTAGGGCTTGAAGTTCTGGGCCCGGGCCTGAAGAGCCGACAGTCGCTCGCCCAAGGTGGCGACATACTGTTCGGCCGCCACGCGCTGCACCTTGATCTGCTGCAATCGCTCGTCACGCAGCTGCTCGATGTCCTTGACCGAGGTGTAGGTGCCCAGCAGGAAGGCGTCGTGCTGCTTCTGTTGCGCCAGCTGTTGCTGCGCCGTGGCTTCGGCGGCGAGTTGGGCGGGGGACTTGGCGGCATTGTTGTGGCCGATGGGCACGCCTTCCTTATTGAGGACGGTGCTTTCCTTCTGGGCGTACTGCGGCGGGATGCTATCGCCGTAGTGCACCACACCCTGGTCGTCCACCCATTTGTAGGTCTGGGTTTCCGCCCATGCCACGGCGCTGCCCGCGCCCAGCCACAGCAGGGCGAAACTCAAAGGTGCGGCTCGGACAAATCTTGGCATGGCCCGCATCATGTCCCGGTCGGATCCGACGCTGCAAGTCTAAGAGACCCCAAACTGTGCCCTATAGGCCTGCAGCGCTGTGAGCTGCTGCGCAGAAACACGGGTGCGGCCGTCGGGGGGGGCCTCAAGGGCTTCCAGAAGCTCGCCAAGTGTGAGAATGCTCACACAGTTGACGCCATGGGCCGCGTAGATTTCCTGGACTGCGGAAAGCCGTGCCTGGCCCCGTTCCTGCCGGTCAAGTGCCAGCAGGATGGCGGCGGGCGTCGCTCCTGAGCCCCGGATCAGTTCGATCGCCTCGCGCTTGGCGGCGCCATCGGAAATCACGTCATCCACGATCACCACCCGGCCCCCGAGGGGCGTCCCGACAATGCTGCCACCTTCACCGTGATTCTTGGCCTCCTTGCGATTGAAGGCATACGGGACGCTTTTGCCGTGGTGTTCCGCCAGCGATATGGCGGTCGCAGTGACCAGCGGTATGCCCTTGTAGGCCGGCCCGAACAGCATGTCGAAATCAATTCCCGAGGCGACCAGGGCGCCTGCGTAGCAGCGGCCGAGGGCACTGGCTGCGGCGCCGTCGCTGAACAGGCCGGCATTGAAGAAGTAGGGACTCTCGCGACCCGATTTGAGGGTGAAGCGGCCGAAGCGCAGCGCTTCGCGCGACAGCGCGAGATCGATGAATTCAAGCTGATAGTTGTGCATGATCGCCACTTTATGGAGCGCTAGATTATTACATCGAATCCCCCCCGCCGATGGTCGCAGGCTGCGCAGGTCTATCTGCAGGCCCGGGTCGTGTCGATGCTGTTCCTGGGGTTCGCGAGCGGGCTGCCCTTCTACCTGGTGTACAACACGCTCTCGGCGTGGCTGCGCCAGGAGGGGATCATGCGCAGCACCATCGGCATGTTGGCCTGGGCGGGCCTGATTTACACGCTGCAGATCCTCTGGGCGCCCTTCGTCGACCGCGTGCCCTTGCCCGGACTGAAGCGCTTGCTGGGACGCCGCCGCAGCTGGATGTTCCTCGCCCAGGTTGGCATCGTGGCGGCGCTGCTGAACCTGTCGCTGGCGCATCCTGCCGTAAACCTCACGCAGGTTGTCGTCGGCGCCGTCTTCCTGGCCTTCTGCGCGGCCACCCAGGACATTGCCATGAGTGCCTGGCGCATCGAGTCCGCGCCGGATGAGGAGCAGGGCGCCATGGCCGCGGCCTACCAGGTCGGCTTTCGAGCCGCGCTGATCTGCGCCTCCGCCGGCGCCCTTGGCCTGGCCCAGGTTGCCGGCTGGCACGCCAGTTACGCGACCATGGCGGCACTGGGGCTGGTCGGCGTGATCACGACCCTGCTGGTGCGCGAGCCGCAGGCCCGGGTCGCCCCGGTCGGCGAAAAGCAGGAACAACGCGTGCACGACTGGCTCGCGACCCGGGCGCACTGGCCCGCGTTCGCGCAGAGCGCCGGCGCCGCCTTCGTGGGCGCGGTGGTGTGTCCGCTCACCGATTTCCTCGGACGCTTCTCGGTGCGCGTTGCCGCCCTGCTGCTGCTCCTGATCGGCAGTTATCGCCTGACCGACTTCACCATGGGGGTCATGGCCAATCCCTTCTACATCGATCATCACTACACCCTGGAACAGATCGCCACCGTGGTGAAGGTGGTGGGCCTGGCGCTGTCGATGGTGGGCGTGGTGCTCTCGGGCATCGTGATCGCCCGCTACGGCATCGTGCGCGCCCTGGTCCTCGGCAGCTTCCTGGTGATGTTGTCGAACCTCGGGTTTTCCTGGCTCGCCACCACTCACGGACCGACGCTGCTGGGCCTAGGGGCCGCCAATGGGCTGGATAATCTGGCGCTGGCGTTGCATGGTACGGCGCTGATCGCCTTCCTGTCGGCGCTCACCAGTTCGCGTTATACGGCTACGCAGTACGCCCTGTTTTCGTCGTTGTATGCATTGCCGGGCAAGCTGCTCGAGGGAACGTCCGGCTTTGTGGTTGACCGCATCGGCTACCCGCATTTCTTCATGTATACGGCGAGCCTGAGCATTCCCGCGCTGCTGCTCATCTACCTGCTGACACGCCCGGCGCACCGGCATGCGCTGCCCTGATTTGCTCTGATTTTGGCTCAGCCGGCGTCGAACAGATCGATATCGTCAAGGCCTCCCGCGCGCAGGTCGGTGCCATCACCATAGCGATCGAACCGCGAGTGTCCCTCGTCGGCCTCGACATCGGCCGAGTCACTCCAATCCTCCGACGGGTCGGCCGCCTCGAGCGTGCGTTCGTCGCACCAGGACTTCCAGTCTTCAAGATCGAGTTCTTCGAGAGTGCCGTCGATGTACTGCACCTCGATGGTGCCGTCATCGTCATCCAGCGCGACGATCTCGAAGGGAGCGCCGCCGCGCAATCGGTACCAAGCCCCGACGCCCGGATTGGGAATCGTCATCGTAAATCTCCTGCAGTGGGAAGAGTCCTTACAATGAGCGGATTGATGGTGCGCCTGATTTAAAGGGCTTTCAAGAATAAACCGAGCTGCAGTGGACAAGCTCGCGCTGCAGGATGAACATCCCTTATGTCTTCTATATCGATTGATCAGGTCATCAAGTTCTTCATCGTGTTCTTCGTCGTGGTGGAGCCGCTGTCGATTGCGCCGGTGTTCGTCAGTCTGACCAGCGGCGCCACTCCCGAATACCAGCGACGCATGGCCTGCAAGGCGG
>DASZCK010000162.1:0-6579 GCA_035943195.1 Steroidobacteraceae bacterium
CGGCTGACGCTCGTGTATGCCGGCTTCGCGGCGGTCATCGCGGTGGTGATGTGGACCTATTTCGGCTGGCTCATCCTGCTGACCGGCGCGCAGCTGTCGTTCTACATCCAAAATCCCAGCTACCTGCGCTTCGGCCTGCGCCAGCTGCACCTCTCGGCCGCCGAACTGGAACAGCTGGCACTCACGGTCACCTTCCTGGTCGGGCACAACGCCGGCAGCGGCCGGCCGCGCTACACCCTGGACGCGGTGGCGACCGACCTGGGTATCACCGGACTTGCGCTCGCGCCACTCATCAGCGCGCTGGAGCAGGCGCGGGTGCTGAAGGTCGCCGGCGACGAACTGCTGCTGGCGCGTGATCCGGCGCGTTTGGCCGTCATCGACATCATCGAGGCCGCCCGCCACCTGCACAGTGGCAAGCCCGTGAGCCGCGCGCTGGGCATTCCGGGAGTCAGTCAGCTGGTGACGCAGGTAGATGCGGCGCGCCGCGCCAGCTGCGCGGGCCAGACCCTGCTGGAGATCCTGCAGACCAGTCCGCTACAGCGCGCCGAATCCGCCACCGGTGAAACCGGAGAACTGCCGGCGCCCGCGCTGCCCGACGCGGCTACTCGCCGGCTATCGTCAGATCGTCGATGAGTACCGAACCGGTGTGCAGCGCCCCGCGTCTGTCGACGTCGTCACCAATCGCCGCGATGCCCTTGAACATCGCGCGCAGGTTGCCAGCGATGGTGATCTCGTGCACCGGGTGGACGATCACGCCATTCTCGACCCAGAAGCCGCTGGCGCCGCGCGAATAGTCACCCGTCACCGGGTTCACGCCCTGGCCCATCAGTTCCGTCACCACCAGGCCCTTGCCCATGGTGCGCAGCAGTTCTTCACGCGGCGGTGCCGCGCGCGAGGAACGGATGAAGAGATTGTGCACGCCGTCGGCATTGCCCGTGGTCTTCAGGCCCAGCTTGCGGGCCGAATAACTGTCGAGCACGTAGCCCTGCGCGATCCCGTCCCTCACCAGCTGCCGGTCACGCGTGGCGACCCCTTCGCCGTCGAAGGGACTGCTGGCCAGGGCCTTGGCGATGTGCGGCCGTTCTTCGATCTGCACGAAGTCGGGGAACACGCTCTGGCCCGCGCAGTCCAGCAGGAAGGTGGTCTTGCGGTACTGGCTGCCGCCGCGTATCGCGCCGATGAAGTTGCGAAAGAGGCTGCGCGCCATCTCCGGGATGAACAGCACCGGTGCTCGCTGGGTCGGCAGGCGCTGCGCACCCAGGCGCGCGATCGCATGCTCGCCGGCGCGCCGACCAATGGCCGCGGCGTCCTCGAGATCCTGAGGATCCCGGGCACTCGAGTACCAGAAGTCACGCTGCATGTCCTCGTCCTGGCATGCCAGCAGTACGCAGCTGATGGAGTGCGAGCTGCTGGCGAAGCCGGACAGGAAGCCGTGCGAGTTGCCGTAGACCCGCACGCCGCGCTGATTGCCGACCGAGGCGCCCTCGGAGTTGGTGAGACGCCGGTCGACCGCCATGCCGGCGGCCTCGCAGCCGCGCGCCAGTTCCACCGCCTGGTCCGGCTCCAGGTCCCAGCGGTGATACAGATCCAGATCCGGCACTTCGCGCGCCAGGTCGTCGGGATCCGCCAGCCCCGCGCATTCGTCCGCGGCGGTGTAGCGCGCGATGGCGCAGGCCTTCTCCACGGTGGCGCGCACCGCCTCGCCACTCAGATCGCCGGTGCTCGCCGAGCCCTTGCGCTTGCCGAAGTACACGGTCAGTCCCAGGCCGCGATCGCGTTGGTATTCCACGGTATCCACCTCGCCCAGGCGTACGGTGGCAGTGAGACCGCGCTGCAGGCTGGCATCCGCCTCGCACTGCGAGGCGCCGGCACGCCTGGCCTCGGCCAGGACCTGCTCGATCACTGCTTTGAGTTCCGGGATCCGGGAGGCGTCGACTTCCTGCTGCATATACCCTGCCGCTTCTTTGAAGCAGAATTGTAGCCCAAGGAGCAGGGTGGCCACGTGAAACGATTTCCCAGACCTGATGCGGATGAGAATTCCGAGCCGCTGTTCGACGGCCCCAGCAAGAGCGTGCTCAAACGCGAAGCCCAAAGGGCCCAGGCGCTGGGCGAGCAGCTGATCGCGCTCAATGATGGGGAACTCGCCGCCCTCGAGCTGCCGGAGCGGCTGCAGGAGGCCATTGTTGCCGCCCGCAGCATCAGCAGCCGCGGCGGCGGCGCGCGGCAGCGGCAGTACATCGGCAAGCTGATGCGTGACATTGACCTCAGCCGGGTACGCGAGGCCCTGGGCGCCAAGGCCGCCCGGTCGGCGCTGGAAGCGCAGCGTTTCCAGCGCGCCGAGGGCTGGCGCGGTCGCCTCTTGGAAGGCGGCCCGGAGGCCTTTGCGGCGCTGCGCGCGGCCTATCCGGGCCTGGATGAGGCCCAATGGCTCAAACGGGTGGGCGCGGCGCGCACTGAGCACCAGCGCAGCGGCGCCGGTGGGGCGGCCTCCCGTGAGCTGTTCCGGGCCCTGCGGGAACTGCTCGGCTAGCCTCGCTCAGCTACAATGACCGATTGCGGCGGGCGCCCTGCGCGCCCCGGAGGAACAGCATCGTGTCAGTGTGGGTTGGCATCATCATGGGCTCGACTTCGGATTGGGAGACGATGCGTCCGGCCGCCGAGGTACTGGAGGCCCTGCACGTTCCGCATGAGGTGCGGGTGGTATCCGCGCATCGCACACCAGATCTGCTGTTTGAATACGCCGCCGGCGCGCGCGCGCGCGGGCTCGAGGTCATCATCGCCGGCGCCGGCGGCGCGGCTCACCTGCCGGGCATGACGGCCGCGAAGACCAGCATTCCGGTGCTGGGCGTGCCGGTGCAGTCCAAGGCCCTCAACGGCATGGATTCGCTGCTCTCGATCGTGCAGATGCCCGCCGGAATTCCCGTGGCCACCTTCGCCATCGGCACCGCCGGCGCCACCAACGCCGGCCTCATGGCGGCCGCCATCATCGCCAATCGCCACCCGGAGGTACTGCCGCGGCTTGAAGTATTCCGCGACCAGCAGACCGCCCGCGTGCTCGAGCACCCTGACCCTCGCACCAGCCGCCCATGACAGTCGGCATCGTCGGTGCCGGTCAGCTGGGCCGCATGATGGCCCTCGCCGGCTACCCGCTGGGTCTGGACTTCCTGTTCCTCGATCCCGCCGAGCAGCCGCCGGCGGCGGCGCTCGCTCCGGTTCTCAAGAGTGCCTTCGACGACAGCACCGCGCTGGCGACCCTGGCGGGGCGCTGCGAAGTGGTCACCATCGACTGGGAAAACGTCTCGGTGGCGGCGCTGCGCAAGCTTGGGCGTGAGACCCGCGTCAGTCCGCCGCCGGCGGCGATCGCCTCCGCCCAGGATCGCGCCAGTGAAAAACGTCTGTTTGAAAAGCTGGGAATTACCACCACTCGCTGGCGCGCCGTCAGCACCCGCCGACAACTGGACGCGGCAGTGCGCGACATCGGCCTGCCCGGCATAGTGAAAACTCGGCGCATGGGTTATGACGGCAAGGGTCAGGCGGTAGTGCGCACGGCTGCGGATGTCGAACGGGCTTGGGCCGATCTCGGACAGGTGCCGCTCTTGTACGAGGAACTGGTGCCTTTCGATCTGGAGGTATCCGTCATCGGTGTGCGCGGCCGCAGCGGCGAGTGCCAGGTGTATCCCCTCAATCACAACCTGCACGCCGCCGGCATTCTGCGGCTCACGCGCGCGCCGTACGAAGCTACGCGTCTGAACCGTCTGGCGCGCCGGCATGTCGTCGCGATGATGGAACATCTCAAATATGTCGGCGTCCTGACCATCGAGTTCTTCGTGCGCCAGGGGCGGCTGGTGGCCAATGAGATGGCACCGCGAGTGCATAATTCCGGCCACTGGACCATTGAAGGCGCAGTGACCAGCCAGTTTGAGAACCACCTGCGAGCCATTCTGGGGCTGCCCCTGGGCGCCTGCCGCGCGACCGGTTACAGCGCGATGATCAATCTGATCGGCACCATGCCGGGGCACGGCGGCCTGTTGCGCCACGCCGGCGTACATCTGCATGATTACGGCAAGCAGCCGCGGCCCGGGCGCAAACTCGGACATCTGACGGTGGTGGAACGCACTGCAAGGCTCTGTGAACGGCGCGCACGCGTCCTCCTGGCCGAATTGGCCCCTGAGATTCAGATCCCCTAGAATCGAGACGCCATGTACCTTGAAATGTTCAATCTTCAGGAACTGCCGTTCCGGCTCAGCCCGGATCCGCAGTTCCTGTATTTGAGCAAACAGCATGCGCGCGCCAAGGCGTACATGGAGTCCACGATCTGGTTCACGGACGGCTTCGTCGTGATCACCGGTGAGATCGGTTCGGGCAAGACCACGCTCATCGAGTCATTCCTGCAGGAGCTGCAGCACGATGTGGTGGTCGCGCAGATCAGCCAGACCCAGGTATCGGTGATCGGTTTCCTGCAGTCACTGCTGGTGCAGTTCGGCTTCTCACCGTTCCAGATGAAGAAGGCCGAGCTGATCGCGACTCTCAACAGCTTCCTGGTCGAGCAGTACAGCGCCAGACGCAAGGTGCTGCTGATCGTCGATGAAGCGCAGAATCTGTCGCTGAAGGTGCTCGAGGAAATCCGCATGCTCTCCGGTGTCGAGACCACCAAGGAGAAGGTGCTGCGGATCATTCTTGCCGGCCAGCCCGAACTGAACCACAAGCTTGATGCCCCGGAGCTGGTGCAGCTGGCGCAGCGCATACGCCTGCGCTTTCACCTGGGCACGCTGTCCTCGACCGAGATGCATGCCTACATCCATCACCGTCTGGAAGTCGCCGGCGCGGGCGATCGCCAGATCTTCGCCGATGACACCTACCCGGTGATCTTCCGCTACACCGGCGGCATACCGCGTCTGGTCAACACGCTGTGCGACACCGCAATGCTGGCGGCCTACGGCCAGAACCGCGACCAGATCCTGCTCGAGGACGTGAAGAACTCAATCGAGGAACTGCGCTGGGGCGAACCGCAGGGCCGGCACGCTGCCCACGCGGAGGTCGCGACCTCGCACGAGACCACCGGCAGTTTCACCGACACCCATCGGGTGTTACGCGAGAGCGAGCACCACGACGTGCGCTCCCCGCCCCCGGGTAGCGGCGGTGAAACCGTGGGTCGAGTGATACTGGCCACCGAGGGTCGCACGACCCAGGAGCTGCCGCTGAAGGTGGGACGCACCATCATCGGCCGCACCAGCGACAACGATCTGCAGGTGGACAGCCGTTTCGTGAGCCGTCATCACTGCCAGATCATCACGCGCACCGAAGGCAGTGTCATCGAGGATCTCAACAGCACCAATGGCATCTTCGTGCAGGGCCGGCGCGTACGCCGCTACAACCTCAACGATGGTGATGTCGTGGTGATCGGCAAGCACGAGATCATGTATGTGGATGAACGGCTGGCGCGGGCACGATTGAATGCATCGGATGTGGCGCCGGGTGTGCCGACGCTGGTCAAGTCGCTCGAAGACGACCCGGCCCACGCCCAAACCCTGGTCGATCCGGAACGTGCCGCCAAACGCGGTTAGGCCGCGTCCTGGTGCGAAGGTGAGTCTTCGGGGCCGGACGCCATGCCGGCGGTGGCCTCATCCAGGGCGTGCGGGGCGTCATACTGGGCGCGCAGGCGCCGATAGCCACGCCGCCTGAGCAGCACCACCACGCCCGCCAGTACCGCCAGCAGGCCGGGCAGACCCAGCACCATGCTCAAGGCCTCCGAGGTCTGAAAGTAGCTCGCCAGCACCGCGGCCATTCCGCCCAACAGATAGACCCAGGGCAGCCCCTCATAGACCGGGCGTGACAGCTTGTGGTGAGCCGTGCTCATGTCACAAGCTTAATCGCCTTGCGGTCACTCGCGCGAGCGCCCCCGGTCGAGAAAGCCGAACATCTTTGAAACCAGGGAGGGCTTCCAGCCTTCGACATGGAAATCACCACGGCGGGCCGGCATGTGGCGCTGCACCTCGGTGAGCAGATCCTTGGGCAGGGTCAGCTCGGACTCGGACCGGGACTCGGGGGCCATGTCTACATCCTTTGGGCGCGGGTCGCCTGCTGGGGCCGGAATGTTCTGCATACACCGTACGGGGAATGGCGGGGCCCTGAGTGTGCTGCACCTCACGCTTTGCCGACTGTAGGAGGGTGACGCAAGATTTCTCAGCCGTAGCCGGCATCGGGCCTGAGTTATGTTCTGCGCGGCGTTCCCGCTTATGTCCCGCCGCGCCTGCGCTAGCCGGTGCCCCCGACGGTGAGGCCGTCGATCCGCAGTGTCGGTTGGCCGACACCGACGGGGACGTTCTGGCCCTCCTTGCCGCAGGTACCCACGCCCTCATCGAGCTTCAAGTCGTTGCCGACCATGCTGACTCGCGTCAGCACATCCGGACCATTGCCTACCAGAGTTGCACCCTTCAGCGGCGCACCCAGCTTGCCATTCTCAATTGCATAGGCCTCGCTGGCGGAGAAGACGAACTTGCCCGACGTGATGTCGACCTGACCGCCGCCGAAATTGACGGCATAGAGGCCACGCTTCACCGAGGCGATGATCTCTTTCGG
>DASZCK010000163.1:0-6557 GCA_035943195.1 Steroidobacteraceae bacterium
CAATGAGGACCTGGCGAAGCTGCAGGCCCAATTGGCGGCAGCGCAGGCGGCCGCCCGCTCAGGCGCCGCGCCAGCGTCGGCCGCTCCCACGCCCACCCCGACACCAGCGCCGAGCGCAGCGCCGGCACCGACCGAGACTGCGGCAGCACCGCCCCCGCAGCCGGCCGAGAATTCCGCGCCGGCCGAGGCGCAGGCATCCGCGCCGGCTACGGCCGAGAACACTGCAGTGGCTTCGGCGCCGCCGGTGAAGCACCGGCCGCACGTCATCAGCCCGCCGGTTGAGCAAAGCAGCTCCGTCATGGATCTGCTGAAACGGTACTGGTGGGCACTGGCTGCGCTGGTGGTTGTCATTGTGGGCTTCTTCGGCCTGCGTGCCTGGCGGGAGCGTCGGCAATCCAGTTTCAATGACTCGCTGGGCCATCTGAACGCCAACGCCGACTCGCTCACCGGCGAGCATGAGGCGAATTTTGATACCCAGCCGCTGGTGCCGCTGCGCGCCGAGTCGATCCTGGTGGAGGAGTCCGGCACCCACGCCAAGCCACGCTTCGATGGTACGGCGACCAATCGTGCGCCGCATGTCGCCGCCGATCAGACCATCAGCGCCGAGACCGCGGTCAACCTGGATCAGGGCGACCCGTTGGCCGAAGCAGATTTCCATATGGCCTATGGTCTGTACGACCAGGCCGCCGATCTGGTGCGCATCGCCATCGCCCGTGATCCCAAGCGTCGCGATCTGAAGCTCAAATTGCTCGAGGTCTTCTTCGTCTGGGGCAACAAGGAACAGTTCCTGAACAGTGCCCATGAGCTCGCCAGCACCCGCGCCGAGGCGGCCCCGGGCGAGTGGGAAAAGATCCTCATCATGGGCAAGCAGCTGGCGCCCGATGACGCACTGTTTGCCGCGGGTTCCGCCAGCGGCGCCGCCGCGGCCGGCGTTGATCTGGACCTGGAAGGCGGCCAGAGCGCCGGTATTGATTTCGACGTCATCGGTTCACCCTCCTCAGTACAGCGCGCGGCCGGGGACATCGATCTGGACATCGGCACCGCCATCGGCGAGCGCGACGCGACGGCCGAATCGGCCGCGGCGCTGGCCACCGACAAGAACCTGGCACTGGATCCCAATGCGACCCACGTCGGTGACACGGGCACCGGGTCGACTCAGGAGATGACCCAGGGCCGCATGGCGGCGGCACGCTTCGGCGGCCTGAACGAAGGCATCACCCAGGAGTCACCGACCCTTGAGCAGCCGATGGCCAGCGCCAACGGGGCGGCGACCGTGCGCCAGAAGGTCGAAAAGGTCCTGCAGCAGAACGCCCATGTGGATCAGACCGCGGAACTGGCCATCGATGACCTGGGCCTGGATCTGAATTCATTGGACACCGTGGATCAGCCGGCGCTCGGCGCGGGCGCGGATGCGCCGACCATGGTGGCGGGCCTCGATGAGCATTCACGGCGGCTACTGGAAACGGCGGAGCAGCGCACTCCCGACTTCCACCTGGACCCGGCGGAGACGCCGACCGGCTCCTGGCAGTTCGATGGCACCGCCACCGATGCGCCGATCAGTGTCGAGGGCGCCGAGCACGACGTCGGTGCCACGGCCTCCCTCAAGGCGCTCAGCAGTGACCTGGACTTCAACATCGGCGTACCAGAACACGCCGAGCCGGCACCCGCGGCGAACGGACATCAGGGATTGGACCTCGACGTCGGCACCGCGACCATTCCGGATGCGGCCTTCACTCAGACCCAGAGACTGGGCACCGAGGATCTGGCACTGCCGGATCTGGAGCCGGTGACCATGAGCGAAGTCGGCACCAAGCTCGACCTCGCACGTGCCTACATGGACATGGGCGATCCGGAGGGCGCACGCAACATCCTCGAGGAAGTGGTGACCGAGGGTTCGGTGGTGCAGAAGCAGGAAGCTCAGCGGCTCATAGAGTCGCTGCCCGGCTGAGCCTTCACCACCTTGCCAAGGATTGCCGTCGCGCTCGAGTACGACGGTGCGCAATTCGCCGGCTGGCAGACCCAGCAGGCCGGCGTCAGGAGTGTCCAGGAGACCGCTGAAGCCGCCTTCAGCCATATCGCCGCCCATCCGGTGAGCCTGGTGTGCGCGGGCCGCACCGATGCCGGCGTGCACGCCCTGGGCCAGATCGCGCATTTCGACACCGAGGCCCTGCGTGGTGAGCGCGGATGGGTGCTGGGTGCCAACTCCAACCTGCCCGACAACATCAGCGTGCGCTGGGCGCGCACGGTGCCGAAGCACTTTCACGCGCGCTACAGCGCCGAAGCGCGCACCTACCGCTACCTCGTCCTCAACCGACTGGGTCGCTCGGCCCTGGCCGCGCACCGCGCCACGCTCATCTTCCGTCCCCTGGATGCAAGGCGCATGGCCGCGGCGGCGCAGCTGCTGCTGGGCGAGCATGACTTCAGCGCCTTTCGCGCCGCCGGCTGCCAGGCACATTCACCGATCCGGCGCCTGTACTCGCTCAGCGTGGAGCGTCACGGCGACCAGGTGATCATCGAGGCCACCGCCAACGCCTTCCTGCACCACATGGTGCGCAACCTGGTGGGGCTGCTGCTGGAGGTCGGAGTAGGCAAAGCGCCGCCGCAGCGGGCCGCCGAGGTGCTGGCGTCGCGCGATCGCACCCTGAACGCACCGACGGCACCAGCCGCGGGCCTGTATTTCTGGAAAGTCCACTACCCCCGGGCGTTCGGCTTGCCCGAGGAGGCGGCCGGCCCGGTATCGGCTATGATCTCTGACCCGCCTCCCTGATAGGCATCTGGACAGCAGCCATGTCGTGGTTTGAAAAGATCATGCCCTCGCGAATCAAGACCGAACGGCGCACGCGTTCGGTCCCCGAAGGGTTGTGGATCAAATGCCCGGCCTGTGACGCGGTACTGTACCGGGCCGAACTCGAGCGCAATCTGTACGTATGTCCGAAGTGCAGCCACCACATGCGCATCGGCGCGCGGCAGCGGCTGCTGTGGTTCCTGGACGAGGGCGCCCATGTCGAGATTGGCGCGAGCATCGAGCCCGAGGACGTCCTCAAGTTCAAGGACAGCAAGCGCTACAAGGATCGCCTGGCCCAGGCGCAGAAGGCGACCGGCGAGAAGGACGCGCTGGTGGTGCTGGCAGGACATCTGCTGGGCAGCCCGGTGGTGGGCTGCGCCTTTGAATTCGAATTCCTGGGTGGCTCGATGGGCTCGGTGGTGGGTGAGCGGTTCCGCCGCGGCGTCGAGTTCTGCATCGCCCAGCGTATGCCCTATGTGTGCTTCACCTCCAGTGGCGGTGCCCGCATGCAGGAGGCCCTGTTCTCGCTGCAGCAGATGGCCAAGACCAGTGCGGCGCTGGCGCGCCTGGCGCAGGCACGGCTGCCGTACGTGGCCGTCATGACCGACCCCACCATGGGAGGTGTGTCGGCGAGCCTGGCGATGCTCGGTGACCTCAACATGGCCGAGCCGCGCGCGCTCATCGGCTTCACGGGTCCGCGCATCATTCAGCAGACCATGCGCGAGACCCTCCCCGAAGGCTTCCAGCGCAGCGAGTTCCAGCTCGAGCATGGTGCAGTGGACATGATCGTCGACCGGCGCGACATGCGCGAGCGCATCGGCAGCATGCTCAACATGCTGATGAAGCTGCCGGCGCACGCGGCATAAATGATGCCCGTGGCGCGCACGTTGGCCGAGTGGCTGGCGTTGCAGGAGCAGGTGCACGCGCGGGCCATCGATCTGGGCCTGGACCGGGTGGGACGCGTCGCCCGGACGCTGGGCGTGCAGCAGCCGCGTTACCGAGTCATCACGGTCGGGGGCACCAACGGCAAAGGTTCAACCGTCGCGACCCTGGAAGCCATTCTGCAGGCCCTTGGGCTCAGCGTCGGCACCCTGACGTCGCCGCACCTGCGGCGCTACAACGAGCGCATCCATGTGGCGGGCCGCGAAGCCACCGACGCCGAACTGGTCGATGCATTCGAGCGCATCGAGGCGGCACGCGCTGCGACCACGCTGACCTTCTTCGAATTCAACACGCTGGCCGCGCTGCTGCTGTTCGCCGATCACCAGGTCGACGTGGCGGTGCTGGAGGTCGGCCTGGGTGGCCGGCTTGATGCCGTGAACCTGGTCGATGCGGACGTGGGTGTACTGTGTTCGGTGGGTTTCGATCATCGTGACTGGCTGGGCGACACACTCGATGCCATCGGCGCGGAGAAGGCCGGGATTTTCCGCGCCGGACATCCGGCCGTCCTGGGTACGCCGCAGATGCCGGACAGTGTGTATGCCGCCATCGAGAGTCTCGGCGCGCGGCCGGTGATCGCCGAACGCCAGTTCAGCTGGAACATCGGTGCGGACGGCTGGACCTATCGGGGACTTGCCGGGGAGATTGTCGGCTTGCCCGCGCCCCGGCTGGCCGGCGCCGTCCAGTATCGAAATGCCGCCACCGCACTGGCTGCGGTGGAAGCGCTCGCGAGCACGGCCGATCCGCCGCTGCGCAGTGCGCCGCTCAGCCGCGAGGTCGTCGCTGCGGCGCTGGCGCAGGTGCAGGTGGCGGGTCGCTTCCAGATCATCCCAGGACCGGTGGAGTGGATTTTGGATGTGGCGCACAACGAACCGGCGGCGCGCATTCTCAGAGAGAATCTGCTGGCGCGCCCGCTCAGGGGCCGCACGCTGGCGGTGTGCGGCATTCTGCAGGACAAGGATGCGGGGGAGATCGCGCGCGTGCTGGCCGGTTGCGCGGAGCTGTGGATCATTTGTGCGCTGCCCGGCCCGCGCGGCGGCACGGCGGCGGAGCTGGCGGCACGCATGGCGCAGGGTATACCCGTGGCAGAGCAGGCAGAGTCGGTGGCCGAGGGCTGCATGCGGGCGCGTACCCTCGCGCGGCCCGGTGACCGGGTGCTGGTTTTCGGCAGCTTCGTCACCGTGACCGCGGCCCTCGAGTGGCTTGGGCTACAATGAGGCGATTCTGAGGCCGATTTGGAACAGCAAGCCAAAGAGAGACTCACCGGCGGGTTCATCCTGGTCGTGGCGCTGGTGCTGCTGGTGCCGGAGCTGCTGACGGGCCCGCGGTCCGCGCCACCACCGGCGCCCGCGCAGCCTGACCAGGCGCCGATGCGCTCCTACACCATGGAGCTTGGCGAAGCCACGCATGCGCGCGCTCCGGTTGCGGCGTCGACTACTGCGGCGCCGGCGCATGAGGCGGTGGCCGCGGCATCGGCACCCCAACCCGCCGTCAGCGCGCCGCCCCGGACTGCTTCGGAGCCGGGCGCGTTGCCTGCTCCACCCCCGGCGCCGCTACACGCTGCGCCGCACGCACCCCCGGCGCACCTTGCGGAGCACGCGGCCGAGCACACGGGCGCCTGGACCGTGCAGGTCGGAACCTTCAGCAGCCGGGACAACGCCGCCCACCTGATTGCAGGCCTTAAGTCGCATGGCTTTTCGGCCACCGTGTCGGAGGCGACCAAGAACGGGCATAAGCTATTCCGCGTGCGCGTCGGCAATGAGCGCGACCGGGCCGCGGCCCAGAAACTTCTGGCCCGCCTGAAGGCGGCGGGACAGAAGAGCCCGGAAATCGTCCCACGGTGAAAAACGTGAGGCGGCCTGCACCTTTGCAGCAGACCTCTAGTACAATCCCCCGCGCCGTTCCTCGCCCGCAGGCCTTGATGCATCCGTCATTCCAGCTCCACATCGCTGACTACCTGATCATCGCCACGGTGGTCATTTCCGGCACCGTCGGCTTGGTGCGGGGCTTGCTTCGGGAAGTCATCGCCCTCATTACCTGGATTGTCGCTGCCTTTGTCGCCTGGCACTTCGCGGGCTTGCTGGAGCCTCATCTGGGCGGACTGCTCCAACAGGATGGGGTGCGTCCCTGGGTTGCGAGGCTCATCCTGTTCCTCGCGGTACTGCTGCTCGGGCATGCGATCGGTGCAATCCTCGGGCACTTCGTGCGCCTGTCCCTGTTTACCGGCATCGACCGCTTTCTCGGGCTGCTGTTTGGCCTGTCGCGCGGGGTGCTGATCGTCGGCGCGGCGGTCATTGTCTGCCAGATCGTGCGCCTGGATACCGAAAGCTGGTGGCACGAGTCGGTGTTGCTGCCGTACGGGCAGGACGCCGCCGCATTGTTGTGGTCGCTGGGCGGAAATCGATTCAGGCACCGCGAGATCAGCGCGTCGAATCGCGTGGGGCACTGACACTTAGGAGGCCGGGCATGTGCGGAATAGTTGGTATCGTCGGGACCAGTCCCGTCAATCAGCGGCTGTACGATGCGCTGACGGTGCTGCAGCATCGCGGCCAGGATGCGGCGGGTATCGCCACGGCGGCCGGCGGCGCCCTCTCGATCCGCAAGGGCAGTGGGCTGGTGCGCGACGCCTTCCAGCAACACGACATGCTGGAATTGCGCGGTGACATGGGTGTCGGTCATGTGCGTTATCCCACCGCGGGCGCCGACGGCGCGACCGAAGCGCAACCCTTCTACGTGAATACGCCCTACGGCATCTGCCTGGCGCACAACGGCAATCTGACCAAAGCCTCGGAACTGGCTGACGTCCTGATCCGTGAGGATCGTCGGCACCTGA
>DASZCK010000164.1:0-26443 GCA_035943195.1 Steroidobacteraceae bacterium
AGTCATTCCAGCGGAAGGGCAACGCAATCAGGCCCAGAATCGTAGCGAGAATGCCCGCATAAAATAGAATCAGCAGATACGCCAACAACATCCGAGGCAACGCCTCGCCCGCAAGCGCCATGATGGCGGAGAACACCAAGCGAATGATGATATAGGTCCCCACAACCGAAAGAATCGCGTAGCCCAGGTCATTCAGTCGCGCCGCGAGTGATTGACCAGGCCAAACGACACCAGCCATGGCCAGCACAGCCACCGTCCACCCGAAGATCCGGGCTCTATCGGGAAAACCTTCCTGGTGGGGTAGTCGCATGGGGTTTTGGCTTACTTCGACCGCAGATAGTCCACGACAGCGTGCAGGTCCGGAAACGAGGTATCACATTCAGGGTGCGATCCGCGAACCAGGATGGAGTCGAGTCCGCTGGCGCGCGCGCCCTTATAGTCCATCAGAAAACTGTCGCCAATCATGATGGTCCGGTGGCTCGGAGGTATTCTGTCGATTGCCGCCTTGAACGCCAAGGGATGAGGCTTTTCGTATCCGAGTGTGCCGGAGGTGATGATGAAGTCGAAGTACTCGGCAAGGCCCAGCGCTTGGGTCAGCTGTGGTAGCTCCGGAACGTGATTCGAGAGAATCACGTGTCGCCAACCATGGCCTGATAGAGCAATCAAGGCGGGCTTGGTGTCCGGAAATACCACCCATTCAGTGGGCGTCAAATAGACGCCCCGGACCTGCGTCGCAATCTCGGACGCGGCGGAAGCGCTGAGACCGGCGCCGGCCGCAATGGCTCGTTCGAAGACCGGATGCATACTCGCCCACCAGGCGTCCGGATTGGACAGATGGTGGTGCTCTCGTTCCGGTGTATGCCATGGAAAGCCGCTGTGCAGATGCGGCGCAAACTGCTCGCGCGTCACTCGGGCCTCCGGCATCGCCGAATTGACGCTGTCGGCGAGACATTGAGACCAAAGGCCGGGACGATGTGCCAAGGTATTGTCGAAGTCCCACAGCAGGCATCGTTCGGTGGAACTCAGCTGGGGACCGACGCGCATCGCTGTTCACCCCGTTCCGGATCGACCCCGATTGCAGCCACCGCGCGCAGCGCGGACTCGTTCACCCGGATGGTCCACTGGCCTGGTACGACGTGCGTGAGGCCATACACGACGGCATTGGGTGTAGGAAAGCCGAGCTGGAAGCGCCGGAAATGGATCATTGCCGCCTGATCCACCTTCTCGAAGCCCCACAGCTGCCAGAACAGCAGCGCCATGCACAGGCCATGACCGAAGACCACACTGCCATCCGGCAGCGATGGCAGCAGGTTCCGGCGCATGTGGTTGATGCGCTCATGGAATTCGCGGAAGGTCTCGCCGGCGGGCCCGGTCCGCGCGTCGGGTTCGGCCGCAAGCCAGTACCGTGCCAGGACCGCCTCGCGTTCGGCACATGGGGAGCCGCGCATCAACTGTGTGTCGATGACTTCGAATTCACGCAAATCGGCATGGGTCTTTGCCGTGATACCCAAGCGCTCGCAATATGGCGCCGCTGTATCAAGGGCCCGTTTGAACGGGGAGGCCCAAACAGCGGGTGTTTCGCTCGGGAGCAGTCCCGCCAGCGTCCGCGCCTGTTGCGAGCCCAGTTCGGTCAGGGGCACCACGGGATTCTCGAGCGTGACTCCGCCCGCGTTGGCCTGGCTTTGACCGTGGCGGATCAGAAGGACTGAGGGAGATGGCATGCGCTCATGGTATCAAATCGGGTCCTGGCGCCGTTTTCTGGCGGCATCAACCAGTTCCATGAGCCGGGCATTGCGGGTGTAGACGGCGAGGGCGTCCACTGCGACGCCGGCGAGCCTCGCAGGCGCGGTTTCGATCAGGCCGAGCAACCACTCGAATGCTGCTTCGGAGCGGTGTAGGGCCGCAGCCCGGATGAGGGCGCCGCGCGGCTGGGCTGTGACCAGCTCATCCCAGGCTTCGCGCAGCAGTATCAAGGCTTCGGGTCGCCGTGATTCACCAAGCGCCAGGGCCGCGTACTCCTGCAGGGCCTCGTCCTTCCCCTTCAGATGGCCGGCAACGAAGGGCATGGAGTCCCCGGGCGTGATGGCCAGCAAAGCACCGAAGCATTCGCCAATGACCTGCGGATCGGTGTCACCGATGTGCACCTTCAGTCGTAGCACGGCCTCTGCCTCGAAGGGATTGCCGCAGGAGATGGCGCGCGCCGCTCCGCAGCGCACCGGCACCTCCGGGTCATTCAATAGCGCGGTAAGTTCAGCCACCGCGCGCACGTGCCCGGATGCCGCCAGTCCCATGGCGCAGCTGCAACGCAGGTCCGTAGCAGTATCCGTGCGGCCGCCCCATACCGGCTCCAGCTGTCGATAGGCAATGCCCGCCCGATAGAAGGCGATGTCCTGGCATTCCAGGGCCACCAAAGCGCGCGCGATGGCACCCTTCGCCTTGCATTGCGGGTCGCGCTTGACGGGGTCCTGAAGAAATCGCGCGTGGGCATGCAGCAGATCAGGGAGGAGTTCGTGCAGCAGCCGTTCGCCGCTGAGCGTCGCCGCGCGCGAAACCACCAGGAAGTGTCGATCCCCCAGCGCCTTTTTTAGCGAGGCAAGCAGTTCGGTGCGCGGAGTGACGGGGGCCAGCTGGTTCAGGGCATCCAGCGCGGCCTGCGCCTTAGAGTCGGACGAGACCACGCTTGTGCGCGACGGCAACGGCCTCGGTGCGGCTGATGGCATCGAGCTTGGTGAGAATGGCTTTGACGTGAGTCTTGGCCGTTCCTTCGGTGATGCTCAGGCGCCGTGCGATGTCCTTGTTGCTGCGACCTTCGGCCAGCAGCTGCAGCACGCCGATCTCGCGCTGCGTAAGGCTTGGCTTGGCCATCCGCTGCAACGCCTTGCTGGCCACGGAGGAGGAGGCATAGGGCCGGTCCTCGCTGACCGCGCGGATGGCGGAGAGGATCTCGGTGCGCGGTGAGTCCTTCAGCAGGTAGCCCTTCGCGCCCTGGCTCAGGCAACGGAAGATGTCCTCATCCCCGTCGTAGGTGGTCATGACCAGCAGGCGCGCATGAGGATGCGCCGCCAGCACCATTGCGACCACCGCAACGCCATCACGTTTGGGCATACGCAAATCCAGCACCATGACATCGGGCTGGTGGCGCTCGTACAGCTCGGTGGCCTCTTCGCCGTCGGCGGCCTCGGCCACCACTTCCATGTCAGGTTGGCGATTCAGGATAGCCGCGAGGCCGTCGCGCACCACGGGATGATCATCGGCGAGGACCACGCGGATCTTGCGCACCGCTGCCGTGGCGGCGCTCGCCGGCGCCGCGTTCACGGGATATTCCGGCGCGGCAGGCGCACGGATACGCGCGTACCGTGCCCCTTCTGGCTATCGATATGCCACGTGCCGCCAATGGCCGTCGCGCGCTCCTGCATATTACTCAGGCCATAGCCGTGCTGGGCGCAATCATCCGGCGAGCCGTCCATGCCCTGGCCATCATCGGCAACCGTCAGCAGCCAATGAGCGGGCTCGCCGATGAGGCTGATGCAAACATGCTGCGGATGGCCGTGACGCACGGCATTGCTGACAGCCTCCTGGGCAATGCGCAACATGGCATGTTCATGCTCCGGCGCGAGTCCGGTCGCTGGCGCAAGGCCTTCGAAGCTGCAGGCGGTGCGTCCGGGCACCGAAGATCGATCAGCCAGCTGGCGCAGCGCCAGCTCCAGGCCGCCGCTGCGGGTACGGTCGGGTCGCAGCGTCATGACGGAGCGACGCGCCTCGGCGAGCCCTTCGCGCGCCAGGTCGCGGATGCGCTCGGCGACCAGGCCCTGGGTGGCGCACTGCTCGGCACCTTCGAAATCCTCGGCCGCGGCCAGCTGCATCAGAATACCGGTAAAGGCCTGTGCCAGGCCGTCATGGATTTCCCGGCCGATGCGATTGCGCTCCACGAGCACCGCGGCCTCCTTGGCCGAGTGCGCGAGCCTCATGATCTCGATGGCAAGTGTCGCCTGCTGCGCCAACGCCACCAGCAGTTCGCTGTTCACCAAGGTCGCCGCCGCCGGGTCCTTGAAATAAAGGGTGATGAAGCCGACATTGCGCGCACCGAAGAGCAGCGGGAAGGCCACCATTCCGGTGTGGCCGGAGGCGCGGTGATAGTCCATCAGTCCCGGCCATTCGCTGTCAGCATCGCCCCCACACAGGTCGCAGAACATCGGCTGCTCGGTATTCGCGAGCTTCTCGCCCAGAGCGTTGCCGCTCGCAGGGATGCTGATGGTGAAAGGCGGCGGCACCAGTTGCCCCGCCTGCACATGCGCGACGATTTCCCAGATCGCGGGCGAGTCGTGTTGCACGATGACGTTACCGGCAGCCGCGTCAAACTGCCGCGTGGCTTCCAGCAGCACATGGCCGAGGAAGTTGCGGGCATCCGGCTCCTTGGATAGCCGCTCCAGGTTGCCGCGGATCACGGCATTGGCCTTGGCCAGTTCCGCCATGCGCTGTTCGGCGGCCTGTTCACGTTCGCGCCGCATCGCCTCGATCAGCCGCTCGCGGTGCAGCCCTGCGCCGATGACGCCGGCGGCAGTCTCCAGCGCGGCAACTTCGGCCGGATCGATGGCGCGACGCTGGCGTGTGTTGTCGAAAGTCAGCGCGCCGAAGAAGGTGTTGTCGACAAAGATCGGCACCACGGCCTTGGTTAGCGTGCTGCCATCGGCCGTACTGCTGTCGCCACCCACATGGTGGTTGGGGTTCATCATCACGCTGCGGCCGGCGCGCAGTTCGCGGCAGGTGGAGAAGATGGTGCTCTCCGGGCAGCCGCTCTTGTTCGGATTGTTGAGGTAGGCGGTGATGCCGGGTGCGGCCCATTCGCCTGCCACCACCATCCAGGGAGCGCCATCAGGGCCGGGCTCGGAGCGAATCAGGTTGACGCGATCGGCCCCGGCCGCTTCACCGAGCTCGCGCAAGACCCCGGGAATTGCGTCCATGACGTGGCTGGCTTCCAGCAGTATGCGGCTGGCGCGCGCCGAGGCGCCCAGCAGGCCTTCGCGGTGCTGCAGCGATTCGCTGATCTGCGCGAACTCGGCGCACACGTTCGCGGCATCGGCGTGTGCAGCCTCATCGGCGATATCCGCACAATCCGGGCCGCCTTCGGCGGTGCGGGCCGTGATCCGGGCGTTCATCTGGGCCCCTCGTTGGTTGACGCAGCCACCAGTCTACCGCTGCGGTGGCGTGGCTGTCGTGACCCGGGCCACGGGCAGGGGTGCCCCCTCCCAGCCGCCTCCCAGGGCCTTGTAAACCGCGATCAGGCTGGTCGCGGCGTCCGTCCGGCTCTGGGCCAGCTGGTCCTGGGACTGGAGCTGCGCCCGTTCGGCATCCAGCACGTCCAGGAACCCGACCAGCCCACCCTGGTAGCGCGCCTGGGCGATTTGCGCGGCGGTAGCGCTCTCCTGAGCGGCCGCCGTGAGCTGCACCAGCCGGTCACGGGCACGGGCATGGGCGACCAGCGCATTTTCAGTCTCCTCCAGCGCCTTGAGCACGGTCTGCTGGTAAGCCGCGAGATCCGCGTCGGCGCCGGCCCGGGCACCGGCAATGCGCGCCCGCACCCTGCCTAAGTCAAATGCGGGCCAGGAAATGGACGGTCCGATCAGGAAGGTCTTGCTGGGCGAGGAGCCCAGAGCGGACAGGTCCCCGGCCGCGAAGCCGAAATTACCCGTGAAGGTGACTTTGGGAAACAGGTCACCGACGGCCACGCCGATCTGAGCGGTGGAAGCGGCCAGCCGCCGTTCGGCAATCCGAATGTCGGGTCGGCGCCGCAACAGTCCTGCCGGATCACCGACCGCGGCCATCTTCGGTAGATCGGGCAGTTTCCCGGTGGGTTCCAGCAGCGCCGCGAGCGCATCCGGTTCGCGACCGGTCAGGACACCGAGGCGATGGATGGACTTCTCCACCGACGCGCGCAGTGGCGGAATGGTGGCGAGCGTTGAGTCCAACTGCGCCTTCGCCCGGGAAGTGTCGAGCTCGGTGCCGCGGCCAGCATCCAGCAACGAATTGGTGAGCTCCACGGTCTGCCGCTGATTTGCGGCATTGCGCTCCAATACCGCGAGCTCCGCCTGTTCGCCGCGCAGTTCGAAATAGGTGCGCGCGACCTCCGCGGTGACGCTGACCTGGGCATCACGCAGGGTTGCCTCCTGACCTTCAACCTGCGCGCGCGCCGCTTCGACGCCCCGCCGCACGCGACCGAAGAGATCGAGCTCCCAGGTCGCATCAAAGCCCGCGTTGTAATAGCTCTGTTGCAGCGTGCCCACGCCAAAGCTCTCGACGGCGGGATACTGCTGGCGTGTGTAGCCGCCCTGGCTGGTAACCGTGGGCAGCAGGTCGAGCCGGGCTTGGGTGCGCAGGGCGCGCGACTGCTGCAGATGCGCCAGTGCAATGCGCAGATCATGATTGGCAGACAGCGCTTCGATCACCAGCCCATTAAGCAGGTCATCGTTGAACTGCCCCCAGAAGGGTCCGATGCTGTCGTCGGTGGAATAAAGGGCCGGCTCGGCCTCGACAAAAGTCGGAGCGGTGTGCACTGTGGGTCGATGATAGTCAGGGCCCACCGCGCAGGCCGCGAGCGTCGCGGCAACCAACGCCGGAATGAGTTTCGGAATTTGCTCAAGCACCATGCACCTCCGGATCCTGGCCGAGGCCAAGCGGGGCTCGCTCGGATCTGGTGACCTGAGCCTGCGGCTCGCGGGACGTGAAGCGGCGGATCAGCACGAAGAACACCGGCGTCAGCAGCAGGCCAAACAGCGTGACGCCGAGCATGCCCGAGAACACCGTGACGCCCATGGCGTGGCGCACTTCGGCGCCGGAACCCTGCGCCAGCACCAGCGGGATCACGCCCATGATGAAGGCGAAGGAGGTCATGAGGATCGGCCGCAGTCGCAGGTGCGCGGCTTCGAGCACCGCGGAGGTGGCATCCATCCCGCGATCCTCCTGCAGGTGCTTGGCGAACTCGACGATGAGGATGGCGTTCTTGCACGCCAGTCCCACCAGCACCAGCAGGCCAATCTGCGTGAACACGTTGTTGTCGCCGTGATCCAGGTAGACCCCGGTGATACCCGCCAGCAGACACATCGGCACGATCAGGATGATCACCAGCGGCAGGGTCAGGCTCTCGTACTGCGCGGCGAGCACCAGAAACACGAACAGCACGCACAGCGGGAACACGATGGTTGCGGTGTTGCCCGAGATCAGCTGCTGGTAGGCGAGGTCGGTCCACTCGAAGGTCATGCCGCGCGGCAGGTCGCCCTTGAGAATCGAGGCCAGGGCTTCCTGAGCCTGGTCGGTGCTATAGCCCGGCGCGGGCCCGGCGTTGATATCCGCCGAACGATAGGCGTTGTAGCGTTGGGCCTGGTCGGGTCCGAAGGTCGGGGTCACGTTCAGCAGTGACCCCAGCGGCACCATCGCACCGTCTGCATTGCGCGTCTTGAGGGTGAGGATGTCCTGCTCATGTGCGCGGAACGGTCCGTCCGCCTGGGCCATCACCTGGAAGGTGCGGCCGAAACGGTTGAAGTCGTTCACGTAGGTCGAGCCCATGTAGGTCTGCAGCGTGTCGTAGACGTCTGAGAGCTTCACGCCCTGCTGCTTGACCTTGTCCCGATCCACGCTGACATCGAGCTGCGGCACGTTGATCTGGTAGGTGGTGAGCAGCCCCGCCAGTGCAGGATTTTTGGCGGCCTTGCCCAGAGCGTCCTGGACTGCGGCGTACAGCGCTTCCGGTCCCGCATCACCACGATCCTCCACCTGCGCCTTGAAGCCGCCGAGGGAGCCCAGGCCCAGCACCGGCGGAGGAGTGAACACCACCACGTAGGCGTCCTGGATGCCGGATAGCTCAGCGTTCAGGCGCGCGGCAATGGCGGTGCCGGTGAGGTTCGCGCCCTTGCGCTTGGAGGGCGGATCCAATGCAAAGAACGCGATGCCGGAACTGGAGCTCTGCGACCAACCGTTCACCGACATGCCGGCAAACTCGACGGCGTGCTCCACGCCCGGCGTCTTAAGTCCGATCTCGGACATGCGCCGCACCACCGCCTCGGTGCGATCGATGGTCGCGGCCGGTGGCAGCTGCGCCACGGCGATCAGGTACTGCTTGTCTTGTGAGGGGATGAAACCACCGGGCACGGCGTTGAAGCCCACCCAGGCCAGGAGGATCAGCCCGCCGTAGACCAGCAGCGCAATGCCGCTGCGACGGATGGCCAGCCTCAGTGCCTTGGAATAGCCATTGCCCGCCGCGCTGAAGGCCTTGTTGAAGCGCCTGAAAAATCGCCCGAGGATCTGCTCCATCCAGCGGGCGAAAACGTCAGGTCTGGCACCGTGGGGTTTCAGCAGCACGCCTGCCAGGGCGGGGGACAACGTCAAGGAGTTGAACGCGGAAATCACCGTAGAGATGGCGATCGTCAGCGCGAACTGGCGGTAGAACTCGCCGGTCAGGCCACTGATGAACGCCACCGGGCCGAACACCGCCACCAGCACCAGGGTGATGGCGATGATCGGACGACTGACCTCGCGCATGGCCAGGCGCGCAGCCTGTTTCGGGGACTCGCCCGCGGCGATGTGGCGCTCCACGTTCTCGACCACGACGATGGCGTCGTCGACCACGATGCCGATGGCCAGCACCAGGCCGAACAGCGACAGGGTATTGATCGAAAAGCCGAAGGCGAGCAGCACCGCGAACGTGCCGATGATCGATACCGGCACTGCAACCAGTGGAATCAGTGAGGCGCGCCAGGTCTGCAGAAAGACGATGACGACAATCACGACCAGCAGAATGGCCTCGAGCAGCGTATGCAGCACGGCCTCGATCGACTGGCGCACGAACTGCGTCGGGTCGTAGGCGATGCGGTAGTCGATACCCTCCGGGAAATCCTTCTTGAGGGTCTCCATGGTCTTGCGTACATCGGAGGACAGCTGCAGCGCATTGGCGCCGGGTGCCTGCATGATCGGCAGTGCGATGGCGTTCTGGTTATCCAGCATGCTGCGCATGCCATAGTCCTGGGCGCCCATTTCCACGCGCGCCAGGTCGCCCAGGCGCACCAGTTCGCCGTTGCTTCCGGTCTTGACGATGATGGCGCGAAACTGGTCCTCGGTGGTGAGCCGGCCCGCCGCGTTCAGGGCGATCTGGAATTCGGACCCCTTCGAAGGCGGCGCGCCGAGCTGGCCCGCGGCCACATCCACGTTCTGCTCGCGGATGGCCGTGACCACATCACTGGCAGTGAGATTGCGCACGGCGAGCTTTTCGGGGTCCAGCCATACCCGCATGGCGTAGTCGCCGCCACCGAATACCTGGACCTGGCCCATACCGGGCAGGCGCGCGAGCACATCGCGGATGTTCAGCGCCGCGTAGTTGCGCAGGTACAGGGCATCGTAACGACCGCCGGGTGAAATCAGGTTCACCAGCATGGTCAGGTCGGAGGAACTCTTGACCGTGGTGACGCCGAGGTCGCGGACTTCCTGCGGCAGTCGCGGATTGGCCTGTGCCACGCGATTCTGCACCTGAACCTGGGCGCGATCGACATCGGTACCGAGCTTGAATGTCACAGTCAGGCTCAGCGTGCCGTTCATGGTGGAAGTAGAGGACATGTACAGCATGTCATCGACGCCCACGATGGCCTGTTCGAGCGGCGCGGCCACCGTGTCCGCGATCACCTTCGGATTTGCACCGGGATAGTTGGCGGTGACGACGATGGAGGGCGGCACCACTTCGGGGTACTCACCGACGGGCAGCTTGATCAGCGCCAGCGCGCCCGCGATGGTGATGAAGGTCGAGACGACCGCCGCAAAGATCGGCCGGTCGATGAAGAATTCTGACAGTTTCATGACCCTGCTCCCTTCAGCGGACGTTCTGCGCCACGAGCCCCGAGCGGGCCGGCGAGTCCTTGAGATGCTCTTCGCCCATGGCGACGCGCTGCGGGGTGATGGTCATGCCGGGGCGCACATGCTGCAGACCATTGACGACGATGGTGTCGCCGACATTGAGGCCCTCGCGCACCACGCGCAGGCCATCCACCACCGGGCCGAGCTTCACCTGACGGTACTGGATGCTGTTATCGGGTCCCACCCTGAGGACGTACTTGAGTCCCTGGTCGGTACCGACGGCGCTTTCATTGATGAGGAGTGCCGGGAAGGTCTTGCCGCCGGTCACCTTCACGCGCGCGAACATCCCCGGAGTGAACTGGCGATCGTGATTGTCGAGGCGGCCGCGGGCGCGAACGGTGCCGGTGGCGGCGTCGATCTCATTGTCCACGAAGGCCATGGTGCCCCGGTGCGGATAGCCTTCTTCATTGGCCAGTCCCACGAACACCGGATGCGTGGCATCGGCGGCACCGCCGGTACGGGCGTAGTTCAGGAAGTTCAGGAAGCCCTGTTCATCTCCCTGGAAGCTCACATAGATGGGGTCCACGGAGACCACGGTGGTCAGCAGCGTCTGGCCGCTGGTCACGAGGTTGCCGGCAGTGATTTCCGCGCGGCTGACCACCCCCGTGATGGGGGCCGTCACCCGGGTGAAGCTCATGTTGAGTGCGGCGGTATCGACGGCGGCCTGC
The DNA here is from genome assembly GCA_035943195.1 of Steroidobacteraceae bacterium. Classification (GTDB taxonomy): domain Bacteria; phylum Pseudomonadota; class Gammaproteobacteria; order Steroidobacterales; family Steroidobacteraceae; genus DAIDKA01. Next base: position 10,563 of record DASZCK010000164.1, read on the forward strand.
GCGCCGGCGACGTTGGCGTTGGCCTGCTGCAGCGCTGCGTCGCGGCTCTCCAGCTCTTCACGCGAAATGGCATGCGCTGCCACCAGGCGGTTGGCGCGATCCTGCTCGGAGGCAGCCAGAGTCAATTGCGAGCGCGCTTGGGCCAGCTGCGCCTGGGCCTGCTTGAGCGCGGCTTCGTACGGGCGCGGATCGATGACGAACAGCACCTCGCCCTTGGAGACTTCGCGGCCCTGGACGAAATTCACCGAGGCGATGTAGCCGGAGACGCGCGGGCGAATTTCGACGCGATCCACGGCCTCGAAGCGGCCGGTGAATTCATCGAAGTCCGCGATCTGGCGCGAGACCACGGTGGCCACGGAAACGGCCGGCGGCGCCATGGCGACCGCGGGTGTCGCGGTCTCACCGCGAGTGCAACCCGCAAGCTGCACCAGTACGGCCAGTGCGAAAACGACGACTGCGAACCAGATGGAAATGGAATGGCGACTCATACCGGACTCCCCGTACTCATTGACTCACTGGCGGGTTTCATGGCCAGTGCTGATGGAGCACATCATCAGTCCTGGGACGCGAGGTGAATATTCACCTCATGCTGTACGGGCAGGTCCCAAGGGTAGGGGGTCGGGTCTACCCCTTTTGAGAGAGGAGCCTCCTGGCTGGATGTGCCGGTCGGAACCGGTAATACTCGCGCGGATGGACAGACCGGACTTTCAGCTCACGGCGGACTGGATCATCGCCCGCGCCTTTGTTTTTCGCGCCGAGCCACGCGGGGAGGTCCTCAGCCGTGACCTGGGATTCCTGTCGGACGGGACGATTGGCGGCTATGACAATCCCAACGAGCGGCGCTGGTCGCTGGCCGACGGGCAACTGCAGATTTGCAGTGAAAGCGGCTTTGTCACGTGCTCCTTTTCGTTTGCGGGGCGCGATGGCGGACGGGTGTCCCTGAGCGGGCATTTCTGCGATCCACGATCGCCTGAGAAGCCCTCCGGGGTCATGCATTTCCTTGACGAGGTCGGTCCTGATCCGCGCCTGCGCGTCCAGACCTTTGACCTGTTCGACACGCTCGTGGCGCGGCGCTGCATTTACCCGACGGATGTGTTCCGCGCCGTTGAGCGCAAGGCTGGTGTAGCCGGGTTCGCCGAGCTGCGCCATCGGGTCGAGATGCGCATGTTCGGCACCCGTCCCTACGGCATCGATGACATCTATGAGGCGCTGGGCCAGGAAAAAGGTTGGACGCCGCAGGTATTGGCGCGACTGAAAATGCTGGAGCTGGCAGAGGAGTGGGACAACTACTTCCCCATCCGCGCTCTGACTGCCAAGGTGCGACCGGAAGACATGATCATTTCCGACATGTATCTTCCCTACGAGTTCGTCCGCAGAATTCTCTCCATCAAATGCGGCCTCAGCGCCAACACGCTGCATCTGAGCAACTACGGCAAACATGATGCGATCATTTGGCGCGAGCTGGCGCCGCGGTATCGCATCACTCGCCATTACGGCGACAACCTGCACGCCGACGTCAACAGTCCCGCAAAGTTCGGAGTGCCTGCCGAACATGTGCTCATTTCCGGCCTGAGCCCTGCGGAGAAAATCCTGTTCGACTTAGGTCTGCGTCCGCAGGCGGAGGCAATCCGCGAGGCGCGGCTGGGCCTGCACGATCCCGTTCCCGCCGTCATGGCGGTTCAGCAGGCACAGCTGCAGCTGAATCTGCCGCTGCTCCTCGTCGGCTCCTACTTTCTGCTCGATCGCGCCCGGGAGCTTGAGGCGGATTCTCTTCTGCTGTGCGCCCGGGACTGCAATCTGTGGGCGCCGCTGCTGCGGGTGCTGGCGGCGGGCGCGCCGCGCCGGCCGCGTATCCACTATATCGCCGCTTCCCGTGCCGCCTTCTATTCCGGCTCAGCGGAGTACGATGCCTATTTCCACAGTTTTCTCGGCGCGCGCAACATTCTGGTCGACGTGGTTGGGACCGGCCGTTCGCCGTCACACTTCCTGGAGCGGTCCGGGCTGTCGGAGCGCGTGCTCTCCCTCATCCTGGTTGGCGCGCCACAGTCGGAGACACAAGGCAGCTTCAAGGTCGAGACGCTGCTGCAGCGAGACTTCAGACCGTTCCGGCTGGCACTGGAGGCGATGAATCTGTCGCTCGAAGGCCCGGCCCAAGGAGGTCGCTTCACAGATTTCGAACTGAGTGCCGAACGTGCGTTGAATGAATTCGACGTCGAAGGCCGGAAACTGATCGCGGCCCAGCAGCGCGCCTTCCTGGACACCCTGCCGGTGCTTGCCGCGCAGGGCGAGCGTTTCGAAGTACCGCCGCGCGACGCCCTGGCCGCCGGCGCCGCCGCGTTGGTGAATTTGTTGCCGGCCGGGCAGCCTGCGCTCGCGGAGCTGTCGCGCCAGATCATTGCTACCCTGACCTGATCTACTGGTACTTGACCAGGAAATGGACGCGGAACGGGTACTGCATCTGGCAAGGCACTCCCTTGCAAAGCGCTGGTGTGTATTTCTCCAGCAGCAGGACCTCCGCCATTACCTTGGACATCTGCTTGTCGGGCGATCGCAGGATATCGACTCTCAGGGGCTCGCCTTTGCCGCTCACCGTGACGGCGAGCGCCAGATCGCCAGTGACCTGCAGGGCACTCTGAAGTTTCTCCGCAGCCTCGATGATCTTGCGCGGCCCATGCAGCGGATAGGGAGGTATGTCGGTAGCGGGCATTGACTCGTAAAGGAATCGCACGCGTTGCTGTTCCGCAGGAGTCAGTTGCGCGTAGTTCTTGTCGAGTGGCACGTCAATGCCCGTCGTCAGGGGCTTGGGAATCATTGACCCGAGCACGTCTTCCTTGGTCGAAAACGATTCACGGACCAGCAGTTTCGGGTCGGCGGGTTTGTCATCGACGAATGGCCCCTCGTATCGGGTGCCGTCGGGCCAGATGGCTTTCCCCTTCCCCTCTCGTTTATCGTTGACCCAATCTCCCGCGTAACGGGCACCGGCCGAGGTTGTGAAAGTCCCCTTACCCGACCAATGGCCGTTCACGAAGTCACCTTCGTACCGATCGCCGTTGGCGCGCCTCAGTACGCCGGTACCGGTGCGCTTGCCAAGCAGCCATTCGCCCTCATACTGATCCCCGTTGGGCCACGTCATGACTCCCTTGCCCGAACGCTCTCCGTCACTGAAGCTACCTTCGAAGCGCAAGCCGGTCGCGCCGACTGAGGTCCCGGGACCTTCAGCCTTGCCGCGAACCAGCTTAACTTCCAGGCGGGTGCTGAGCTTTCCGTCATCCATCCATTGAAGCACGCCACTGCCGTCGGCATAGCCGTCGAGGCATCCGCCTGACCAGGTGAAGGACTCCTTTGGCTGGGGAGTCGGGTCAAAGACCTTGCAGCCATTGGCATCGCTGGCAAACACTTCGTCAGCATTTGCATTTGAACCTGCAAGCCAGAGCCCGAGGGCGCCGACGCAAACGTGAATCAGCTCAGTGCGCATGAATGCAATTATTTCCCGCCGGACCGGATGGCTGCAAATTCGTTGCATCGCGTCATGGTTATTTAACCTTGCGGTGTACGCTGTTGATGTCGTGTTCCCGACCGGTCGTGCCTTTGCACTATGAAGGTTGGCTTATGGCTTCGATGATGGCGGGGGGAGGGTCGCACATGAGAAATCTGACTGCTGCATGCGCCGCGTTGGCAGCGCTATGTTTTTTTGCAGGGCCTGCACAGGGAGGTGAAGCCAAGACCATCTGGTTACCGGAGGGGCAGGAGGTCCAGCTGGCCCTTCAGGCGGGCCCGGAGCACTTGCGCGCGAACGCCGCGGTCTATGTATTTGCCAAGGATGGCTACCGAAAGGCCCGCAACGGTACCAACGGCTTCACGTGCCTGGTCAATCGTGATGGAAATCAGGCGGGCGACAATGACCTGAAACCCACGTGCTGGGATGCGGAGGGAAGCCGCACCATCCTGCCAGTGGTCCTGCGCGTCGGAGCGCTGCTGGCGCGCTCGGGCACCGCCGAAGAAATCAAACGCGATATCGAGGCCGGCTTTGCGACTGGAAAATTCTCGAGTCCGCAAAAATCCGGTATCGCCTATATGCTGCGCGGCGATGTGCCCTTTGATCCGGGCACGCAACGGATTACGCACACGACCTTCATGCCTCATTACATGATCTACGCGCCAGGTGTCACCAACGCCGACATTGGTATGCCACCGCCAGGCCGGGGCGGCACCTACAGCCTGCCTTCGGTCTACTCCGGCTACTCCGGCGGCACTCGGACCGCCTACATCATTATCGTTGCCGCCCCGCGCGTCGACCATGCGCACTGACGCTTTCCGCGATCCTGGTCTTGAGGAGCTTGCGAACCAGGGCAGCCGGTAAGGGATCGTCCGGCGAGAAGTGCAGTGCACTCTTGGTCTGGCTATAGCGACGGGTATCGCCGGCCAGTGTCTTGAGAGTCGAACCGCTGAAGGGGAAATACGAGCAGCCCTTGACGGTGGCGCAGAATCCCGCGATGACGTCACCCTTCAGTCGGAACGCCGGGATCCGATAGCTGATGCATTCCTCGGCATCGGGAACGATGGCGAGGATTTGCGCGCGTAGTTGCTCGAGGGCCTGACGTCGATCAGCGGGTGTGCCCTTCAGGTACTCGTCGATGCTCGAGGCGCGGCGCATTGGCCTCAGGCTACAACGTCACGCCTGGGCGCTGCAATGCATCATGGCGTGGCCGCCGTACCTCGCTGAGCACTGACTCGAGCAGGGGCAGGACCTTGGGGAGGCGCCGGGCGTGGATGACGGCAGCCCACAGCGGCTCACACTTCTTCCAGCCCACGGAGTAGGCGAGATGTTTGGCACGATGCTTCCAATCCGCATGCGTGAAGGCAGCTCGAAATATGCTTCGGAATTCATAGAACCGCCGGTAGGCCCGCCAGTACCCGTTCTCGAGCTCGGACACCGTCAGGTGGTGTGGCGTATAGACGGCCTGACGGGTGTCATAGCGCGCCCAGTCCTGATGCAGGATGCGTTGCTGCGCAGATAGCTTGGCATGCAGGGCCGTGCCGGGATAAGGCGTGAGGATGTGGAAGGTCGCCGTGGTGAGCCCCATGTCCACCGCCCAGTCGACCGTACGATCGAATACTTCGGCGTCGTCTTCGTCCAGTCCGAAGACAAAGCTGCCGTTGATCATGACCCCCAGATCGTGCAGGCGTTGGATCGCGGCAGCGTAGTTACGGTGCAGATTCTGACGCTTGTTGGCCGCCGCGAGGTTGGCCTCCGATAAGGTCTCGAACCCGACGAAGAGGCTGCGCAAGCCGGCCCGCGCCGCCTGAACGACCAGGTCGCCGCGCAGGATCGAGTCGACCGTGGCGGCGCCCTGCCAGATGCGACCCATGCCGCGCATGCCGTCGAACAATTGGCCGGCGAATCGCTGATGACCCAAGACGTGGTCGTCGAGGAAATACAGGTGTCGCCCCGGCAGGCGTTGGATTTCCGCCAGGGCGTCGTCCACCGTCTGCGTATAAAAGCCCCGACCGCCTGCGAAGAAGGCGTCCTTGTAGCAGAAGTCGCAGTGATGCGGGCAGCCGCGCGTGACTACGATGGAGTTCGGGACCAGGTAGCGGCTACGCTTGATGAGGTCACGGCGAATTGGCGGTATTCCGAGCAGCGTGCGGCGCGCCGAGACATAGCGCGGACGGGGCGCACCGGCGCGGAAGTCCTCGAGAAACGCCGGGCAGGTGTCCTCCGCGGGCCCGAGAAAGATCGAATCGGCGTGACGCGCGGCCTCGTCGGGCAGGGAAGTGACATGTAATCCGCCCAGTGCCACGTAGCTTCCGCGTGCACGGTAATGATCGGCCAGCGCATAGGCGCGATAAGCGTTGGTGATGTAGACCTGGATGAACACCAGATCCGGAGCATCGTGCTCCGGAAGTGCCTCGACGTGCTCGTCGTAGAGCTGCAGCTCGTCGTCTTCAGCGAAATAGGCGGCGAGCGTGGCGAGCCCGAGCGGCGGAAAGAGCGAGTACTTGATCGGTCTCCAGAAGGGGCTCGTCGCCTCGGTCAGCGCCGGCAGAATCAGTGTCGCTCGCAGTCGGCGCAATGTCATTTCGGCGGACCCGGTGGCGGTGGGCGATGGACTCTGGCGGGTTGCACTATAGTACAGAGTACTTTGCAATGCAAAGTAATACCAGGAGAGGCACGTGAAGTGCGAGCCTCTCTCCAGCCAATCGCATGGTGTAAAGTAGCTATACCGGGGGGTGGCGAAACTCATGCGATCTACGAATCGATGGCAAGGGTCGGTTATCGACTCTGGCGCCCGCCTGCTTTGCTGCGCGCTCGGAACCCTGCTGCTGTGTGCGCTGCCCGCGACCGCCTGGTCGCAATGGCTCGGCTATCCCACTGCGGGGATCCCGCGATTGGCAAGCGGAGCCCCGGACATGAAGGCACCCGCACCGCGCACCCGCAAGGGCAGGCCTGACTTTTCCGGCATATGGTTTGCCAACGTACCCGCCAAGGACTACTGCAAGGAAAAGGACTGCATCCAGGAAGAGCGCATGGCGCGCGAGCAGATCAACCTGGGCATCAAGATGCCGGGCGGTCTGCCCTACACCGCATGGTCAAAGCAACAGATGGTGAAAAGGCGCGCCCATGACGGTAGGTATGACCCGCATACCTACTGCAAGCCGCCGAATTACCCGCGCGCCTGGACACTTCCGCAGCACACCAAGATCATCCAGACACCGCAGGAGGTGGTGATGCTGCACGAATTCAATGCGGCTTACCGCGAGGTATACCTGGATGGCCGGCCGCTGCCGGTTGACCCGAATCCGACGTGGAACGGCTATTCAACCGCACATTGGGAGCACGACACGCTGGTCATCCAGACCAACGGCATTCGCAACGACATGTGGCTGGATATCCAGGGAAGTCCCATCACCGAATCCGGGCGTGTCACCGAGCGGCTGACGCGCCCTAACCTCGGACTGATGAAGGTCGAGATCTCGGTCAACGATCCCAAGGCCTACACGAAGCCGTGGTCGGTCACGATCGAAATGGCCCTGCAGGTGGATACCCAGATGCTCGAGGAGATCTGCCTGGACAACGAGCAGGACGTGAAGCTCTACCGGTAAATCCTTGTCGGGAGTCACATCGAACATGCTGAAGTATCCTTGCAATTGGCTGATCGTTGCCGGGCTGATTTGCGCCGCGGCATCGACCGCGTGGGCCCATCACTCCGAGTCGGAATTCAATTTCAAATCTGTCGTGGAAGTGGAGGGCAGTGTCACCAGTCTTGATTGGCGCAGCCCGCACGCACGGCTGTACGTTGACGTGGTCGACGCGCAGGGCAAGACGGTCAACTGGAACTTCGAACTGCCCAGCCCGATTACCCTGATGCGCAGAGGCTGGAAGCGAAACTCCTTGAAGCCGGGCGATCACGTCAAGGTCAAAGCGGCCCCCGCCCGCCGCTTTCCGGCTATCGCCTATGCCAGTGCGATCAGGGATGCCAGCGGCAAGCCGCTGTTCACGGGCGTTACCCGGATTTATGAACCGGAGTCGGACTCGAAGAATCCTTGAAACCTAAGGAGAGGGACCATGCGTTACGTGCGAGTGGGTACGGTGCCATGGGTCCCACGATGGGGCGAATGGCGGAAGCCAGGATTCTGGCGCAACTGAAGATCGCCGAAAAGCCGGAGACCGCCGAAAGCATTGCGGCCTTCAGGCGGAACCTCTACGACGCTCTGCTGAGGAAGGGTTTCAAGCCGGCCGAGGCCCTGCAGATCGTACTGGCCACCGGCCTGCCCGCGGCTGGCGCGATGTCACGCTGACCTAACGACCCGCAGAAGTCATTTCTCGCTGTCGAGGTGTTCGAGCGCGGCTGCCGGGTAGCGGCCACCGGCGGCAGCATCCTGAGGTACGGCCAGCGAGAGCTCTTCGAGCTGCTCGGCCGTGAGCTGCAGTGACAGGGCGCCGAGGGCCTCGGTGAGCTGCTTGCGGGTGCGTGAGCCAACCAGTGGAATGATGTCCGTGCCCTGGGCCGCCACCCAGGCGATGGCCACCTGCGCGACACTGGCGCCGATCGATTCGGCGACGCTGCGCAGCCGTTCGACCAGGGCCAGATTGGTCTTGAGGTTCTCGCCCTGAAAGCGCGGGCTGAAAGCGCGGAAGTCCTTGGCCTGTGCGGAAGTCCGGGTCCAGTGACCGCTGATGAGACCGCGTGACAGCACGCCATAGGCGGTGATGTCGATGCCGAGCTCGCGGCAGGTCGGCAGGATCTGCGCCTCGATGCCGCGCGAAATCAAGGAATACTCGATCTGCAGATCGCAGATGGGATGCACGGCGGCGGCACGACGCAGCGTCGTCGCGCCGACTTCGGACAGTCCGATGTGGCGCACATAGCCGGCCTTGATGAGATCGGCGATGGCGCCCACCGTGTCTTCGATCGGCACCCCGGGATCCAGTCGCGCGGGGCGGTAGATGTCGATGTAGTCCGTGCCCAGACGCTGCAGCGAGTAGCTCAGGAAGTTGCGGATGGCGGCGGGGCGGCTGTCGTAGCCCAGCCAGGCCCCGTCCGGTCCGCGCAGCGCGCCGAACTTCACGCTGATCTGCAGCGAATCGCGCGGCTGTCCGATCAAGGCATCACGGATCAGCAGCTCGTTGTGCCCCATGCCATAGAAATCGCCGGTGTCGAGCAGGGTGATGCCGGCGGCGAGCGCCGCATGGATGGTGGCGATGCTCTCCGTGCGATCACTCGGCCCATACATGCCCGACATGCCCATGCAGCCGAGCCCGATGAGCTTGTTCATGACTTACGCCAGGGCCTTCCCGAAGGTGGCGAGCAGCCGTGACCAGGCCTTCTCGGCCGCATCATGGTCGTAGACGGCGGTGTCGGGCGGGCACCAGCCGTGCTTGGTGCCGGCATAGACCTCCACCTCGTGCGGCAGTCCGGCGGCGGTGAATGCTGCTTTCAGCGTGTCCTTGGCCGCTGGATCCTGCTTGTCATCGCTCTCGGCGATGGCGATGAGCGCGCTGGCCTTCATCTTCGGTATCAGCAGGTGCGGGCTGTCCGGCGCCTTGGTGGCAAGTGCGGCACCGTGGAAGGTGGCGATGGCGCCGACGCGATCCGGGAACTGCGCGGCCATGCGGAAGGTGAACGGGCCGCCCATGCAGTAGCCGGTGGTACCCATTTTCTTCTTCGTGTCCACGGATGACTGTTTGTCGAGCCAGGGGACGAAGGCGCCCGCATCGGTCTTCGCAGTGGCGGGTGACAGCGACCCCATCTGTCCCGTCAGCTTGGTGCGTGTCGCGGGGTCGTTGAAATCCGGATGATCGGGCGAGGTCGGGGCCTTCTGGATCCGGTAGAAGGGATTGATGACCAGCACCGAATAGCCTGACTCGGCGAGGCGCGTGGCCATCTGCTTGAATGCGGGCCGCAGGCCGAAGATGTCCGGCCAGATCAATACGGCAGGATGTTTGCCCTTGGTCGGATGAGCGAAAAACGCATCGCAGGTGCCATCGGGCGTCTTGATCTCGACGTCGGCACCCGTGGTAGCGGCGGCATAGGCACCCGCGGGCACCAGCGAGACCAACCCGGCACCAACGGAGAGCGCGCCGAATTGCCGTCGCGACAGGGTTGGGCCCCGGCGCTGGTACTGAACCATCTCATTGAAATCGTCTTGCTCGCACATGCTCGCTCTCCTGTTGACCGCAGCGTGGGGGGCGGAGGCAGAGTCTGGCGTTGCGCCGGCAACCGCGCAAGTCATACAGTCGGTGCCGGGAAGGGGGACTTTCATGACTGGCTATTCGAAACTGATCGGGCCGTGGCTGTCGGTCGCACTGCTGCAGTGCGCTTTGGCGCAGGCCGGACCCGCGGCCGTGGATGGTGCACGGCTGGGCAAAGCAGCTTCTGAGCCCGGTCAATGGTTGACCGTGGGCCGTACCACGGACGAACAGCGCTACAGCCCGCTCAAACAAATCAATACGGACAACGTAAACCAGCTGGCGCTGGCGTGGTACCTGGACTTCGACAGCAACCGCGGTCAGGAAGCGACACCGTTGGCCATTGATGGGGTGCTGTATTTCTCGACGGCCTGGAGCAAGGTCAAGGCAGTCGATGCTCGCACCGGCAAGCTGCTGTGGGCGTATGACCCCAAGGTTCCCGGCGAATTTGCCGGGCGCGGCTGCTGCGACCTGGTGAATCGCGGCGTGGCGGCCTGGAAGGGTCGCATCTACGTGTCGACCTATGACGGGCGGCTGGTGGCGCTTGACGCTCGCACGGGAGCGGTGGCGTGGACCACGCTGACCCTCGATCATGACAAGCCGATGACCAGCACCGGCGCACCGCGCATTGCCAACGGCAAGGTCATCATCGGCAATGCCGGTTCAGAATTCGGCGTCCGCGGCTACATCTCCGCTTACGATGCCGAAACCGGCACGCAGCTGTGGCGCTTCTACACCGTGCCCGGCAACCCGGCCGACGGCCCGCAGCCCCCGTATCTCAAGACCGCTCTGAGCACCTGGAACGGCGACTTCTGGAAGTGGGGTGGCGGCGGGACGGTGTGGGACGGCATCGTCTATGACTCACGCCTGAACCTGCTCTTCATCGGCACCGGCAACGGCTCTCCCTGGAACCGTCAGTACCGCGGCGATGGCGGTGGCGATAACCTCTACATCGCCTCCATCATTGCGGTGAATCCGGATACCGGTCACTACGTCTGGCACTACCAGGAAACACCGGGCGATGAGTGGGATTACGATGCCACCTCCCCCTTGATGCTGGCGGATCTGAAGATCGACGGCCGTGCGCGCCGCGTACTGATGCAGGCCTCCAAGAATGGCGTGTACTACGTGCTGGATGCGAAAACCGGTAAGGTCATCTCGGCGAAGAACTTCGTCCCCGTAACCTGGACCAGCGGCATCGATCCGGTCAGCGGTAAACCGCAGATGACCGCCATCGACCGTTACGACATCACGCGCAAGATTGCGATCGTGCAGCCCGGTGGCCAGGGCGCTCACGCCTGGCATCCCTTCTCCTACGACCCGCAGACCGGACTGGCCTATTTCTCGGTCATTGAGACCAGTGGACTGATGAAGGCGGCCGACACCTTCAACGGTAAACCCATGTCCTCGATAACGGGTCTGGCCACCGGGTTACCGCAATCGACCTACGACGCACAGCACTCCACCGCGCCGCGTACCGCGACCTCACAGTTGATCGCCTGGGACCCCATCAAGGAGCGCGAGGTCTGGCGCTCGCCGGCGCATGGCAATATCGGGGATGGCACCCTCGCGACCGCCGGTGGATTGGTCTTTCAGGGCACCAACAAGGGCCAGTTCATTGCATACCGCGCGGACAACGGTCAGCCGCTGTGGACCTTCGAGGCCCAGACCGGCGTGGTGGCCGCCGCCTCGGCCTTCGAGGTAGGCGGCGAGGAATATGTGGCCGTGGAGGCGGGCTACGGCTTAGTGCCCTACGGCATGAGCAATCAGTCGCGATTGCTGGTGTTCAAGCTGAAGGGTGGCGCCGCGCTGCCGCCGGCGCCACCGCCGCCACCGCCGCGGGTGCTGAACCCACCGCCTTCTACTGCTTCAAAGGCAGTCATCGCCGCCGGACAGCAGGCCTTTGCAGATCATTGCGCCATGTGCCACGACACCGCCTATGCGAATCGCGGGGCGTTCCCGGACCTGCGCTACTCACCTGCGATCAACACCGCAGATGTCATGCGCACCATCGTGATCGACGGCGCCATGCAGGACGGGGGCATGGCCTCCTTCAAGGGGACGGTGAGTCCAGAGGAGTTGGAGAACATCCGCGCCTACCTCATCGAGCGGGCCAATCAGGCCAAGGCGCCACCGCCGGCCGGCGCGCCGCGCTGAGCGTCGCAACGGCGACAGCTTCCTACCGTCTACGGGAGGGTATCGCGGCTGTCGCGGTGGCGCGCCGGAAGGCCTGTTAGCTGACTTTCACGCTGAGAAAGTAGCAGACGAAGTACACGACCAGCAGCATTAGGAAGAATAGGAGCGACTTCCCTATAGCCGCCAGGGCCCTGGGAAACGGTAGCACCCTGATGAAATAGTACGGCACCCCCACTATCGCGATCAGTGCGACCAGGATCGGTGCCGCTGCCGGTGGCCGAAGTCCCCTGGCCGCAGCGTCCGCCCTGCACCAGCTAAAGAGCAAGACCGCCATGACCAAGCCATGAGCCGTGTCCAACGGAGACAAGGGTGTGCCGACATGCGGGACATGTGGCTCGATCACTCCGACGACCCCGAACGTTCCTGCCATCGCGACCAGCAGACGATTCGCGGTGGACACTCTGTCGCCTTCAGAAAAACATCCGGATTGAAATGATACAGCAACTGTGACGGAACAGGACGCTCGTGGCGCGCTGCGGCAGTGCGGCTGAAAACCCACCTAACGGGTCCGCGCCGCTCATCGGCGCGGACCATTGGTCATGGCGCGCTCACTCCGTGCGCGGATCTGCGCAAACGCCGGACTCGCGCAGCCAGGGTGCGTCGCACTTCACAATGACGCCATGGATGGCCTGCGGACCGAAGTGCGTCGCTGCCGGCGCTCCGAACTCGATCGTGATGTTCGAGTACTGGACGCGGGTGCCGCCGGTGATGCAGATCGTGAGCGGCGAGGCGATCAACTGTGAGGGGGCGGGATTGGTGACACCTGCCGGGACCTCAAAAGGCGCAGGCTCCCCGTTGCCGGTGACATGCACCATTCCCTGGATCTGAAAACCCGTAGTGGTCACCGGCGTGGCACCCACGCTCGAGGGGCAGCCGGCAAAGCCCGGGATGATCTTTGCGCCCGTCATGGTGATGTGGTGAGTGTGGGCATTGAGCGTTCCGGGATCGAAGGTCGGGCTCGCGTTCACGAAATCTCCCGTCTCCATCGACATCTCCGCCGAGAACGTCGCGGTCTTGAAGAATTCGTTGATCTCAACCGCCCACTTGCCGTGCATTTCCCACGGGCCCCCCTTGATCGTCGCGCCGTTGACGCTTGATGGCGTGAAGTCGTTGAGCAGCCCGGAGAGGTGCGCCGGAAGCAGGGGCGGGACTTGGGCAGACACGGGCAGCCAGGCGGCGGCCGTCGCGGCGGCCAGCGCCAGCGATGCGAGCACGGCCCGGTCACGCGCCTTCCTGCTCAACCATTTGCTTTTCATGGGGAATCTCCAAATTCTTTGTGTTTCATCGGTGGCCCGCATTGGGATGTACACGGGCTCCTGCCCGGGCAGCGCCGACCATCGGTCGCGCCGGTGCACGCGGTCAAACGGTAATGCGCGGGATTCACGCGCTGCCGCCTAATACCGCCTTTTACCGCCCCGTCCCGTAGGACTAGAATGGTGCGGTTCGACTCGGAACCTCGGGATCCATCAAGTAGAAGAAAGACATGTCTGGATCCGTACCCGGGCGCCTGGACTCCTGGAAGGCGATTGCCGCGTATCTGAAGCGTGATGTGACGACCGTCCAACGCTGGGAGCGGCGCGAGGGCATGCCGGTCCACCGCCATCAGCATGACAAGCGCGGCTCGGTCTATGCGCTCGCCTCCGAGCTCGATGCGTGGCGCCAGAGTCGCGGCGGGCTCTTCGAGCGCCCCGCGCCGACCGAGAACGCAGGCGAATTACCGCGCCCCTACTGGAGGCGCCGACCGCTGGTGGTCATGGCCCTCGTGGTCCTGGTCCTAGCGGCAGTCCCGTACTACGTCCTGCACCGCGCCGGGGCTCCGCACGGTGTCGGGCCTAAGATCAGCTCGCTCGCCGTTCTGCCGCTCCGGAACCTCTCGGGCGATACCGCTCAGGACTACCTTGCCGATGGTATGACCGAGGCCCTGATCGGGCGCCTCGCGCAGTTGCGCGACCTGCGGGTCATTTCCCACACCTCGGTGCTGCGTTTCAGGGATCCTTCTGTTTCGGCACCGGAGATCGGCAGAAGGCTCGGTGTTGATGCGCTCGTGGAAGGCTCGGTCGCGCGCGAGGCCAATCACATCCGCGTCACGGTGCAGCTGATCCGCGCGGCGAGCGATGAGCATTTCTGGTCCGAAACCTATGATCGTGAGTTCAAGGACGCACTTGGGCTTGAGAGTGAGCTCGCGCAAGCGATCGCCATGAGGGTCGAAGTGACTGTCACCGGGGCCGAGCGTGAGCGGCTCGCGGCGGTGCGCACCGTAGCGCCTGAGGTCTACGAGAACTATCTCAAAGGACGCTTCGCCTACGATAGGAGCCGCGGCAAGGCGGACTACGACAGAAGCGTCGACTCCTTCGAGCGCGCGATCCAACTCGATCCAACGTTCGCGCCGGCCTATCTGGGTCTCTCCGAGGCTTACAGTATGCTGGGCACGGTCGCGGTCGGCGGCACACCCGGTGAGACACGCCCGAAGGCGATCGACGCGGCCCGCAAGGCGCTCGAACTGGATCCGAATCTCACCGACGCGCACGTGCTGCTGGCGAACATCGAACAGGAACAATGGCATTGGCGGGATGCTGAGGCGGAGTATCGCCGCGCGCTGGAATTGAGCCCGAACGATGCGTCAGCTCACGGGGGATTCGCTTTATGGCTCCTGTGCCAGGGACGCACGGACGAGGCCATCTCCTGGGTGCAAAGCGGGCAACGGCTCGACCCCATCGCCATGCCGGGCTGGGAAGTGGCGTGGATCTTCTTCCAGGCGCGTCGCTACGAGGAGGCGATAGGGGAGCTGCGCAGCGTACTCGCCGTGCAGCCGGACAACGTCGAAACCCTCTCGACGCTCGGATTCGTGTTCGCCGTGACGGGGCAAGATCGCGAAGCTGTGCCGCTGCTCGAAAAGGTGGTTGCGGCCTCGCAGGGCAGCCCGGCCGCGGTCGGCGTGCTCATTCGCGCCTATGCCCGGTCCGGACGGCGCGCCGATGCCCTGAAGCTGCTCGACGACCTGCGGCGCCGCCAGGCAGTGGGCTACGTACCGGCTGCGTCTTTCGTGAATGCCTATCTCGGCCTTGGCGACAAGGAGGCTGCCTTTCGCGCGCTCGAGCAGGCCTACCTCGAGCAGTCGAATATTCTGCAGTTCCTCAAAGTTCATCCCTACTTCGATCCGATCCGCAGCGACCCGCGGTTCGTCGACCTCGTGCGTCGCGTCTGGAGCGACCCGGCCACCACACCACCGTGATGTCTGCCCATTGCATTCCACTGCTCACGATTCTGCCAGGAGACCCTTGTGGCCCGATTCACGCTTCTCGCCGCCATTCTAGTCGTTGCTGAGGTCGGCTCGGCCGGCGCCGCGCCCACCGTCTACCCGACGGGCACGACCGTTTACGACCCCAGCGCGACCTGGAACGGCTACACGGTGCTGTCACCGCTTGGCACACAGGCGGTGCTGGTCATCGATATGAATGGCAGCGTCGTCAAGCGCTGGGATGGTTACGACAATTCAGCCGGCGGCCCCGCGCGAGTGCTGCCAGGCGGCATGGTCATCGCGGCAACTGGCGCGCGCGCACCTCATCAGGAATCGCTCGAGATCGTGCAGCGCGACTTCGCGGGCAACGTCGTCTGGCAGTTCGGCCACAACGTGCAGGTTCAGATGCCCGACGGCAAGACCATCTGGTCGGTGCGCCAGCATCATGACTGGCAGCGCGCCGATTTTCCGGCTGGCTATTATTCGCCGGGAGCCGAGCCGGCTGCCGTTGCTGGCAGAATGCTGATGCTCACGCATATCAGCCATACGTTGCCCGACGTCGCCGATGTGCCCCTCGAAGACGACCGCCTCATAGAAATTACGCCCGATGGGAAAATCGCCTGGGAGTGGACGGCGGGGAACCACATCGGCGAGATGGGCTTCAGCGCCGCGGCCCGCGCCGCGATCAAGGCCAGTCCCGGCCCCAATGCCGCGCGCACCGGATTTGACTGGCTGCACCTGAATGCGGCGACCTAT
>DASZCK010000165.1:0-16496 GCA_035943195.1 Steroidobacteraceae bacterium
CCCCCCCCCCGACAATCACGCACACGACATTGCTGAGGATGGCCAAGGTCAACGCAATCTGCACGATCACCAGCAATGGCCCGGCCTTGCTGCGCCTCAGCGCGTTGAATATCGGCACGATGTCCATGGACTGCCCGCGCTAGCCGCCCTTGATCTGTAGCGCCGGCGCTACGCGCATCGAAGACCACGCCGGGTAGACGCCGGCGATGAGGGTCGCCACAACCGCAAACACAATCGTCTCCGCAACCAGCGTCGCGTCCAGTTGCGCGATTCGGCCCATCCCGGCAGGGAACAGCGTGCGCATGAGCCAAAGTGATCCGACGACGAGACCGAGGCCCAAGGCGCTTCCCAGCAGGCCGACCACACCGGACTCTACGACCACCTGCGCGAAGACGTCCCGACGGCTCGCGCCCATTGCGCGTCGCATGCCGATTTGGGATGCGCGCGCGAACTCCTTTGCCAGCATCAGGCTCAGCGCGCTCACCAGGCAAACCGCAAAGAATCCAAACGCGACGATGACCGATACCTTTGCGTCATCCGGCACCACTTTTGCGCGACCAGCCAATCACGTACGTTGCGCAGCCGATTGTTGGGCGGCCAGCTGAAGCGCCCGGAGCGCTGCTGATCCTGTGCGTAGTTGTTCAGAAAGCTCAGGTAGCGGATGACATCACGCGCAGTCGGCAGCTCCACCCAGAACTGAAGCCACACGCACTCGGAGCGCAGCAGGTCAGCAAAGCTGGCCCCGCCGGTACCGGCGTTGCAGGTAATGTATTCAGCCGTGCCCATGCGTCGCGCGATCGATACGGCAAGCGGCAGGTAGGCATCCTCGCCCTCATCGAAATTCTGGCCGCCGACCACATCGTAAAAGCGCGGCTTCGGGTCCCAACTGCCGACGACACCGATGACTTGATAGACGCCACCGTCCAGGTTCACCGACCGCCCAATGCTGTTCGCGCCGGCAAAAAGGCGAAGGTTCAGTTTTTCGCTCAACACCACCACGGGGACGGACCGTGATTCGTCCGCCAGATCCCAACCATGCCCGTAGAGCATGGGCACATCGAACATGGCAAAGAAATCCGCCGAGGTGGCCCGGCCGAAAATCGTGAAGGGTCTAAGCCGGCGATCGGCGGGCGTCACCGTCAGTGACAACTGATGCATGGCGACCTGCCGCCTGGCGGCGCGCGCCCTCAGCAGCGCCATTGCGTCTCGATAACTCACCTGGTCGGGCGGTTCGATCTCCCCGGAAGTTCGACTGCGCGGGCCACCGTTGTCGATTTGGACTGAAAAGAGCTGCCGGGATTTCTCGGGAATGGGATCACGCGACATGACGTACAGTACGGTGTACGCCGTCATCGTCATGGCGACGCCAAGTGCAATGGCCACCACCATCAGCAGGGTCAGCTTCCAACTGCGCCGGAAGCTGACCAACGCCAGGCGACCGTAGTAATTCAGCATCAACCTGCCGTGGCGCGTTCCAGACGAATGTTCCTCCACGTGGGTATGGCGGGCCGAAAGTCGACCGCCTCGCCGTCAGAGGTGAAAAAAAGGCCCGGCTCAAACTCCACGACCAGGCGGACATCATCGAGATAGAGGTATCCGTTCTTCCGATGAATCGTCTTTTTTCCGTCGGGCCGACCCCATGCGGAGACTTGGTATGCGCCCAGATATTTTTCCCAAGAAGACCGGTCCGGTCCGGGCGGATCATGAGGCCCGTCGTTATAGTCGATGCTGAGGTCCTCGATCGAAGACTCAAAATGGGCACCCACATCAGCGTGCGCCGGATAGTAGCGCGACATCACCGCATCGCCCGTGGGGGTCGGACCGAACACATCGACCGGAGAGGTAAATTGCATCGGTAGAAATATTGATCCTAGCTGCAGACCGAGCTTATCGTTCTGAATCTTCATCTCCACCGCCGTTGGGACAACGCGCCCAAGGTAGGTCCCCACGAATTGTTCGAGCTGCTTGCGTCCGGGCTCGATGACGGACAGATCCTGTGGCGGAAGCCGCGGCTTGCGCGCTCCATAACGCCGGGTGAGGAGCTGCTCCACGGGAGCCGCCCCAAACTCGGTGCCGGCGTCGGCATATCGGTTGAAAAACGCCGCCCGGGCCAGCTGCGCTTGCGGGTAGTAGCTCAATGAGCAGCCAAAGCCATATCCACCTCCATCGTGACTCAGCTGGCGCAGGGAGGTATCCCCGTAGCGCAAGTCGTCGCGCACGACGCCGAGACTATAGTTGCCTCCCAGTGAGAAGCCGTGCATCTCCTGCCACAGCTTCGCGTCCAGCACCGTCTTCGACTCGAGCTTGCCCTGGTTCAGGTGGAACATCAGATAGGCGGCGATATCACGCGCACTGGTGTACACCCCGCCAGAGGGGACGATCGGAATCGCCACCGGAAGGTTCGTGTAGCCCATATCATGGCCTACGGCCCGATCGGCGCGCCGTGTGTATACCTGCGCGTCGGCCGTGGTATCGAGCATGCCAAGCGGATCGAGGAGCATCGTCTTAAGACAGCTCGCGAAGGGCCTCTTGCTCACGGTCTGCAATATATAGCCGGCCAGATCGACGCCTAAATTGGAATAGCGCGCCCGCTCACCGACCGGGAACCGCAGCCAGGTTTGCGAGATGCTGCGGGCATGGGCGTCGAAGTCCGCAACTCCCAGTTCGAAATTGTTCCCGACCGGCGCCTCATGGGTAAATCCTGCGCGGTGGCTCAGCAGCAGCCGCAGGGTAATCCTTGCTTCAGGGGCCGTTTCGTAGCGACTGTGCACCGTGAATTCCGGCAGATAGGTGGTGATCGGCTCATCCAGATCTAGAAGTCCCCCTTGCACCGCCAGCATGATGGCCGTGGCGGTGAAGTTCTTGGACACTGACTGCACGCTGAAAATTGTACGGTCGGTGACTCTGCGGTTGGACCGCCGGTCGGTGACGCCGAAGCCTTCGATCCAGACGGGCTTGCCTGCCGCGATGAGGCAGATGGCGGCGCCGGGAATATCCTCCTTGGTCATGCTCGCAAGAATGTTCTTGCGCTCGGCGTCAATCAGCGGGGCCAGGTCAGGCGCAGCCTCGACGCCCGGCTCGTCCACCTTGGCTTGCGCGCGTTGCGGGAATGAGCTGACCGAGGCCGCCGCTGCGAACCCTGCGCCAACCATGAAGGATCGTCGACTTTGATCAACCATTGCCACTGGCTCCCACTGCTGCGTGCGCGCGCAGATTCATGAGCCAGGTGTGCACGCGCTGTGCCAGCGCGCGCTTTCTCCGTAAGTGCTTGTATCGTCAGTGTTCCTGAGTCAGGCAATGCTGATTGGCGGTCACCGGATTGTCCGCCGGCGCGGACAGCGGACATTCGCGCGGACACTTCACCTGAAGAAGACCCACCAGCCCCAGATGCCGTAGAGCAGCACCCGCGGCAGGATGACGACTGTACCGTTCAACGCCCAGGACCGTTGCGACCAGGTGTGCGCGCCAATCACCGTCAACGCCAGGCTCAGCAGCTGCACCAGGGTAATGCTGTTCAATAAGGTATAGCCGGTGTCCGCGGGGTCAAAGTGGTAGAACAGCGCGTTCAGAGAAAAGGGCGACAGCACGCTGAGCGAACCCGAGGAATGGCTGAACAGGAGCATGACCGCCGCGCCTACCGCGGTAATCAACGCCGGCAGGCCGCACCACCAGGTCAGCGCAAACCACTGCCGGAACGACTTTCGTACATCAAGAAACTCATAGATGAAAAAATAATAGAAGGCCTCCACCAGCTGCACGACGAACAGACCGATGATGCCGCCGATTACCGCACTACCCATGAGCGTATTACGGCCCATGAATGCAGCGGCCTGGGCGCGCTGCGCGGCGTTGAGGTTACGCGCGCTGAGGGTTTGAGTGACGAAGGCGTTAATATCGACGGTGGAGTAGAACCAGATGATCATGCCGATATTGGCCACCAGCAGCAAAATCATCGGCACCGCAAATCGCGGATTCTTCTCCAGCTCGGTAAAGAAGCGCCGGGGGCTGGTAATCAGCGCCGCGAACATCTGTATGGGGCTCATTCGGGGGTCTCCGATGCAGGTGGCTAAAGGGTCGCTACTCTCTCAACTTCTCGCCCAACGCAACGCCCAGCACTTTCTCCGATGCGGCCGGGGGCCATCCCGCCTCGGCGGAAACCGGCGCTGCGCCTTCCACAATAGTATTCTCGAGCCGGCCGAGTCCTTCAACTTCCACGACTACCGAGTCGCCGGGCTGGACGGGTCGGGAGTTTGCAGGAGTTCCGGTCAGTATCAGATCGCCAGGAACCAGCGTCATCATACGGGCCAGATCCGTGAGCAGGTAGCTCATGTCCCAGAGCATTCCCTCCAGGCTCGACTCCTGAACGATCTGACCATTGACGTAGGTTCGCAGAACCTGCCCGGCGGGCTGCCAGCCGCGCACCAGCCCGGGTCCAACCAGGCCGAGCGTGTCCGCGCCCTTGACCCTGACCATCGACCCACGATCCGCCTCGCGAAAATCATGCAGCGCGTAATCGTTGGCCAGGGTGTAGCCGGCGATGTACTGGGCTGCCTCGGCCCTACGGATGTCGCGGGCGGTGCGCCCGACGACGAGGGCCACTTCGCCCTCATAGTTCAGAAACCGGCAGCCGCGCGGCCGAACCACGGCACTGCGATGGCCGACCAGGCATGAGGGTGGCTTGTAGAAGTAGTTCGGCGCCGGGCCCGCAGTGGTTTTCAGCTCCTCCACCCGGTTGCGGTAGTTGAGATGCGCGCAGATGATCTTGCTCGGCTCGACCGGCGGCAGATGTAGGGCTTCATCGCAGGCAATCTGCCGGCCATCCTGGGCGACCAGTATTTCGCCCCGCCGCTGCATTTCCACGACTGCGCCATCAAGCATAATGCGTCGGGTTTCGAAATACTCCATGCTAGGGTGCCCGCAGCGGGTAGCCGCGGCCGGCATAGTCAAAACCACCCAGCTCGAGCTGCTTGAGCGCGGGGTCCTGCGGTGAAGCGTAGTAGGCCCGTATCTCCTCGATCAGCCCACGGTCGCTGAACACGTACCACTCATCGCCGCGCAGCACGATCCCGGAGGCGCGTTTGAAATGGGTCCATTCGATGACGGCGCGGCGTGTGCGTGGGTCACACAGCACCTGATCAACCGTCCAAAACGAGCCCAGGTTCTTGACCGCCGCGCTCCATTTCGCGCCGATGGTTTGCGCGCCGCGGAACGGCCCGTCATAGGTACCCGGCGGAAAATAATGCACGCCGTGCGGTTCGAAGTTGGACGCCACCCGCTCGATGTCTCCGGAATTGCAATCATCGAAATAACCTCGAATCCGCGATTCCATGGCCTCCCAGCTCAGCCCCCCTGCCCCAGCCGCGGCCATTACTCGGTCCCCTTCATGCTGGTCGCCGCCACATTGCTTTTGGCTGAAACGGGTGGCGTGGGCAGCCACGACTCACCGCGCTTGAGCACGAAGGTATAGGCCATGCTGTACCAGGGCCCCTTGATATCAGCGTCCGGCGCCGGTTCCTGGTCATGCCGGACACAGTGCCCGATGGCGTTCCGAGTCACGCCGAACTGGGCGTCGGTCGTCAGATTCTCATCGTCATCCGAGTACACCTGGGAAGCAATGGTCTTGAAGCCCGACTTGTAGACCAGCGCATGCAGATGCGCGGGTCGGAAGGGGTGGCGGTGCTGCACGTTCAACAGCTTCTCGGTGGGCCCGCCGGCCGGCACCGGGTAGCCCGAGGGCTTGATGGTCCGGTACCGGAAGCTGCCCGTTGCATCGGTGGTGAAACGACCCCGCAGGTTCCAATCCGCTTGACTCGGATCTTGGTTCTCGTACAGGCCCTTGGTGGAGGCATGCCACACGTCCACATGGGCAGCCGCGATCGGCTTGCCTTCCGTGTCGACTACCAGTCCGTTGAAAAACAACGGGTCGCCGGGCGTTGGCGAGCGGACGATGGAGCCGCCGTTGTCGACGTACGGTGCATCCTTACGCCAGAAGGGGCCGAGCAGATTTGCCGTCGTACCCGCATTGTTCATCAGGCATACCAGGGTCGACAGCCCAAGAGAGCCGGCGATCAGGCGCGTCTCATTGTGGCTATCGGTGGTGAGCCGGCCCAGGGCGCTCACGAGATTGATGGCGGAATTGAATTCCTGCTCGCTCAGGCGCACTTCCCGGGCAAATCCATGCAGGTGTCTGATCAGCGCCTGGATGATCTCCTTGAGGCGCGGATCCGCGATACGCTGAGTCTCGCTCAGCACCGCCTCGGTCACCTGGTCTTCACGCTCGATAATCATGCACGACGCTCCATCGCCTTCGCGATACCCCCCGGTGCGCCCAAACGAGCCTAGCACAGGGCGGCAGCCCCAAACCTACTTGCCGGTAACTTTCATACCGGACCATAATCTGCCGGTGAAGAAGCCTGCACCCGGCCCCGCGGCATTCAGCGACTCCCCGTGGAGCGACTCCCGGCAGAAGTCGCGACAGCTCAAGCGCGAGGCCGTGATCCTGGCGGCGGCCCGCGCCTTTCGCGCGCACGGCTATCACAACACATCGCTGGAGGATGTGGCCACGACCCTGAACGTCACCAAGCCGACGATCTATTACTATGTGGCCAATAAGGAAGAGATTCTCTTTGAGTGCTTCCGCACCGGGCTCGATGAAATCAAGGCCGTGTTCGGCGAACTGGCACCCTCCAAGGAGTGCGCGCGCGAGAAGCTGTTGGTTCTGATCCGTCACTATGGCAGCGCGATCGCCGGCGAGTTCGGCTGGTGCATGGTACGCGCCGAGGATCAGGACTTGAGTCCCGCGATGAGCGGGCGCATCAGGTCTCTGAAATCAGAAATCGATCAGCGCATCAGGGGTTTGATCCGGGAAGGCATCAAGGACGGCTCCATTGCGCCCTGTGATCCAAAAATGACGGCCTTTGCGATCGCCGGAGCCCTGAACTGGATCAGTCACTGGTATCACAAGGATGCGTCGCTGAACCCGGCCGAGGTCGGCGAAGCCTTTGGTCGCGTCTTCGCCAATACTCTGATGCCGCGCTAGACATTGCGGCGGTACTGACCGCCGACCTGGTAGAGCGCGCGCGATGTCTGGCCTAGCGAGCACACTTGGACGGCATCCAGCAGCGATGCGAACACATTGTCGCCCGCCGCGGCCACCGCCTGCAGCGCCTTCAAGGCGGCCGGCGCGGCTGCCGCATTGCGATGCTGGAAGGCCTGGACGGCCGCCACCTGATCCTGCTTCTCCTCCTCAGTGGAGCGAATCAATGCCGTCCCGACGCGCGCCTCACTGCCCTCCTCGACGGCGAGGAAGGTATTGACGCCGATGATGGGCAGGCTGCCATCGTGCTTGGCGGTCTCGTAGTACAGGCTCTCCTCCTGGATCTTGCCCCGCTGATACATGGTCTCCATGGCACCCAGCACACCGCCGCGTTCACTGATGGCTTCGAACTCACGGTACACCGCCTCTTCCACGCTATCGGTGAGCCCCTCGAGCACGAATGAGCCCTGCCAGGGATTCTGGTTCCGATTCAAACCCAGTTCCCGATTGATGATGAGCTGGATGGCGACCGCGCGTCGCACGCTGTGCTCGGTGGGCGTGGTCAGTGCCTCGTCGAAGGCGTTGGTGTGCAGCGAATTGCAGTTGTCGAACAGCGCATACAGTGCCTGCAGTGTCGTGCGAATGTCATTGAACTGGATTTCCTGCGCATGCAGCGACCTGCCCGAGGTCTGGATGTGGTATTTGAGCATCTGGCTGCGCGGGCCCGCCGCATACAGTTCGCGCATGGCGCGCGCCCAGATGCGCCGGGCGACCCGGCCGATGACGGCATACTCGGCGTCCATGCCGTTGGAGAAGAAAAACGACAGGTTGGGCGCGAAGTCATCGATCTTCATACCGCGCGACAGGTAGTACTCGACTATGGTGAAGCCATTCGCCAGGGTGAAGGCCAGCTGGCTGATGGGGTTCGCGCCGGCCTCGGCGATGTGATAACCCGAGATCGACACCGAGTAGAAGTTACGGATGGCGTGGTCGATGAAGTACTGCTGCACATCACCCATCATGCGCATCGCGAACTCGGTGGAAAATATGCAGGTGTTCTGCGCCTGGTCTTCCTTGAGGATGTCGGCCTGGACAGTGCCGCGCACCAGCGACAGCGCCTCGGCCCGCAGACGCGCGTACTCAGTCTCGCTCAGCACCCCGGGCGCCACCAGCGCGTGGCCGCTGATCCCCAGCAGCGCCAGCCCCGACCCATCGTGACCCTCAGGCAGCTCGCCCTTGTAAAGCGGTACCGTCGGCGTCCTCGAGCGCAGCTCGGTCAGGCGCTCCTGCGCCGTTTCCCAGCGACCCTGAGCCTTAAGGTAGCGCTCGATGCGCTGATCGATTGCCGTGTTCATGAACATGGCCAGCAGCATCGGCGCCGGCCCGTTGATGGTCATGGACACGGAGGTCGCCGGATCACATAGGTCGAAGCCTGAGTACAGCTTCTTCATGTCATCCACGGTTGCAATCGACACGCCGGAGTTTCCGGTGCGACCATAGATGTCAGGTCGCAGGTCCGGATCCTCGCCATACAGGGTCGTGGAATCGAACGCCGTCGACAGGCGCGTGGCGCCGTGACCACGCGCCAGGTAAAGGAAACGACGGTTGGTGCGCTCCGGAGGACCTTCACCGGCGAACATGCGGATCGGGTCTTCCTCCTCGCGACGATACGGATATACGCCTGCCGTGTAGGGATACGCGCCGGGCAGGTTCTCATTGCGGATGAAGCGCAGAATCTCGCCCCAGTCCCGATAGTTCGGGGGCGAGAGCTTCGGAATGCGGCTATGGCTCAGGGTCTCGCTGTAATTCTCACCCGATACCTCCCGTCCACGCACCGAGTAGCTATAGCGCTCCTGCGTGACGGCCTGGACGCGCTGCGGCCAGGCCTTGAGTGCCTCGACCCCTTCGGGCCCGATGGCGGTCAGCGCCTGGTTATACGCCGCGCGCAGGGCCAGCCGGGTTGCATCCGCATCGGCTGCCGTCAGGACCCCTTGCGGGTAGGGGTCGAGCGCTGGGGGTAGCGCCGTGTCCGGTAGCGCTTGCAGCGATCCATAAAGGCCGCAGGCCCGTTGCGCGGCCTGTGCCTCAAGCTCGTTGCGGTGCTGCGCCTGCCGCCCGCTGTTCGCGATCTGCGCCAGGTAGCGGCTGCGGGCACCGGGAATCAGGGGTGCCTGGCTGGTAAATTCCGTAGGACCGTTGTCCGCGACACTCCAGATGAGGGGACTGATCGCCTTCGCATCCAGCTGTCGGGTCATCGCCGCAAACAACCGGTTGACGCCCGGATCATTGAAACGACTGGCGATGGTCGGATAGACCGGGACCTCGGCGTCGGGAATCTTGAGTTGATCCGGATGATTGCGTCGCCATTGCTTGCGTACGTCGCGCAGCGCGTCCTGCGCGCCGCGTTTTTCGAACTTGTTGAGGACGATGCAGGCCGCATAGTCCAGCATGTCGATCTTCTCAAGCTGACTGGCGGCGCCGTAATCGCTGGTCATGACATACAGCGGCAGGTCGACCAGGTCGACGATTTCGGTATCGCTCTGACCGGTGCCGGCCGTCTCCACCAGGATCAGGTCGAAGCCCGCCAGCTGGTACAGCCCGATCACGTCCTTGAGCACCGCCGCAGTGGCGAGGTTCTGGCGGCGCGTGGCCAGCGAGCGCATGTAGAGGTTCTCATGGCTCAAGCTGTTCATGCGGATGCGATCACCCAGCAGGGCTCCGCCGCCGCGCCGGCGGGTCGGATCCACGGCCACCACGGCGATCTGCCGTCCGGGGTGGTGCCGGACGAAACGCTGCAGCAGTTCATCGCTCAGGGAGGATTTGCCCGCGCCGCCGGTGCCGGTGATACCCACCACGGGCGCGCGCCGGCGATGGCCGGCGATGGCCTGGTGGATGAGCTCAACACCACCCGCTGCGCCTTCCAGGACCGTGATGGTGCGAGCAATCTGCCGATGATCTCCTGGCGTCAGCGGCGCGAACTCAAAGGCGGGCCGCGTGACGGAACGCACCCGGCTCACCACGTCATCGATCATGCCGGTTAGCCCAAGACGCCGACCGTCTTCGGGCGTATAGATCTTCTCGACGCCATACTTCTCCAGCGCGACGATCTCCTCCGGCGCAATCGTCCCGCCCCCGCCGACAATCACGCGTACGTGTGCACTGCCCGACGCACGCAGCATGTCCACCATGTAGGCGAAGTATTCATTGTGGCCGCCCTGGTAGGAGCTCACGGCGATGGCGTCGGCGTCCTCATCGATGGCGGCTCGCACGATGTCGGCAACCGAACGGTTATGCCCCAGGTGCACGACCTCGGCGCCGGCGGCCTGCAGCAGACGCCGGATCATGTTGATCGCCGCGTCATGCCCGTCGAACAGGGAGGCGGCGCTGACGAATCGCAGAGGTGGCGGCACGAGAGCCCCCATTTCAGGGACGAAATTACCCGTGGGTAATGATGTTACCGACGGGTAGAAACCGGGTCAAGCAGGCGCCCTACAGGCGCGCTGCATGGAACCGCAGATGGTCCTCGACGAAGGTGGAAATGAAGTAATAGCCGTGATCGTAGCCTTCGTGCCGCCGCAGCCGCAGCGCCTGGCCGGCGCTCGCACAGGCCGCTTCGAGCAGCTCCGGCAGCAGCTGTGACTGGTGCAGGAACTTGTCCGCAAGACCCTGATCGACCAGGATCTCGGGGAACACCGCCCGGCCTGCCGCCGTCACGATTTCGACCGCGTCGTAGGCCTTCCAGGTCTCCTGATCCGCTCCCAGGTAGCGCGGCAGGGCCTTCTGGCCCCAGGCACAGCGGCTGGGTGCACAGATGGGTGCAAAGGCCGACACGGACTTGAAGACCTGCGGATTGCGCAGTGCCAGCACCAGGGCACCATGGCCTCCCATGGAGTGGCCGAAAATCCCGAGGCGGGCAGGATCGGCCGCAAAATTGGCCAGCACGGTCTGGCGCAGCTCATCCAGCACGTAGTCGTACATGCGATAGAACCGTGCCCAGGGCTGCTGCGTCGCGTTCAGATAGAAGCCGGCCCCGGCGCCGAACTCCCAATCATCCGCCTCACCCTGGATGCCGGTATTGCGCGGGCTGGTATCACAGGTGACGAGCATCAATCCGAGTTCGGCGGCGACGCGCTGCGCACCGGCCTTGATGGCCGCAGTCTCTTCGGTGCAGGTCAGCCCCGCAAGATAAAACAGCGCCGGCACCGGCCGCATCGCTGCCTGCGGTGGCCGGTAGACCGCGAAGCGCATCGGCAGTCCGATGGTGCGCGAGTCGTGACGGTAGAAGCCCTGGATTCCTTCGAAGCTGCGATGTTCGCTTAGTGTTTCAATTTTCAAGATGGGCTTTCAATACACCACGACACTGCGGATCGATTCACCGCGAGTCATCAGGTCGAAGGCATCGTTGATCCGTTCCAGAGGCATCTTGTGGGTGATCAGATCGTCGATATTGATCTTGTGGTCCATGTACCAGTCGACGATCTTGGGCACATCGGTGCGGCCACGCGCGCCGCCGAAGGCCGTGCCCCGCCACACTCGGCCCGTGACCAGCTGAAAGGGACGGGTGGCGATCTCCTGGCCGGAGGCCGCGACCCCTATGATGATGCTTTGCCCCCAGCCGCGGTGACAGCATTCCAGGGCCTGTCGCATCACCTGGGTGTTGCCGATGCACTCGAAGGAGTAGTCGGCGCCGCCCTTGGTCAATTCGACCAGGTGCGCCACCAGATCGCCCTTCAGATCCTTGGGATTCACGAAGTGCGTCAGGCCGAACTGCCGCGCCAGTTTCTCGCGCGCCGGGTTGGTGTCGACGCCGACGATCATGTCGGCGCCGGCGAGCCGCGCACCCTGCACCACGTTGAGCCCGATGCCGCCCAGGCCGAACACCACGACGTTGGCACCCGGTTCCACCTTGGCGGTGAAAATGACGGCGCCGATGCCGGTGGTGACGCCGCAGCCGATGTAGCAGGCCTTGTCGAACGGTGCGTCCTCGCGGATCTTCGCCACCGCAATTTCCGGCAACACCGTGTAGTTGGCGAAGGTCGAGCAGCCCATGTAGTGATAGATGGGCTTACCCTTGAACGAGAAGCGACTGGCACCATCGGGCATCAGGCCCTTGCCCTG
Source organism: Steroidobacteraceae bacterium (assembly GCA_035943195.1). Classification (GTDB taxonomy): domain Bacteria; phylum Pseudomonadota; class Gammaproteobacteria; order Steroidobacterales; family Steroidobacteraceae; genus DAIDKA01. The sequence goes on from DASZCK010000165.1 coordinate 12,155, forward strand.
GGTCGCGCGGATGGCCGTGCACAGATTGGTCTTGCGTGACGTGCAGCTTTTGCATTCCCGACATTCCGGCGTGTAGAGCGGAATGACGTGATCTCCCTTCTTCAGCGAGCGCACGCCCGGCCCGACGTCCACGACGATGCCCGCTCCCTCATGACCGAGTATGGAGGGGAACAGGCCCTCCGGATCGGCACCGGAGAGCGTGTATTTGTCGGTGTGGCAGATCCCGGTCGCCTTGACCTCGATCAGGACCTCACCGGCCTTCGGCCCATCCAGCTGCACCGTCTCGATGGTGAGTGGCTTGCCCGCTTCGAATGCTACGGCTGCTCTGACGTCCATGCCATCAAGCCTTCAGGACACCGGACTGCTTGGCCACGAAGGTCGCGATGTAGTCCATGAGCGGCGGCGACAGACAGTCGTACGGCTCGAGCTTCAGCTCACGCAGGCGCGCGCGCACGGCACCCATGTTGGCCGGATCCGCTCCCGCTTCGATGATCGAGGAGACGAATGCTGCGAATTCCGGCTGCGACCAACCGCTCTGCGGCGACAGCTCGGTGTGGACAAAATCCAGGCCGTGCAGCGGATGCGGGTTCTTCTCGATGCGCCCATACATATGAGTGCCGCAGGCCTTGCAGGCGTAGCGCTGGATGGTCGCGCTGGGATCGACGATCGCGAGCTTGTCGCCGTTCTTGGTGACCTTGAGCTTATCGCGCGGCACCACCGCCACGACGGAGAACAGAGCGCCCTTGGGCTTCCAACACTTGGTGCAGCCGCAGGCATGGTTATGCGCCGATTGCGCGCCGATGGAAACCTCGACCGGGTTCTGGCTGCACTTGCACACCAAGGTGCCGCCGGCGAAGTCCTTGGCCGCGGGCTTGATACCGTTGTCTACCGACGGATGAATGGAAACCGTGGCCATTTGGGCGACCCTCTGAGTGATTGGGGCCGCTAGTATAAGGAGCCGGGCCCGGTGCGTCACCGCGCATCCTGATCAAAGGTCCATGACGCCACAAGCCGGTCATGGCAGGATGCCAAGGTCATGTCGTCTCAGTCATGCTGCCAGCGGGAACCTGCTCCGGTCATCGCGCCGCACCAAACGCGCCGTCCGCGATGGGTCGTGCCCGTGCGGACGGCGCTGCTGATGGTGTCGAGCCTGGCTCTGCCTGCCTGTACGGTGGGCTTCTGGAGCTACCAGGAGATCACCGCGCCGGACGCGGAATACATCCAGGTCAACTGCAATGGCAGCAATGGTCCGCCGAAGCTGGCCTACTACCCCTTCCATGGCATCTTCATCGGCATCGCGGTGGGCCCCCTGGATCTGCGGCTGCGGACACCGCGTGGTGTGCACGCCCATCTGGATGGCGACTCGGTGGTGGTCAGTGGCCACAGCGACAAGGGTAATCTGGACGTGACCATGAAGTTGAAGACTGCGACGCAGGCCAGCGATGCCGGTAGCCTCGCCGAGATGCGCTTCGAAGAACGACACGACACCGGTTGGCAACCGGGCGTACCGACCTCGGATGCCCTGGTCGACACCATGACGACGGGTACCATCACGCTGCCGGCCATTACCATCGACAACTCGACCTGGCCTGCTCAGACGCTGCCATTCGCCCGCAAGGCCTACTCCGAAGTCATGAAGCCGAACGCAACCTGCACTGCACCGCCGTAGCTGTCCAGGCAACGACGATTTCGTGCCCGCCTCCACCTCTGCCCAACCCCGAACCACGCTGCCGGCAATCATCGCCTGCCTGCTGGCCGTCTATATTCTGTGGGGCACGACCTACTACGCCATCAAGGTAGCCATCACCGGCTTCCCCACTTTCTTCTTCGTGGGCACGCGCTTCGTGGTGGCCGGCAGCCTGATTCTGCTGTGGCAGATGCTGCGCGGGGCGCCGCTGCCGACGCTCACCCAGTGGCGCGGCGCCGCGCTGGTGGGGTGTCTGCTGCTCCTGGCCGGAAATGGTACGGTGGCAATGGGCGAGCATTGGGTCAGCTCCGGAGCTGCCGTCGCACTCGTCAGCAGTGTTCCGCTCACGACGGCCGCTTGGTCATGCCTGTTCGGCGAGCGTCCCGCCCGTCTGGAATGGCTGGCCATGGCAGTGGGCACCGCCGGCATCGCGGTCATGCTCCTGGGCCATGACCTGCGAGCCAGTCCCCTTGGCGTCGCCGTGGTCCTGGGCGGCAGTATGTGTTGGTCCCTGGGCACGGTGCTGGCGCGACGCGTTGCCTTGCCTCCCGGCGTCACCGGCTTTGGCGCTGAAATGCTCTGTGCCGGCGTCGCCGGTTTCATCGTCAGCGCCTGCGCCCGTGAACACTGGGTGTTCGTGACGGCGGTAAGACCCTGGGCTGCCTGGTGCTACCTGGTGGTGTTCGGTTCGCTGATCGGATTCTCAGCCTTCCGCTTCCTGGTCGAACGTGTCTCGGCGACGCTCGCCACGAGCTACGCGTATGTGAACCCGCCAGTTGCCCTGTTTGTGGGTTGGTGGCTGGGTCACGAACGTTTTTCAGCGCAGCTGCTCATCGGCCTGCCCATCGTGCTGGCGGCAGTGGGTCTGCAGACCTGGGCACACACCCGGGTCTATGCGGCGAATCAGAAGGCAAAGTAGGGTCCCATGGTGCTGCCCGCCAGCTGGTGTTCCATGGCCGTGTAGACATTGTGCCCGTAGAAGAATGGCAGTCCCCAGCCGAAAGTGGCCATGGCCGTCGCATTCGTCCCGGCTGCGCCCGCGAGATTGCTGAAGGCGGCAAAACTGTCTTCATTGGTAAACAGCGTCGTGGAGTTGGCGACCGAGAAATTCACCATGGCAACCTGATTGTTGGTCCCGGTGATGGTGGCAGTAAAATCCTCGGTGCTCGCCGGACAGAAGAAGCCCTGACCCGCCGTATTGTCGGCGCAGGTCGGAATGCTGCTGTCATTGAAGTAGAGGGCATTCGAGCCACTGTCGAAGTAGCTGTCCGCATCCGTCTGGCTGAGACTTGCGATATTGGTGCTCACATAGCCGTAGAAAGCGTCCGTGGTCAGCACCGTCGCACTGGGAGACAGGGTGTTGTTTGACTGCGTGCTGATGCCGAACACCAAAGTTCCAGTCACGGTCGCCGCGCCGGTGGCGCCCACGGCCGGCAGTTCTATGATGACGCCATTATTGTCGGTAATGCCGCCGACGGCGGAGAGCTTGTTTACCGGATTGACCATCTGGCTGGCCACCGGAACGAGCGCGTTCGTGCATGCACCCGAGGCGGTGCCGGTGCAGCTAAAATAACCGTTGCCGTTGGTAACGCCCGTGACGCCCGTCGTGGGCGCACAGCCAGTGCCGCAGTCCTCATCGAACAATCCCAATCCGATGATGCCGTTCGCGCCAAATTGCGCCACGGTGTTTTCCGCGGTGGGATTTACGGCATTGGACGAGCAGTCCGCGGGTACAGGATAGGTGGTACCGATGACCTGCATCGGAATCCCAGCCGCGGTCTCACCGGTGGTGGCGCTATCGGACCCGCCGATATGCAAATCCACCGTCATCAGCGGACCCCAGCTATAGCCATCCACGAACTCCGTGCATTCGGCCACCGTTCCGCCGCTGACGGTTACCGGTTGCAAGGCATTGAGCAGCGTCGTGTTGGTAATCGCCGAGGCCAGAATGCGCAGGCCCTGCGACCCGGTATCGACCTGCACGTGATCGATGGTCTGACAATTGGTGGCGCTTCCCGGCGCACAGATCGTCACGTTGACGTACATGATGTTGACGGCCACGAAACCGGCGGCGTTCAGTGCCGCAGGTCCCTCATCAACGATCGCATTGACGACGTTGTAGGCCGTGGTCGCGCCTCCGGACCCGGAGCCTCCGGATCCAGAACCCCCAGAGCCCGAGCCGCCCGAGCCGCCGGAACCGCCCGAGCCGCCGGAACCGGAGCTGCCCGAGCCCGTGGCCACGGTACTGCCCCCGCCTCCGCCGCAACCGCCAAGGACCAGGGACAGGCAAATCAGTGTGGCAACGAGAATACGCAAGTGTGCTTCTCCACAGATGCCGCAAGGCATGCTCGGGAATATTAAGGCGTCGGTTCCGACCCAGTTGTAGGACAGCGTCGCAGGTTTATTGAATATCTGCTGCAGTGACGCCAGATGGCAACAGTGCCGGTACCCAGGCACGGCCGACGAAGGCACGCATCTTGCCACTGGATTCGATGACGATGTCCGGCCTGTTCAACCGCACCAGACGATGGCGCACCACGGGCTGCTTTGCCGCCGTTTGGTAGTTGACGAAGTAGTCGCCCAGCACCTGGCGCAGGTTCGGCAGACTGGGGCCATGCCAGGTGACGGCATAGACTTTGCCGGTGGCATTCAGAT
>DASZCK010000166.1:0-3085 GCA_035943195.1 Steroidobacteraceae bacterium
CGCGTGGTGGCGCCGTCGTACAGGCCGGCAATGGCCTTGAGTGCCACGCGCATGGGATCGACGTCGTGCAGGCCCTCGCAGCAGCGCGTGACGGCCCGCACGATTTTGTTCACATCCACCGGCTCGCTGCTGCCATTGCGCTTGGTGACGCCCATGGGATTGCGGGCGGCAGTGGGTGGTGTTAGACGGAAGCTGGACTGAATACGTGCGCTGGACGCCGCGGTCAATTCTGTTGTCATCGCAAATCCCCCCGAATGTAGGTGGAAGGAATGCGGGGAAGCGGGCTACCACGGACCAGCGGCGGTCCGAACCCGGTTCCGGCAGCTCCTCCCACGAGAGCCCGAGCCATTACCGCGGTTCGCCGCGGTCACAGCGGCAGGTCTTCGGGCTCTCGGGCGGGCCCAATTGCCTGGGCGAGCTACTGGACGCCGCTTCCCGAAGCCCTTGCGAGCTGCAGTGCGATGGCGCCGGTCGTTCCCGATTACCGCTGCGGGGCAGCTCCGGAATAGGCGCCTGCGCGCCGCACCGGATTCCCTCTTAGGCCCACCCCTTGGGGTAGGCACCGCTGTTGACCACAAGATATTGTGGTTTCGGGGTGGCTGTCAACGGATGAACAGGCCCAAGGTCAGGGCCAGGCCGATGAGCACGATGACCACGCGCAAAAGTCTTTCGTTGAGCCGATGCAGCAGCAGGCCGCCGAGGATGCCGCCCGTGATGGCGCCGGCGCTGGCAATTCCCGCCTGCAACCAGCGCACTTGGGGGGAGAAGACGAAGATCAACATGGCCGAGGCATTCATGACCCCCGCCAGTGCGTTCTTGGTGGCGCCGGCATTGCGCATCACCAGGCCCGCCGCCGTGAGCACGGCCAGCATCAGGAAGCCGATACCGCCGCCGAAATAGCCGCCATAGATGGCGATGCCAAACTGCGCCGCCATGGCGCCGCGGCGCGACAGGTGCCGGTGCGACGCGCGCTTGGGCGCAAAGCTGCCCCAGGCAAAGATCAGGGTCGCAAACAGCACCAGCCAGGGCACCAGGTGCGCAAAGAAAGTCGAGGGCGTCACCAGCAGCAGCACTGCGCCGATCGCCCCACCCAGCAGACTGATCGTGACCAGCGCCCGGAAGGACACACCCGCGGCGCCGGTGACCAGCCGCCGACCGGTGAGGGCGGTCGCGATCTGTGCGGGGAACAGCGCGACGGTGGAAGTGATGTTGGCGGCCCGCGCATCCATGCCGGTGAACATCAGTGCCGGCAGAGTGACGAAGGAGCCGCCACCAGCGAGCGCGTTCTGGACACCCGCCCACAGTGCCGCCAGGAACAGAACGAGCAGGGTCATCAGGCCGGGTCGGCCACGCTGTGGATCAGGTAGCCACCCGACTTGTCATCACGTTCCAGGGTGAGCAGGCGCCGCGCCGCGGCCTCTTCCAGTAGTTTGTTGAATGAGCGGAAGCCATAGTAGCTTTCGTTGAAGCCCGGTTTGCGGCGCTTGAGCGCCTGTTTGACCATCGAGCCCCAGATTTTCTCGTCCTCACCGCGTTCGGCGATCAACGCATCGATCGTGGCCAGAACCAGGTCGAAGGCATCGTGTTCGCGATCATGCTCGCGATCCTCCTCCTTCGCAGGCGGGTTCTCGGTCGCCGCGCTGCTCGCGGCCGGCGCCGCGGCAACCGCTGCCGCCGGCTTGCGCCGGCCGGTGCGCCGCGTCTTCTGTTCGCGCACCAGGTCATCGTAGTAGATGAACTCGTCACAACTGGCCATCAGCAGATCGGAGGTGGAGTTCTTGACCCCCAGGCCGATCACGCCCTTGTCGTTCTCGCGCAGCTTCGCAACCAGCGGCGAGAAGTCCGAATCGCCGCTGATGATGACAAAGGTCTCCACGTGCGGCTTGGTGTAGCAAAGGTCGAGTGCGTCGACGACCATGCGGATGTCGGCGGAGTTCTTGCCCGACATCTTGACGTGCGGAATCTCGATGAGCTCGAATCCGGCCTGGTGCATGCCGGCCTTGAATTCCTTGTACCGGTCCCAATCGCAATAGGCCTTCTTGACGACGATGGAGCCCTTGAGCAGCAGCCGTTCCAGGACCCGGTTGATGTCGAACTGCGCGAAGCGCGCGTCGCGCACACCCAGCGCGATGTTCTCGAAATCGCAGAACAGCGCAAGATTGGTGGTGTCCGCGGCGGTGGTCATGCAGTAAGCGGAGTCGAGGGCAGCGCATCGACGATGCGCAGGCGCTTGGTGATGGGGACGCAGAAGATATCGATGGGGGTGGTGCGGCCGCGCAGCGTCATGGCCGGCAGCTCCACCGCGTTGATGTCATGCCCGCGTTCGTCCAGCGAGCGCTTGAGCGCCCGCGACAGCACCATTTCCCCCGCTCGCGCCCGCTGGCACAGCCGCGCGGCGACATTCACGGCATCGCCGATGATGGTGTAGTTCATGAACATGGCGGAGCCCACGTTGCCGGCCACCACGTCGCCCTCGTTGATGCCGATTCCCAGACCGGTCTCGATGTTGAGGCGGGTGCGCCAGGTGTCGGCCAGTATTGCGAAGCGATCGAGCATTTCCTGCGCCGCGCGCACCGCCCGCTGTGGACTGTCGTGCTGCTCGAACGGCACGCCGAAGCCCACCATGAGGCAGTCGCCCGCCATGTGGAACACCGTGCCCTCGTGCTGGAAGGTGATCTCGGTCAGCAGCGAGAAATACTCATTGAGGAGCGGCACCACCTCGTGGGGACTCAAGCGCTCGGAGATGCCGGTGAAACCGCGCAGGTCGGCGAACATGATGACGGCGTGGGCGCGGATGTCGGCCGCGGTGAGTATGCTGTCGCGCAACCGCGAGCTGTCGAGGATGCGGTCGGCAAGCTGCGGGGACACATAACGACGGAAGGTCGCCTGCAGTTCCTCGCCACGCCGCTCCTCGGTATTGCGCGCGGCCGCCGCCACCTTGCGGCGGCGCGAACCGGCCCGGGCCAGCGCCTCAAGCCGTGCCAGCAGTATGCTGTCGCCGCCGGTCGCGGCTACGAAATCATCGGCGCCGGCCGAGTAGGCGGCGACCTGCAGATCCGAATTGTGACAGGCGACGACGATGGGC
>DASZCK010000167.1:0-11399 GCA_035943195.1 Steroidobacteraceae bacterium
ATATTCCGTCGCGGGTCCACAAGGCTTCGGGGGATGGGCTCGATCAGTTCGGGCCGCCGGCGGTGGTTGCGGCACCAATTACGAAGCTCGACGATCACGGCTTTGGTGACGAGGCGAACAATCGCGCGGCAGTGGGATCGATGACGGCCTATCGGGCGTTGCGTTATGGCAGGCACGTCGAGCTGATCCTCACCGATTTTCATAGCTACAACATGGAGGACCCGACCGGGCGGCCCGAAGCCAATGACCTGGATTCGGGCGACACACCCTTCATGGTGCCGCAGAGCTGGATGGAAATCCTCGATGGCGGCAAGGAGTATGCCGGGGGCAAGCCGCCCGCGACGATCGCGGTGGTCGACAAGGCGGTGCCGAACTTCCGCAAAGATGAGCCGGTGTATACCGTACTGGGGCGCGTGCAGAAGGCATGGCTCAAGGAGCGGCTGACCGCATCGGGAGCAACCTGGAAGATATGGGGGGCGACCAACGGTACGCTCGACATGCGAAGCGATCCGCAGAATTTGCCCGCCGGGCTGATCAAGAAGCCATGGGCGTGGGCCGATTATGGTTCGTTCGGCGGGGGCGACTTCAGCGCGGCGCTGAGCGAGCGCGGCGAGATTTACGACTTGGTGCGGGATCATAAGGTGACGGGCTTCGTCACCGTTTCGGGTGATCGGCACAGCTTCTGGGCGGGCTATGCCGCCAAGGCACTGCCGCCCGCGAAGTTCGAGCCGGTGGGGCTCTCGTTCATCACCGGATCGATCTCGGCGCCGGGACTGGCTGAAGCGCTGGAATATGGCTTGAAGGATCACCCGCTCCGGCCGCTCTTCTGCGTGGAACGGCCGGGCAAAGGACCCGAGGCAACGATCAACCTGCTGCTCAAGCATGGGGTGAAGTCGGCGCTCGAATATGCTGCGAGCGGCGACATCGCCAGGGCGCGGGCGCTGAGCAATCCCGGCGTCGCGCCGCATCTGGAGTTCGTCGATATGGCCGGGCACGGCTATGCGGTGGTGACCGCAGCGCCGTATGCCATCGAGACCGAATTCGTTTGCATCGTCCGCCCGATCGCCCGCGCCGCGACGCCTGACGGTGGGCCGCTGCGTTATCGGGTGTCGCATCGAGCGGCCTTGTGGGGGCCCGCCGAACGCCCGAAGCTCGAGCAGCGCATAACGGAAGGGAAGGCCGATCTGTCGACCTGAGAAACCATTTGAAATGACTGGCGGAGAGAGAGGGATTCGAACCCTCGAAGGGCTTTTGACCCTTACACCCTTAGCAGGGGTGCGCCTTCGACCACTCGGCCATCTCTCCGCTTGCGGAAATTACCAACCATATCAATTGGTTATTGGTTGGTGCCGCCCCCAAGCGGGGACAGGGCGTCATGATACTGGCGAGGGGATCGCAGGTAAAGGCGGCAGCCGGCGCGGCAGTTCAGACGGACAGATGCGCGTGGTCCGAGCTCTTCGGTTCGGCTGCACTAACGAACTCGCTTTCCTGGACCTCGTGCTTGATGCGTTCGAATATTTCTTCGCGATGGACCGCGACTGTGCGAGGTGCATTGATGCCCATGCGCACCTGATTGCCCTTCACACCCAATACCGTGACGGTGACCTCGTCACCGATCATGACCGTTTCCCCCACGCGCCGCGTCAGTATCAACATGTCCGAACCTCCATGATCTGAGCCATTTCCTGCTCCGCATCCCGGCTAAGGGCGACTCGATACTCCTAGAATGAATCTATAGTCTGGCCGAGACGAAACAATCGGAGAAACCCTGAATCTGCACGCAATACAGCAATTGCGAATCAGGAAAATTTCCCGACAGCAAGTCAGACTTTTCAACACTGCCGCGGCAACAAATCTGCAATGTAGCCGCACACCCCGCCGCGACTCAAACCGGATAACTGTCGTGATTTACCGGTAATTCATGCACTCAAACGGTTGCGGACCCAGGCCTCGACCCCCGCGAGGGCCAACGGCAATGCCGTAACATCAGAACCGCCTGCCTGGGCAAAGTCTGCCCTGCCACCGCCCTTCCCGCCCACCTTGGCGGCGACGCTGCCGATCAGCTCACCGGCCTTCAGCCGCGTGGTCTGATCCGGGGTCACGCCGGCCACCAGGAGAACCTTGGATTGGGCGTCCACGGAAGCCAGGACGATTACCGCGGAACCCAGTTTGCTCTTCAGCTGGTCCACGGCATTGCGCAAGGCGCCCGAATCCGCCCCATCGACCTGGGCGGCCACGACTTTTACGCCCTGGATATCGACGGCCCCGGCTGCCAGGTCGACTCCTGAACCAGACGCCAGCTTGTCCTTGAGGGCACGGATTTCGCGCTCCATCTGCCGCAACCGATCCAGCACATCACGCACCTTGTCCGGGACTTCATCCGGGGACCCGCGCAACTGGCCAGCGACCTCGCGGAGCAGCGCCTCGTGCTGCTCCATGTAATCGATTGCCTTCTCACCGGTGATGGCCTCAATGCGTCGCACGCCGGAGGCGACGCCGCCCTCACCGATGATCTTGAAGAGTCCGATGTCGCCGGTGCGCCCCACATGCGTGCCGCCGCACAGCTCCACGGAGAAATCGCCGATGCGCAGCACCCGCACATCCTTGTCGTATTTCTCCCCAAACAGCGCCATGGCGCCCGAGGCGACCGCCTGCTCGTATTCCATGACCGCCGTCTGCGCCGGCGCATTGGCGCGGATTTGCGCGTTCACCAGACGCTCGATGGTCGTGAGCTCTGCGGGTGTCACGGGTTGGAAGTGCGAGAAGTCGAAGCGCAAGCGGTCGGGCGCCACCAGCGAGCCCTTCTGCTGCACGTGAGTGCCCAGCACCTGGCGCAGCGCCGCGTGCAGCAAATGCGTGGCAGAGTGGTTCAGCACCGTGGCGGCGCGGCGCGGTGCATCCACCTGTGCGCCGAGCCGATCACCTAAGTGGATGCGTCCGTCGACGACCCTGCCGAGGTGCGCAAAGGCCTTGCCGCGCTTCACGGTGTCATCGACCACGAAGCGAATGCCGGCGCCTGCCAGTTCACCGGCATCCCCGACCTGGCCGCCGGATTCGGCGTAGAAGGGCGTGGCCTCGAGGAACACCTCGCCGCGCTCACCCGCCTGCAGCTGCTCCACCGCCGTGCCGTCCTTGAGCAGCGCCACCACCAGGCTGGTGCCTGACAGCGAGTCATAGCCCTGGAACTGTGTGTGCGAGTCAACCCGGGCGCCGGCATGCTGGACGGCACCGAATTTACTGGCGGCCTGGGACAGCTTGCGCTGCACATCCATTGCCGCCTCAAATCCTGCCTGGTCAATGGTCAGATGGTGTTCGCGGGCCACGTCGGCGGTGAGATCGACCGGGAAGCCATAGGTGTCGTACAGCTTGAATACCGTGGCGCCGTCGATGACGGTGCCCTTCATGTCGCGCATGGCCGCATCCAGCAGCGCCATACCCGTCGCCAGCGTCTCGGCGAAGCGTCCCTCCTCCTGGGCGAGGACCCGTTCCACCTGCGCGCGGCGCTGCGTCAACTCCGGATAAGCGGCGCCCATTTCGGCTTCCAGCACCGACACCAGTTTATGGAAGAAAGGCTCGCGGATCCCCAGCTGGTAGCCATGGCGTACGGCGCGGCGGATGATCCGGCGCAGCACATAGCCGCGGCCTTCGTTCGAGGGGGCGACCCCGTCGACCACGAGGAAGCTGCAGGAACGGATGTGATCGGCGATCACACGCAGTGAGCCATTGTCCAGATCATCAGTGCCGGCCAGGGCGGCCGCGGCGCGCACCAGCTTGGCGAGCAGATCCACTTCGAACACGGAATGGACTTTCTGCATCACAGCCGAAATGCGCTCCAGGCCCATGCCGGTGTCCACCGAGGGCTTGGGCAGCGGGGTCATCTTGCCTTCGGCCGACCGGTCAAACTGCATGAAGACCAGGTTCCAGACTTCCACGTAACGATCGCCATCCTCATCGGCAGAACCCGGTGGTCCGCCTGCGACCTGCGGACCATGATCAAAGAAGATCTCACTGGAGGGCCCGCGCGGGCCGGTATCGCCCATCGACCAGAAATTGGAATCCTCGCCCAGGCGCACGATGCGCTCGACCGGCAGGCCGATTTCTTTGTGCCAGATATCCGCCGCCTCATCGTCGGTCTTGAAGACCGTGACCCACAGCCGCTCCGGCGGCAGCTGCATCACGCCGGTCAGGAAATCCCAGGCGAAGCGAATGGCGTCGCGCTTGAAGTAGTCGCCGAATGAGAAGTTGCCGAGCATCTCGAAGAAGGTCAGGTGCCGGGTGGTGTAACCGACGTTCTCCAGATCGTTGTGCTTGCCACCGGCCCGCACGCAGCGCTGGCTGCTGACCGCGCGGCTGTAGTCACGTCGGTCCTGCCCCAGGAACACATCCTTGAACTGCACCATCCCGGCGGTGGTGAACAGCAGCGTGGGGTCATTGCCGGGCACCAGGGAGCTGGAAGGCACGACGGTATGGCCACGGTCGCGGAAAAAATCCACGAAGGCTCTGCGAATGTCCGAAACGCGGGTGGGAGGCGATGTACTCAAGGTGGATCTTCCGACTCAAAATCTGGGCCCAGGGCCGACCGGACATGATCCGATGAAAAGCCCCGGTACTGCAAAAACCGTCCCTGTTTGGCCTTCTCGGGCCAGGATTCAGGCAGGGGCAGCCCGAACCTTCGCATCCGAACTTCGCGCGCCAGCGCCCCCCAGTCCGGGCCTGCGGCCAGGGCCTCATCAATCAGTGCCTGGGTAACGCCCCGGCTGCCCAGGTCCATGGCAATCCGGCGGGGCCCCTGGCCCCTTTGCGCATGATAAGCCACATATTGGGTGGCGAATCGGGCGTCATCCAGAAGTCGCCCCGCCGTGAGGTCGGCAATGACGGCCGCAATGGCCTCGGGGGGGTAGCCGTCGCGCTGCAGCCGGCCGGCCAGCTCCCTGGCCGCAAAGTCACGGCGCGCCAGCAGGGTCACCGCCGCCAGGCGGGCACTGGAGCGGCGTCTCATGCCGGCGCGAGCGACCGATCAGGCCGTGTCGGCCTGATCGGAGACGGTGGTGCGACCGGTCTTGGCGGGCAGCAACTTCAGGCGCACCTGCTCTTCGATCTCACGGGCGATCTGCGGGTGCTGCTGCAGGAAGATGCGGACATTATCCTTGCCCTGGCCGATGCGTTCGCCCTTGTAGCTGTACCAGGCGCCTGACTTGTCGATGATGCCCTGTTGGCTGCCGAGCTCGATGATCTCGCCCTCGCGGGAGATACCCACGCCGTACATGATCTCGAATTCGGCCTCGCGGAACGGCGGGGAGACCTTGTTCTTGACCACCTTGACCCGGGTCATGTTACCGACCACTTCCTCGCCGTTCTTGATGGCGCCGATGCGGCGGATGTCCAAACGTACGGAGGCGTAGAACTTCAGCGCGTTGCCACCAGTGGTGGTCTCAGGACTGCCGAACATCACTCCGATCTTCATGCGGATCTGGTTGATGAAGATCACCATGGTGTTCGAGCGCTTGATATTGCCGGTGAGCTTGCGCAACGCCTGCGACATCAGGCGCGCATGCAGACCCACCTGCATTTCGCCCATCTCGCCTTCGATCTCGGCCTTGGGAGTCAGCGCGGCGACCGAGTCGATCACCACCAGGTCCACCGCGCCGGAACGTACCAGCATGTCGGTGATTTCCAGGGCCTGCTCACCCGTATCCGGCTGCGAGACCAGGAGGTCACCGATATTGACCCCGAGCTTCTCGGCATAAGAAGGATCGAGCGCGTGTTCGGCATCCACGAAGGCAGCAGTCCCGCCGGCGCGCTGCACTTCGGCGACCACCTGCAGGGTGAGAGTGGTTTTGCCCGAGGATTCAGGGCCGAACACTTCGACCACTCGGCCGCGCGGCAGGCCGCCGATGCCGAGCGCGATGTCCAGTCCCAGTGAACCGGTCGAGACGGCCTCGACGTCCCAGATGGCTGGCGCATCACCCAGACGCATGACCGAACCCTTGCCAAATTGTTTCTCGATCTGACCGAGCGCGGCGCTGAGTGCCTTCTTGCGATTCTCTTCCATGCGTGCAATGTCCGGGTGAGTTTTCGAAGTCGGAATTATCTCACATCATCGACGCATCTGGACCTGCATAAACCCCTTGATCACAGCTTTTTGCGCGAAGATTTCCCACTCTACACAGTGTTCGCAAATCGCCAGTACTGTATATCGTGAGCTTGCGAGGCGATTCGTTGCTGCCGCGGCGCAGCGCTCTTGGGCCGGGGGCCCAGCTCTAGGTCTGTCGCAAGTAGGCGTCGAGCTCGGCACGCTGCGGCACGCTGGCCTGACACCCCATGCGGGTCGCCGAGAGCGCCGCGGCGTGTACTCCGAACTGGCATGCATCCAGGCGTGATGATCCTTCCGCGCACGCCACCGCGTAGGCCGCATTGAAAATGTCACCCGCGCCGGTCGAGTCCACGGCCTTCACCATCGGTGCAGGAACGTGCGTGGCCGTGCCACCTTCGAGCAGCAGGCAGCCCTTGGCGCCGAGCTTGATGATGATGTGGCGCACACCTCGCGACTGCAGCTCGCCGGCGATGGCGCGAGCCTCATCGACGCTCACGTCCGCGGGCTTGCGCCCCACCAGCAACGTGGCTTCGCTTTCATTGGGCGTCAGTACGTCCACGAACTTCAGCAGCTGCGCCGGCAGATGTTCCGGCGCCGGCGCCGGATCCAGGATCACCTCGAGCCCGGCCGCCCGCGCCGCAGTCGCGCCGGCCAGCGTCGTGGCCAGCGGTACTTCCAGCTGCAGCAGGGCAAAACGCGCGCCGCGCAGCAGCTGCGCGTCGGCCGCGATGTGTTGGGGCGTAAAGGCATCGTTGGCGCCCGGCACCACCACGATGCAATTCTCGCCGGACTCCGCGATCAGGATCAGCGCCACGCCGCTGGGACCTGCGATGGTCCGAACCCCCTCGATCCCGCAGCCCGCCGCCACCAGATTGGCGATCATCTGGCGGCCGAACTCGTCATCGCCGACGCGACCGAGCATGGCGGCGCAGCCTGCGCCGCCGAGCTTCGCGGCGGCATAGGCCTGGTTCGCGCCCTTGCCGCCGGGCGCACTATGAAAGTGCGATCCCCGAAGCGTTTCGCCGGGTTGGGGCAGCCGTGGCCCGAGCGCGGCGATATCCATGTTCAGACTACCCAGTACGATGATCGGAGCCATGTCAGCCTCCTGCCGAATAGGCCAGTGAACATACGCACCAGATTCCATACGAACACACCCATCGGGCGCCGACCATGGATGCCGACTGACCGATGGCGTAGGAAACCGCCACCCCGTAGGGCTCCTACAGACCATCCTCCACAGAGGTCAAGTCAAGGTGCAGCCCGCTGCAGTATCAACCTCAATGCAAAGGCCACCGACTTGCGGCGTACTGCCTCACGGTCACCGGAAAAAACCTTCAGCGTGGCGTTGGCAGGCACCGCGCGTTGCCGGCCGGCGATACCGAACCAGACGGTGCCCACGGGCTTGTCTTTCGTGCCCCCGTCCGGACCCGCAATGCCGCTGATCGCAATGGCAAGATCGGCGCCGGTGGCGCGCACGGCGCCCCGGGCCATCGCGAGCACGGTAGCGGCACTGACTGCGCCATCACGGCGCAGCGTGGCCATCGACACTTTGAGATCACGCATCTTGGCGGCGTTCGAATAGACCACGTAGCCTGCCTCGACCCAGCGTGAACTGCCGGGTACGTCGGTCAGCGCCTTGGCTACCCAGCCGGCCGTGCAGGACTCCGCCGTTGCCACCCGCCAGTCGCACGCCAGCAGCGCCCGGCCCACGCGGCGCGCGTGCCGCAGCAGCGCAAGATCGGAGGGACCTTGGGTCATTCGCGAACCTTGGAATCAACGACCATCGGTGGGCATTCTAGCGGCGAATGCAGACGCACGGCTGCGGCTCAAGGATAATGCGCGTGAGTCACCCACCTTTTGGTGCGCTGCGGTCATGAACGGAATCGCACTGGAATTGAAGCCCGCCACCGCCCGCAGGATCTTCTGGTGGCTGATGGCCTGCTTCTGTGCACTGTCGATGGTGACCGCGCTCGACGACAGCTTCACCGCGATGGCAGATCGGGCGCGCCTCGGCCATCCAGTGCCACTCGCGGCGCCCATCGCCTGGGAGTTCTCCAGCCATCTGGTGATGTGTTTGCTGGTACCCGTGCTGGTTTGGTGGCGTGGGCTATTCCCCATCCTGAGCACCCAGTGGTGGCGCAATGTTCCGGCGCATCTTCTGGCAACGGTGCCCTTTTCATTAGCGCATACCGTAGGCATGGTGCTGTTGCGCAAGCTCGCTTACTGGTCCGCCGGCTACCAGTATGATTTTGGACCCTTCGTGAACAATTGGCTCTACGAGTACCGCAAGGACTTCATGAGCTACTGGATGATCCTCGCCATGGTGCTGAGCTTCCGGGTGTTTGGGCTGTGGCTGGACATGCGCGACGATCGCGCGATCAGGTCCGCCGTGGAACCGCCCCCCCCACCGCCGCCCCAGGACCGCCTGGTGGTCCGCAAGCTCAACCGCGAATTCATCCTCAATTGCGCTGACATTGACCGGCTCGAGGCCGATGGCAACTACGTGCTCGTCCACACCGACGGGCAAAGTTACCGGCTGCGCGAATCCCTTGACGGGTTGGCGCGGCGGCTGGGCGAGCGGCGCTTTGCCCGCGTGCATCGCACGCATGTGGTGAACATCGACCGGATCCGCGAGATTCAGCCCTGGGATCACGGCGATTTCCGCATTGTCCTCAAGGATGGCAATTTCGTGAACTTCAGCCGGCGTTACCGGAATCGCCTTGATCAGCTGATGCGCTGATCATTCGTCACGCAGCCGGCGCCGCTCATCACCGGACAGCGCCGCTCCTCACGCGTCCTGTGGCGCGCCGCTGGTGTCGGCCCTAGATTAAGCGGACCAAGCGTCGGAGAACACCTGTGCCCCGCCCACCCTGGTCGATGTCGCATAACCGCAGAACCCTGCTCGGGGCCGCCGGATCGATGCTGCTGCTGCCGCTGCTGCCGCCTCGGCTGCTGGCCAACGCGCTGAGTACGACCAGCCATCGGGTACGGCCGTCCGAGGCGGGGTGGCCGTCTCAGGCGGCGTGGCAGCGACTCAAGGATGAGGTCGGTGGAAGCCTGTTCCCGGTCCATTTTCCGCTGGACACAGTCAAAGCCGCTCCGGATAGCCCCGCCGCCGCGATTGTGCGCAAGGAGCTTAGAAACCCTTACATGATCGCCGACGAACCGGGCCTGACGCAGACGCTCGGATGGGTCGATGCCTGGACGACCCGGCCCAGCGTTTACGCCGTGGCCGCCCGCAGCGCCCGCGACATTGCTGCCGCCGTGAACTTCGCGCGCGACAACAATTTGCGCCTGGTGGTCAAGGGACGCGGGCATAGCTATCTGGGCGCTTCGAATGCGCCTGACTCGCTGATGATCTGGACGCGCCACATGACCGACATCGAGGTGCATGCGGCGTTCGTGCCGCAGGGATGTCAGGGCCGCATCGCCGCGCAACCTGCCGTCACGCTGGGTGCAGGCACACACTGGATGCAGGCGTACCAGGCGGTCACGACGCGGGGCGGGAGGTACGTGCAGGGCGGCGGCTGCACGACGGTCGGCGTCGCCGGTTTGATCCAAGGTGGCGGTTTTGGCAGCTACTCCAAGGGCTATGGCACGGCTGCGGCAAGCCTGCTGGAAGCCGAAGTGGTCACGGCGGATGGCAGGACCCAGATCGCCAATGCCTGCACCAATCCCGATCTGTTCTGGGCGCTGAAGGGCGGCGGTGGCGGCACCTTCGGCGTGGTGAGCAAGCTCACGGTCCGAACACACAATCTTCCCGAATACTTCGGCAACGTCAACTTCGACATCAAGGCGCCTTCGGATGAGGCGTTCCGCAGTCTGGTTCGCGCATTCGTCGGCTTCTACGCCGAGCATCTCTTCAATGAGCATTGGGGCGAGCAGGTGAAAGTGCGCCGGGAGAACGTTCTTGAGATCAGGATGCTCTCGCAGGGGCTGGACCTGGTGCAATCCCAAAAGCTCTGGCAGCCGTTCCTGGATTGGGTGAAGAAGTCACCGAATGGTTACTCGATCCCGTGGCCCGGGCCGATCGTTTCGTGTCTTCCGGCGCGCCGCACCTGGGACGTCGAATGGATGAAGGAACATTGGCCGGAGGGTGCGTTGCCACGCGAGCACCATCCGCTCAATGCGCTCATGGACGATGTCCTCTTACACGTGATGAAGGGGCCGAACCATCCGCGTGATGAGCGGCCCGGTTCGGCTCCATCGGACATCTGGTGGGACGGGGACGCGGGGCAGGTCGGGCAGTACCTGTGGGCCTACGAATCGCTGTGGCTGCCGGCCTCTCTGCTCGCGAGCCAGGCCCAAGTGCGCCTGGCCGACGCCTTGTTCAGCGGATCGCGGCTGGCGGATATTGAACTGCATTTCAACAAGGGGCTGGCCGGTGCCCCGCCCGCGGTCATCGCGGCTGCAAGAGACACGGCGATGAACCCGGCGGTGCTGAGCGCCTTCGCGCTCGCGATCGTGGCCGCCGGACAAGGTCCGGCCTATCCGGGAATTGCCGGCCATGAACCGGACGTCATGAAGGGACGCATCGCCGCGAAACACATCGATCAATGTGTCGAGCAACTGCGCGCGGTGACGGGGCCGAGCGGCTCGTACGTGAACGAAACCAACTATTTCGAAAAAGACTGGCAGCGGGCCTTTTGGGGCGACAACTATGCGCGGCTCGCCAGAATCAAGCAGCAATACGATCCTGGCGGTCTGTTCGTGGTCCACAACGGCGTGGGCTCGGAGGCGTGGAGCCGGGACGGCTTCACGAGGCTGTGAGCCGCGGCCCTCGACCGCTCAGAACGGGATGGTCGCCAGCTGCACGCTGCGATAGGCGTAGTCGAGAAACTGCGCCGGATCCCCGTACTGCGCCTCGTAGTCCTTGAGCGGATGCGCGTCGACGATGTCGTTCGGCCCGAAGCCCTTGTTGAAATCGATGAAGAACTGCCGGAACAGCGCCCAGTACATGTCCTTCTGCTTCAGAAGGTCCCCGCCGGTCAGCGTCGGGCCGTTCGCCGGAATGATGACGGTGTCGGTTTTGGCAACCTGGGCCAGAATCTCGTAGGAGCGCACGAAGCCGTGCATGAAGGCTCCGTTCAGGTAGTCCATCACCGGCCAGTGATCCTTCGCGACCGGACCACCGGCCACGATCACGTTGCGCTTCGGGAAGTGTATGAAGAGGTCGCCGTTGGTGTGTGCGGCCGGCAGGTAGCGGTAGTTGACCTGTTCACCGGCGAACATCAGGCTTCCGGTGTTGTAGGTGGTCTGGGTGGGAATCGCCTTCGGGGGCAGAGGGCCGTAGTAACCCTCGTAC
>DASZCK010000168.1:0-10313 GCA_035943195.1 Steroidobacteraceae bacterium
TCAATGTTGTGTTCGATCACCAGCAGGGAGTGACCGGCGGCCCGCAGCTTGGCGAAGGCCCGCAGCAGCTTCGCGACGTCATCGAAGTGCAGCCCGGTGGTGGGTTCGTCGAACAGGAACAGCTTGCCATTGGCGCTGGCGGTCACGGCCTTGGCGGCAGCCTCGGCGAGATGACCGGCGAGCTTCAGACGCTGGGCCTCCCCGCCCGACAGTGTGGGCACGGGCTGGCCCAGCTTCACGTACTCCAGTCCCACATCGGCCAGCGGCTTCAGGCGGGTCGCGAGCTCGCGCGATTCGCTGAAGAAGGCGAGTGCCTCGGTGACGGTCATGTCCAGCACCTCGGCGATGCTGGCGCGACGGCCGTCGCTGCCCTCGCGCCGCACTTCCAGCACCTCGTCGCGGTAGCGGGTGCCGTTGCAGTCCGGGCAGCGCAGGTAGACGTCCGACAGGAACTGCATTTCGACGTGCTCGAAGCCGTTGCCGCTGCAGGTGGGGCAGCGGCCATTGCCGGAATTGAAGCTGAAGGTGCCGGCCGTGTACTTGCGCTCCACCGCCGTGGGCTCGAGCGAGTACAGCTCGCGGATGACATCGAAGGCGCCCACGTAGCTGGCCGGGTTCGAGCGCGTGGTCCGGCCGATCGGCGTCTGATCCACCATCACCACATCATCGACCAGCTCGGCACCGCGCAATGACTCGAATTCCCCGGGCGCCTCGCTGGGGCGGCCCTTGTATTTCAGCAGCGCCGGATACAGCACGTCCTCGACTACCGTGGACTTGCCCGAACCGGAGACGCCGGTGATGCACACCAGCCGCTTCAGTGGTATGCGGACATCCACGCCCTTGAGATTGTGGTGGCGTACGCCGCGGATCTCGAGCCAGCGGTTGGTGCGCGCCTCGGCCACCACCTCGCCCGGCGCATCGGGCAGGGTCCGACGCGGAGTTTCGCTGGAGACCGGCAGGGTACGCCGCCCGCTCAGGTAGTCCGCGGTCAGCGAGGTCCGACTCTGGCGCAGCCGGGCCGGTGAGCCGTTGAACACGACCTGACCACCGCGTTCGCCGGCGCCCGGCCCCATGTCGATGATGCGATCGGCCTCCAGCATGATCTGCGGATCATGCTCGACCACCAGCAGGGAATTGCCGGCGTCACGCAGGCGCTTCATGACGGCGATCACCCGCTGCATGTCGCGCGGGTGCAGGCCGATCGAAGGTTCGTCCAGCACGAACAGCGTGTTCACCAACGACGTGCCCAGTGCCGTGGTCAGGTTGATACGCTGGACCTCACCGCCGGAGAGAGTACGTGACTGGCGGTCGAGGGTGAGATACGCGAGCCCCACGTCGCTGAGGAAGCCGGTGCGGCTGCGCAGTTCATCCAGCAGCAGATCCGTGGCCTTGTCCAGCGGCGCCGGCAACTGCAGATCGCGGAAAAAAGCCAGCACGCGCTCCACCGGCAGCAGCATCAGGTCATGCAGGCACAGTCCCGGCATGGCGTCGGCGGTTTCCTGGCTCCACTTGACCCCCTGTGGTCGGAAGCGTGGCCGGCCCGCGAGGGTCGCTTCGGCGAGGGCATGGCTGCCGACGCGCCACAGCAGGCCGTAGGTGCGCAGGCGCGCGCCGCCGCAGGCATCGCAGGGTGTGTAGGCGCGATAACGTGACAGCAGCACGCGCACGTGCATTTTGTAGGCACGAGTTTCCAGCCAGTCGAAGAAACGTCTGATGCCGTACCAGTAGCCTTTCTCCCAGGGACCCTCGCCCTCGATGACCCAGTCGCGCTCCTCGCGGGTCAGTTCGCGCCACGGCCGATCCAAATTCAGGCCGCGTTTCTTGGCGTGTTTCTCCAGGTCCTCCTGGCACTCCTTGTACGACTCGCTCTGCCAGGGGCGCACCGCACCTTCGCGCAGCGTCTTGTTCTCATCGGGAATGACCAGGCCATAGTCGATGCCGATGCGTCGGCCGAATCCGCGGCAGGTCTCGCAGGCTCCGATGGGCGAGTTGAACGAGAAGCGGCTGGGGCTCGGTGCGCCATAGCTGCGATCACAGTCCGGACAGTGCAGGCCCGCGGAGTAGCGCCAGACATCCAGGCTGCGCGGCGGATCGGCCTCATCCACCACCTGCACGATGACCCGGCCCTGGCCCACGCGCAGCGCCGCCTCGAGGGACTCGAGCACGCGGCCGCGTTCGGTATTGCCGAGGCGGAAGCGGTCCTGGATCACCTGCAGCACGGCAATAGGGGTGTCATCGGCCTTGCCCTTGCTGGGCTTGCTCTTCCTGCCGGCTTTTTTCTGACGCTTAGGCAGTGCCTGCTTTGGCGCCACCGCCCCCTCGACCGGTGGCGGCTCATAGATGCGGGTGTAGCCCTGGCGTGCCAGAAGCTCGCGCACCTCGGCCTCGCTGAAATTGCGCAGCACCGGCACCGGGAAACACAGCAGCAGGCGCGGATCCCCGGCCGCGGCTGCGCGTTTCTGCAGGTCCGCGAAAATGCTTTCCGACGAATCACTGCGCACCGGCTTGCCGCAGCATTCACAGAAGAGACTGCCGGCACGCGCGAACAGCAGCTTCAGGTGATCATTGAGCTCGGTCATCGTGCCCACGGTGGAGCGCGAGGTCCGCACCGGATTGGTCTGGTCGATGGCGATCGCCGGTGGAATGCCGCTGATGGAATCCAGCTGCGGCTTGTCCATGCGGTCCAGGAACTGGCGCGCATAGGGAGAGAAGGTCTCGACGTAGCGCCGCTGACCCTCCGCGTACAGAGTGTCGAACACCAGCGAGGATTTGCCCGAGCCCGAAACACCCGTCACCACGACGAGTTCGTTCAAGGGTATGTCCAGATCCAGACCCTTGAGATTATTCTGCCGCGCCCCGCGGATACGAATGAAGTGCCCCATTCTCGCTATATTAATGAAGGGGCGAGGCGCGCGCAGGCCTGCCGTGCATACAGTATGCTGCTCATAACAGCACTGTATGGGGACGAAATCATGGCTTTACAGCCCGTTCCAGATGTCCTGTCATTGATCGGCAACACGCCGATGGTGGCCACCACGGGATTCGATACCGGGCCCTGCCAGCTGTTCCTGAAGCTGGAGAACCAGAACCCGAGCGGTTCCATCAAGGACCGCGTCGGTCTGTACATGATCGAGGCCGCGGAACGGGAAGGCAGGATCAAGCCCGGCGCCACGCTCATCGAGGCCACTGCGGGCAACACCGGATTGGGTCTGGCACTGGTCGCGGCCCGCAAGGGTTACCGTCTGCTGCTGGTCATTCCGGACAAGATGAGTCAGGAGAAGATCTTTCACCTCAAGGCCATGGGCGCCGAGGTGGTGATGACCCGTTCGGACGTCGTCAAGGGTCATCCTGAGTACTACCAGGACCGGGCGGCAAAAATCGCCCTGGAGACCCCGGGCTCCTACTACATCAATCAGTTCACGAACCCGGCCAACCCCAAGGCGCACGAGGAGACGACGGCGCCTGAGATCTGGCAGCAGATGGAACACCGGCTGGACGCCGTGGTCTGCGGCGTGGGCACGGGCGGTACTCTGACCGGGCTCTCCCGGTACTTCGGCCGTACCGCGCCCGGGGTGCAGATGGTGCTCGCCGATCCCCAGGGCTCCATCCTGGCGGACTATGTGAAAACGGGCACGCTGACCAGCAGGCCGCGTTCCTGGCTGGTGGAGGGAATTGGCGAGGACTTCATACCGGAGGTCTGCGACCTTTCGGGGGTCAGGCACGCCTATACCATTCCGGACGCCGAGGCCTTCACGGCCTGCAGGGCGCTGCTGCGTCAGGAAGGCGTCCTGGCGGGCACCTCCAGCGGCACGCTGCTGGCGGCGGCGCTGCGCTACTGCCGGGAGCAGACCACCCCGAAGCGGGTGGTCAGCCTGGTCTGCGACAGCGGCAACAAGTACCTGTCGAAGGTCTACAACGACTACTGGATGCTGGATCAGGGATTCTTGCAGCGGGAGCGCTTCGGGGACCTGCGCGACCTCATCGCCCGGCGCCACTGGGAAAAGGCCGCGGTTACGGTAAATGCCGCCGAAACGGCAATTGCGGCCCACGGGCGCATGAAGCTGTACGATATGTCCCAGCTACCGGTCATGCATGAGGGCCGGATCGTCGGCATCATCGATGAGGAGGATATCCTCCTCAAGGTGTACGGCCATCCGGAGGTCTTCGCCCGGCCGGTGGCCGAGATCATGGCAAGCAGCCTGGTGACCGTCGCACCGGATGCACCGCTGCCGCAGCTGATCGAGATCTTCAAGCGCGGCATGGTGGCCATCGTGGTGGATAAAGGCGAGTTCCTGGGACTCATCACCCGTATCGACCTTGTGAACTGGCTGCGGCGACGCCTGTAGGTTCAGGCGTCGAAGTCATTTCGGAGTATGTAAGTGAGCGATTCTGACACCGGGCGCAAGCTCGACTTTGGCACCCGCGTCATCCATGGCGGACAGCGACCGGACCCGCAGACCGGCGCGGTCATGACCCCGATATACCTGACCTCGACCTACGTCCAGGACAGCCCCGGCGTCCACAAGGGTTATGACTATGCGCGCACGCGCAATCCGACCCGGGATGCACTGCAGGCTGCGCTCGCCAACCTGGAAAACGGCACGGCCGCGTTCGCCTTCGCCTCCGGCATGGCGGCATCCTCCACGCTCATCGAGCTTCTGGATGCGAACTCGCACCTCATCGCCTCGCATGACCTTTACGGTGGCAGCTACCGGTTGTTTGAGAAAATCCGCAAGCGCACCGCGGGCCTCGAGGTGAGTTTCGTGGACCTGTCGCAGCCGGCGGCGTTCGAGGCGGCGATCCGTCCCAATACCCGCATGGTGTGGATGGAGTCGCCCACCAACCCCATGCTGAACCTGATCGACGTGGCGGCCGTCGCGCAGCTGGCACGCCAGCACCGCATCCTCAGCGTCTGCGACAACACCTTTGCCACTCCCTACATCCAGCGGCCGTTGGATCTGGGTGTGGACATCGTGATGCATTCGGCCACCAAGTACCTGAATGGACACTCGGATGTGCTGGCCGGGGCCGTCATCGTGCGCGATGCCGCCCTGGCGGAACAACTCGCCTTCCTGCAGAACGGCCTGGGCAGCATCAGCGGCGCCTTCGACAGCTTCATGCTCCTGCGCGGCATGAAGACGCTCGCGGTGCGCATGGAGCGTCACTGCGCCAATGGGCTGCGCATCGCGCAGCATCTCGAGGCCCATCCCGCGATCCGCCGGGTGCGCTACCCGGGGCTCGCCAGTCATCCGCAGCACGAGCTGGCGCGGCGGCAGATGCAGGGCGGCTTCGGCGGCATCATCGCCGCGGAGCTCAAGGGAGATCTGGCGACGGCACGGCGCTTCCTGGAGCGCTGTCACCTGTTCTCGCTGGGCGAGAGTCTCGGCGGCGTCGAAAGTCTCATCGAACACCCAGGTCTCATGACCCACTCGGGGCTGCCCGTGCAGATGCGCGCGGACCTGGGCATCAGCGATGGCCTGGTGCGTCTGTCCGTGGGCATCGAGAGCGCCGCCGACCTGATCGCGGAGCTGGACGCGGCGCTGGGCTGATGATGCAGACGGCCCGCGACATCGCCAGTTACCGCCGCCACTGGGCCGCCCGCTTCGGCACGGCACCGTTTCTGCCCATGTCGCGGGCGGAAATGGACCTGCTGGGGTGGGACTCCTGCGACGTCATCGTGGTCACCGGCGATGCCTATGTGGATCACCCGAGTTTCGGCATGGCCATCATCGGACGGGTGCTGGAGGCGCAGGGCTTTCGCGTCGGCATCATTGCCCAGCCGGACTGGCGCAGCGCGGAGGCCTTCGCGGCCCTCGGTCGTCCCAACCTGTTCTTCGGCGTCACCGCCGGCAACATGGATTCGATGGTGAACCGCTACACCTCGGACCGGCGCGTGCGCAGTGATGACGCCTATACACCCGGCGGAGTGGGCGGCAAGCGTCCCGACCGCTCGGTCATCGTCTATGCGCAGCGTGTGCGCGAGGCATTCAAGGATGTGCCGCTGGTGATCGGCGGCATCGAGGCCTCGCTGCGGCGTATCGCGCATTTCGACTACTGGTCGGAGAAGATCCGGCGCTCGGTGCTCTTGGATGCGAAGGCCGACATGCTGGTCTACGGCAACGGCGAGCGGCAGATCTGTGAGATCGCGCACCGCCTGGCTGCCGGCGAGGACCTGAGCAGCATCACGGACATCCGCGGCACGGCCTTCACGCGCAAGGGCCTGCCGCCGGACTGGGTGGAGGTGGACTCCACGCATCTTGATGTGCCCGGCGCGCTCAATCCGCCGGTTGATCCCTACGCGATGGAGCCGGCCGCGGCGCAAAGATCGCAGACGGCCACCGCCGCCAGCGCGCCACGCGAACAGGTGGTGCGCTTCGTCCGGCGCGTGAAGAGCGCGGAGCGGGGCAACAGTGTCATCCGGCTGCCGGCCTTCGAACAGGTGACAGAGGATCCGGTGCTGTACGCGCATGCCTCGCGCATCCTGCATCTGGAGGCCAATCCCGGCAACGCGCGGGCCCTGGTCCAGCGTCACGGCGACGTGGATGTGTGGTTGAATCCGCCGCCCATTCCGCTCACCACCAAGGAGATGGACTGGGTCTACGAGCGTGAGTACCGCCGCCAGCCGCACCCGGTGTACGCAGAGGCGAACATCCCGGCCTACAAGATGATCCGCTTCTCCATCGCCATCCAGCGCGGCTGTTTCGGCGGCTGCACCTTCTGCTCCATCACCGAACATGAAGGCCGCATCATCCAGAGCCGTTCGGAGGATTCGATCATTCGCGAAGTGGAGGCGGTGCGCGACACGGTGCCGGGCTTCACGGGGGTGATCTCGGACCTGGGTGGCCCGACCGCGAACATGTACCGCCTGGCGTGCAAGTCGCGCGAGATCGAAAGCGCCTGCCGGCGGCCCTCGTGTGTGTTTCCGGGCATCTGCCCCAACCTGAACACCGACCATTCGCCGCTCATCAAGCTCTACCGGCGAGCCCGCGGGCTGCCCGGCATCAAGAAGGTGCTGATCGCTTCGGGCGTCCGCTACGATCTCGCGACCGAATCTCCCGAGTACGTGAAGGAGCTGGCGCAGCACCACGTGGGTGGCTACCTGAAGATTGCGCCCGAAGCCATCGGCGAGGGACCGCTGTCGAAGATGATGAAACCGGGCGTCGGCAGCTACTACCGTTTCAAGGAACTGTTCGACCGCTTTTCAAAGGAAGCGGGCAAGGAGCAGTACCTGATTCCCTACTTCATCGCCGCGCATCCCGGGACCACGGATGCGGATATGCTGGAACTGGCGTTGTGGCTGAAGTCGAACGGCTTTCGCGCCGACCAGGTGCAGGCCTTCCTGCCATCGCCCATGGCCACGGCGACGGCCATGTATCACAGCGGCAAGAACCCCCTGCATCGCGTGAGCCATGGCAGCGAAGAAGTCCAGATTCCCAAGGGGCTGAAGGTGCGGCGTCTGCACAAGGCCTTTCTGCGCTACCACGATGCCAACAACTGGCCGGTGCTGCGCGAGGCGCTGCGGCGCATGGGCCGCGCGGACCTGATCGGCAACGGCCGCAGCCAGCTGGTACCGTCCTGGCAGCCCGCCAACACCGCCGGCGCGCAGGAAGGACGGCGCACCGCGAAACCTTTCCGCACCCAGCACACCGGCCTGCCGCGCACGCCGAAGACGCGGCGCAAGTGAGTACGGTGAGAGCCTCGTACTGGATCCTGGTAACCGGCGGTGCGTTGATGGCGCTGGCGACCATCTGTGGTGCACTGGGTGCCCATGAGCTGCCGGGCCGGCTGGGCGCGCGCGAGCTGACCATCTACGACACCGCGGTGCGCTTCCAGTTCTTCCAGGCCCTGGGACTGCTGGTGCTCGGAGTCGTGGCCCGCGGCGCCTACAGTGATGGAATGCACAGCGCGGCGCTGCTGCTGATCGGCGGCATCGTGACCTTCTGCGGCAGTCTCTACCTGCTGGCCTTTCACATCACATTGGGCGCGCCGCTGGTCGTGACCCTCGCCACGCCCCTGGGCGGGATTCTGCTGATCAGTGGCTGGGTGATGTTCGCCATCGCCTCCTGGCGATTACGGCGCGCGGGTTGAGTGCGCGCCGGCCTCCTTCCGGATTGCCCATCGAGGCGGTCCTGCCGGACCTGATCGCGGCACTGTCGGCCGCTCCCCGCGTGATCCTGCAGGCGCCACCCGGCGCGGGCAAAAGCACCGTCGTACCGCTTGCCGCGCTCGAGAGCGACTGGCTGCAAGGGCGACGCATCATCATGCTCGAGCCACGGCGACTCGCGGCCCGTGCAATCGCCGCGCGCATGGCGAGGACGCTGGGCGAGGAGGTGGGCCGCACGGTCGGACACCGCATGCGGCTGGATACCAAGGTCTCGCGCGCGACGCGCATCGAGGTGGTCACCGAAGGGGTGCTCACGCGCATGCTGCAGCAGGACGCCGCGCTCGAAGGCGTCGGTCTGGTCATTTTCGATGAGTTCCACGAACGCAGCCTGCAGGCCGACCTGGGACTGGCGCTGGCGCTGGACTCGCAGGCCCATCTCGCACCGGAGTTGAAACTGCTGGTGATGTCGGCCACGCTGGATGCGCAGGGCATCGCCCGCAAACTCGGCGATGCACCGCTGGTGCAATCGGCGGGCCGCACCTGGCCCGTGACGACCCGCTATGCCGCGGCGTCCGCGCCGCTGCTGCCCGGGCCCTTCGTGCCGGGGGGCGACAGCGTCGAGGCACTCACCACGCGCATCGTGCGCCGTGCGTTGAACGAGGAGCCCGGTGACGTGCTGGTGTTCCTGCCCGGCGCCCGTGAAATCCGCCGCGTGCAGTCACAGCTGCTGAACGGCTCGCTGCCGGCGAACACCGCGGTGTTGCCGCTGTTCGGCGACCTCAGGCCCGAGGAACAGGATGCGGCCTTGACGCCGGCGCCGCCGGGCGCGCGCAAGGTGGTGCTGGCCACCAACATCGCCGAGACCAGTCTCACCATCGAGGGCATTCGCATCGTGGTGGATTCGGGCCTGGAGCGGCGCGCAGTGTTCGACCCGGTCACGGGCATGGGGCGGTTGGAGACGGCACGGATCTCGCGGGCGTCGGCCGAGCAGCGGCAGGGCCGCGCAGGCCGGCTCGAGGCCGGCGTGTGTTACCGCGCCTGGAGCGAGGGCGCACAGCGCTCGCTGGCGCCGTTTGCCCAGGCTGAAATACTGCAGACCGATCTCGCCGGCCTCGCCCTGGAGCTGGCGGTCTGGGGCGCGAACGATGCCGGGACGTTGTTGTGGCTCGATCCGCCGCCGGCAGCCACGCTGGCCAGCGCCCGGGATCTGCTGCGGCGCCTCGAGGCGCTGGATGAGACGGGGCGGGTGACGGCTCATGGCCGTGAAATGGCGCGACTACCCTTGCATCCACGCTTGGCCCATATGCTCACAGCCGCGCGGGCGCTCCACGGCGTGCCGCTTGCCGCGCAGCTTGCGGCGCTGTTGTCCGAGCGCGATCTGATGCGCGCGGCCGGTGGCGCCGATGCCGATATCCGTTCGCGGTTGGCGCTGCTGCAGGGCGAGTCGCAGCCTGCGGCCGCCGACCGCGGCGCACTCGAACGGGCCCGGCGACTGGCCCGGGACCTGATGCGCCAGTCAGCCGACGCCGAGGCGCAAACGGGCCTGGAAGGCGTGCTGCTCGCCTTTGCCTATCCGGACCGCATCGCGCGGCGCCGTTCCGATACCGACAACCGATTCGTGCTCGCCAACGGCCGCGGTGCCCGCTTTGCCCAGCCGCAAAGTCTCGCGCAGCGCGAATTCATCGTCGCCATTGAAGCCGACGACCGTGAGCGTGACGCCACGATCACCCTCGCCGCCCCCCTGTCACGGGCCGAGCTCGAAGAATATTTTTCATCTCAGCTGCGAACGACAGATGAAGTGCACTGGGATGACAAAGAGCAGGCGGTGCTGGCGCGCCGCGTGACGCGGCTTCATGAACTGGTGATCGAGGAGCGACCGCTGCGGGAGGTGCCGGCGGACACCAGCAGTGCCGCCATGCTCGAAGGCATTGCGAAGCTGGGGCTCGCGGCGCTGCCCTGGGATGATGACAGTCGCGACCTTCAGGCCCGCATGGAGTTCGTCCGTACGCATGCCGGGGAAGCGCTAGGCGATGAGTGGCCGCTCGTCGATGACGCCAGCCTGGCGGCCAATTTGGCTTCCTGGCTCATGCCCTGGCTCAGTGGAATCAGCCGCGTCCAGCACCTTTCGCGACTGTCCATGACCCAGGTCCTGCAATCGCTGCTGTCGCACGCCCAGCAGCGGCGGCTCGAGGAGTGGGCGCCCACTCAC
>DASZCK010000169.1:0-13306 GCA_035943195.1 Steroidobacteraceae bacterium
ATCTGAATCCGGCCCCGTACCTGCTCGCAGGCACGCTGCGTCAGCTCTTTGAGCTCCGCATCCGAAAGCGTCGCCGACTCCCCGGTGGTGCCAGCCACGACGATACCGCTGGTGCCATGGTCCAGATGAAAGTCGATGAGACGCGCCCACGCCTGCAGATCCAGCCCGCCGTCGGCGTGCATGGGGGTGACTATTGCGACCAGACTGCCTGAAAACATTCCCAGAACTGCCTACAACCTGAGCCCGCACGGCATGCGCGGAGCGCGCGATGGTACGAGGCGACGCCGGCCCCGGCAAGCTCGGATTTTGCGGCCGCCGCTGTCAAATCGCCCGACCCCGGGGAGGACCCCGGCGCGGGGGGCCGCCAAGGTCGCCAGGGGCGGGTTCAACCGGTACACTCGGTGCGCTTATTCGTATGACGGCTCTCTCGAAGATGAAGCAACACCTCGCTGTATCAGCGATTGGCAGCGACCGGACCGGGATGGTCCACGAACTAACCCGGGTGATCACCGAGTGCGGGGGCAACATCAGCGAAAGCCGGATGGCGAACCTCGGTACCGAGTTCGCGATGCTGCTGCTGGTGT
Organism: Steroidobacteraceae bacterium; assembly: GCA_035943195.1. Taxonomy (GTDB): domain Bacteria; phylum Pseudomonadota; class Gammaproteobacteria; order Steroidobacterales; family Steroidobacteraceae; genus DAIDKA01. Next base: position 585 of record DASZCK010000169.1, read on the forward strand.
CCGGCAACTGGCACGCCCTGGCCAAGCTTGAAACCGAACTCAAACGGCTGATGGAAACCAGCAACCTGTCGGTACACCTGCGCCGCACCGAGCCTCGCTCCGCCCGCACCGACATGCTGCCCTATTCCATCGACGTGGTGTGCCTGGACCAGACCGGCATTGTGTCGGGCCTGTCCGGGTTCTTCTCCACCCGCGGCATCGACATTGCCGAGGTCTCCACCCGCAGCTATCCGGCAGCGCATACCGGGGCCCCGATGTTCTCGGTGCAGATGATCATCAATGTGCCCAGCCGCATCCACGTGGCACACCTGCGCGAGGAGTTCATGGAGTTCTGCGATTCACTGAACCTGGATGCAATTCTGGAGCCGGTGAAAGCCTGAGCGGCGCCGACGGACAATCCCATGCCAAAGACAGTACTGGACCGCAAGGTCCCCGAGTTCACCCTGCCCGCGAGCGGCGCTGCAGAAAGCTGGAGCCTCAAGCAGGCTGCCGGCCGCAAGCTCGTGATCTTCTTTTACCCCAAGGACATGACCAGCGGCTGCACCCTGGAGGCCCAAGGGTTTCGCGATCAGGCCGCGGCGTTCCGCAAGGCCGGCACTGCGATCGTCGGCATATCGCGCGATTCGCTTGCCTCGCATGAGAAGTTCTGCCTGAAGGAAAAACTGCCCTATCCGCTGCTCTCCGACAGCGATGAGAAAGTCTGCCGCCTGTTCGACGTGATCCAGGAGAAATCCCTGTACGGACGCAAATACATGGGCATCGAGCGCAGCACCTTTCTGCTCGACGCCGCAGGCATCCTGCGGCGCGAATGGCGCAAGGTGAAGGTAAACGGCCACGTGGAGGAAGTACTTGAAGCGGCGCACTCTCTCTGATCAGCAACCTGCCACTGGCGCCGCCAAGTCGGTGACGGAAACAGCAGGCGCCGAGCGCGCCACCCGGCGCCTGTTCGTCCTGGACACCAACGTGCTGATGCACGACCCGACCTCGATATTCCGCTTCGAGGAGCACGACATCTACCTGCCCATGGTGGTGCTCGAGGAACTCGACGCCAACAAGAAGGGACTCTCGGAAGCCTCGCGCAACGTGCGGCAGGTCAGCCGCTTCCTGGACGACATGATGCGCGACGCCACCAAGGAGCAGATCGACCAAGGGCTGCCGTTACCTTCCGGATACTCCGGCAATCACGGCAAAAAGGCCTCGAGCGGACGCCTCTTCTTTCAGACCCGGCAGCTCGGCGGCGCGGTACTGCCGGAGATCCTCCCCGGCCACGGCGCCGACAACGCCATCCTCGCCCAGACGCTGCAGTTGCAGCGCGAAGATCCGGCGACCCGTGTGACTCTGGTGTCCAAGGACATCAACCTGCGCATCAAGGGCGCGGTGCTGGGCGTGCATGTCGAGGACTACTACAGCGACAAGACGCTGGAGGATTCGGATGTCCTGTACTCCGGCATGGCGGCACTGCCCGCCGACTTCTGGGAGCAGCATGGCAAGGACATGCGCTCCTGGAAAGAAGCCGACCGCACGTTTTACGAAGTGACGGGGCCGGCGGTGCAGGAGTGGCGGTCGAATCTTGGCGTCTACGAAAACGCCGACCATGGCATCGAGGGCATCGTGCGCAGCGTCGACGGCGACACGGCGACCCTGGAGCTGACACGCGATTTTCGCAGCGAGCGCCACAATATCTGGGGTGTCACGGCGCGCAATCGCGAGCAGAACTTCGCGCTGAACCTGCTCATGGATCCACAGATCGATCTGGTGACCCTGTTGGGGCCGGCCGGTACCGGCAAGACCCTGCTGGCGCTGGCCGCGGGCCTGGCCCAGACACTGGAGGGCAACCGATTCGTCGAAATCATCATGACCCGGGTCACCATTCCGTTGGGCGAGGACATCGGCTTCCTGCCGGGCACGGAGGAGGAAAAGATGGAGCCGTGGATGGGTGCCCTCATGGACAACCTGGAGGTGCTCACCCAGAGTCAGGAAGGGGGCAATTGGGGCCGGGCCGCGACCAATGACCTGCTGCGTAACCGCATCAAAATCCGATCGCTGAATTTCATGCGCGGCCGCACCTTTCTCAACCGCTTCATCATCCTGGACGAGGCCCAGAACCTGACGCCCAAGCAGATGAAGGCCCTGATCACCCGGGCCGGCCCGGGCACCAAAATCGCCTGTCTGGGAAATGTGGCGCAGATCGACACCCCTTACCTGACCGAGACAACCTCGGGCATCACCTACGCGGTCAACCGCTTCCGCGGCTGGGCCCATTCCGGCCATGTCACCCTGGTGCGCGGGGAGCGTTCACGTCTGGCGGATTTCGCCTCTGACGCGTTGTAGGATGGGTAGAACTGGTTTGGCGAAAGCTCGGCCGGTTACGATTGCTTACCGCCCGGACTGAAACTCCGCGGTGTCGGGCGTTGTCACAATTGGTTATGCGAATATTGAATAAAATCAGCGTTGTCGTGGCAGCCGCCCTGTTCGGTGGGTTTGCCACCTATGGCGCCGCCCAGTCCAATTCGGACCTGCCCGACATCGGCAGCCCGGCCGGCACCATCGCGAACATCGACGACGAATATCAGATCGGTCGCATGGTCATCCATGAGTTTCGCGATCAGAACGAGCTGCTCGAGGATCCGGAGGTCAGCGACTACATCCAAACCCTGGGCCTGCGCCTGTCCTCCCAGGCGCCGGATTCGGACCGGGTTTTCCACTACTACGTCGTGCGCGAGGCCGACATCAACGCCGAGGCCCTGCCCGGCGCCTTCATCGTCGTCAACTACGGCACCATCCTGGCCACGGACAATGAATCCGAGTTGGCCGGGGTTCTGGCACACGAAACGGCCCACGTCACGCAGCGCCACCTGGTGCGCGGTGCCCTGGCCTCGGAGCACCAGAGCCTGGCGACCGCGGCGGCCATTCTCGGCGCGATCGCTTTGGGCGCCATCGGCGCGGGTCCTGCGGCCCTCGAGGGTGGCCTCGCGGCGGCCGAGGGCATGGGCGCGCAAATGCAGATCAACTTCACCCGTGATCAGGAGTACGAGGCCGATCGCGTCGGCATGACTTACCTGGCCCGCGCCGGCTTTGATCCGCTGGGCATGCCGAACTTCTTCGAAGCCTTCTACCGCCGCTACGGCTATGCCGAGTCGCACTTTCCCCGCATGCTGGTTGACCACCCGGTCACCAGCGAGCGCATCGCCGAGGCACGCAACCGCGCGGCGCAGATCGAGCGGCCGAAGCATATCGAGGACAGCGTGAACTTCGGGCTGATCCAGGAACGGTTGCGCGTGATCACCGCCTCGGATGATTTCGATCTGCGCGCCTATTACGCCGGGCGGGTCAAAATGCGGGATCCGCCGCTGGCGGCGCTGTATGGCCAGGCCCTGGCGTTCGTACAGCGGGGCCATCCGGACGAGGCCCTTCCCATCCTGCAGCCGCTGGTGACCGCGAACCAGGGCGTGATCATGCTGCACAGCCTGCTGGCGCAGGCGCAGATCGCTGCCGGGCACGTGCCGGAGGGCCTCGCCACCTTTGCCCGCGCCGAGGCGCTGTTTCCGCGCAACATTCCCCTGACCGTGCGTTACGCCGAGGCGCTCATCAGCGCCAATCAGGCCGGCAAGGCGCATCAACTGCTGTTGGACCTGTTCAACAACGTGCCGCCCAATCCGGCGGAGATCCGCCTGACGGCGCTCGCCGCGAGCAGTGCCGGCGATGCGGGGGATGCCTATTACTATATGGGCGAGTACAACATCGCGAATGGCGAACTGCAGCTGGCTGCCCAGCAGCTGGAACTGGCGCTCTCGGCTCCGGACCTCACGGTCGTGCAGCACAAGCGCTACCAGGCGCGGCTGAAGGAAATCCGGGACGCCATCCTCGAGGACCGCCGCGCGCATGGCGGCCGGTCACCCAATTCCGGCAACAACGGCGGTGCGGGCGGCGGCTGAGCGCGACGCTCAGTTACCCGGTCGCACTTGCTACACTACTGGGCAATCTCCCCAGCACGGGCCACCCATGCAAAGACAATTCTCCTTGCTCGCGCGATACGGCGCGTTGTTACTGCTGACGCTGCTGACCGCCTGTGCCACCTTACCGCCGGGTGCCACCCGGGATCGGCGCGATCCGCTGGAACGGATCAATCGAACGACCTTCAAGTTTGATGATTTCCTGGCGCACAAGGTGGCCATTCCCATCGGCCACGGCTATCAGGCCGTGACGCCGAAATTCGTCCGTCGCGGCATTGCCAATGTGTTTGAGAACGCCCATACGCCGATCATCATCGTCAACGACCTGCTGCAGGCGAAGTTCACCTTGTTTGGTCAGGAGACCACGCGGCTGGTGCTCAACAGCACCGTGGGACTGGGCGGACTGCTGGATCCTGCCACCTCCGTCGGACTGCCCAAGGGGGACAACGACTTCGGCCGCACGCTCGGCACCTGGGGAATTCCCACCGGCCCGTACCTGGTGCTGCCGTTTTACGGACCGTCGGATTTACGCGATGGCCTGGCCAAGCTCGTCGATCAATTCGGGGCTCCGCAGAACTACATCGGCAACCGGACGGTGTTCTACGGCGTCTACGCGCTCGATCTGGTGAACACCTTCTCCGAGTCGCTGATACCAACGTACCAGCTGCTGGATCAGCAGAATGCCTTCGACCGCTATGGCTTCGCGCGCAACGCCTACCTGCAGCGGCGCGAGTTCCAGGTCCACGGCGACAGCGGCGGGATCGACAAGGACGAACTGGAGCTGCAGAAGTCGCTGCAGGACGATTCGGCGCCGGCGCCAGCCGTTCCCGCTCCCAAGTAGCCCACCAGGCGCAGGCTTCAGGCCGCCGCGTCGGCCAGCACCGCCGTCACTTCGCTCAGGTGCGCGATGGCGCTGATCTGCGGCGGAAGATTGGCGAACGTCAGATGCCGCCCGTGCTGATGCGCCCAGCGCCGCCATTCGATCAGCACCGCAAGCCCGGCGCTGTCGGCATTGGGAACCCCGGCACAGTCCACCACCAGCGCTGGGCTGCGATCCTGAAGGAAGCAGGCAATGCCGGCCGCGCAGATACGGCGCGCGGTCGCAAAGGTGAGGACGGCGTTGATCGCGATGCGGCCCGGTGCCGCCACGCTCACCTGGGCAACCGGCTGGATCACTTGGCTGGCGCCGGCAGCCCCGCGGGCCGTGCGCCGGACTCCAAGCGTGCGATCACCGCCTCCAGGCCCTTCTGCTCGATCTGTGCCGCGAAATCATCGCGGAAGCTCTTCACATAGCTGATGCCTTCGATCTTCACATCCCAAGCCTTCCAGCCATCGGCAGTCTTGTGCAGCACGTACAGCACTGGCACCGTCGTGCCGTCGTCGCGGGTGATGGTGGTGCTGACGGTGGCCAGGTCCGAACCTGCATCAACCCGACCCGGCAGGACCTTGAGGCGGTTGGCCGTGAAGTTGACCAGCGCATTGCCGTAGTTCTGCAGCATCGAGTTCTTGAAGGCCTCGATGAAACGCGTGCGCTGATCTTCAGTGGCCGTGCGCCAGTAGCGGCCCAGTACCAGCTGCGCGGAATAGCGCGTGTCGAAGTATGGCAACAGGTACTTGTCGGCCAGCTCGCGCACCATTTTCGGATTATTGACATACGCGGCGCGATTGGCATCGAGCGCCTTGAGAATGCTGGAGGCAACATCCTGCACGAGCTGGGTCGGATCCTGCGCATTGATAGCCGTCGCCGGAGCGGCAGTCGCAGCGGGCGCGGGCGCGGCGGCGCCGACCGGCACCACGCCACTGACTGCAATGACGCCGAGCGCACTCAACGCGATCGTCATCCGAATTGCGGTGTTCATTTCGTCTCCTTCTTCGGCGCCGAAGCACCGGTATCGCCACCGGGACCGCTCGAAGCACTGGCATCCGGTCCCTTGCTGGCCTGGCTGCTGAAGAATTTGTTGATCAGGTTCTCCAGCACCAGAGCTGACTGCGTCAGAGTGATCTGGCTGCCTTCCTTGAGGAAGGTTTCCGAACCTCCGGCGCCGATACCGACGTACTTGCCACCCAGGAGACCCTGGGTCTGGATGCTGGCGTCACTATCATCCGGAATCTTATTGTACTGCGGATCGATGCGCATGCTGACGATGGCTTTGTAGGTGGCCCAGTCAATGCGGATACTTTGGACTTCGCCGAGGTTGACACCGGCCATGGTCACCGGTGAACCAACCTTCAGATCCCCCACATTGTCGAATGCGGCGCTGATGTGGTAACCCGCTTTCGTGCTGGCGAGCTTCAGTCCGCTTGACGGCAGCTGCGTTGTCAGAAACAGCAAAGCGATGAATCCCAGCACGACGAACAGGCCGGTTCCGATTTCAATTCCGCGATTCGAGCGCATGGGAGACCTCTTCAGATGAACGCGGCAGTCAACATGTAATCCAGCAGCAGGATCAGTACCGATGAGGCCACGACGGTGCGCGTCGTGGCCAAGCCCACCCCTTCGGCGGTCGGCTCTGAGTTGTAGCCTTCGTAAACGGCGATCAGGCTGCAGATGAAACCGAATACCAGGCTCTTGACGATGCCTTCATTGACATCATGCAGGCTCACGGAACTTTGCATCTGCGACCAGAACGAACCGTTATCCACGCCCATCATGCGCACGCCCACCAGATGGGCGCCGAACAGGCCGACCAAATCGTAAACGGCCGTCAGCAGGGGCATGGAAATAAAGCCACCGAGGAAGCGCGGCGCGACCACGAAGCGCAACGGATCCACGGCCATCATCTGCATGGCGGTGAGCTGATCGGTGGCCCGCATCAGACCTATTTCCGAGGTGAGCGCGGTTCCCGCCCGACCCGCGAACAGGAGCGCGGTGAGCACCGGCCCGAGTTCCTTGAGCAGCGCAAGGGCGGCCGCGAAACCCAGCGCCTCCTCCGAACCGAAGCGCTGCAGCAGCGTGAACCCCAAGAGCGCCAGCACCATGCCGGTAAAGAGCCCCGAGAGCATGATGATCACCAGCGACCGGCCACCGGCATTGTAAATCTGGTTGATGACCAGGTTGGGTCGGGCCAGTACGGTCCCGCACTGCACGAGCATCTGGATGAAGAAGATGGCCATGCGACCGATGCGCGCAAGGGTGCGCAGTATCAGGCCATCCTGGGCCACGGCGGTGGTCATGAGGTTGCATCCGTCAGCAGCTGGGCGGTGACATCGGGAGCCGGATAGTGAAACGGCGCCGGACCATCCGGATCACCGCTCATGAACTGACGCACGATCGGCTCCTCACTGCGGGCCAGATCATCGGGCGTACCGGAGGCCACGATCCGGCCGTCCGCCATCAGATACGTGCGATGGGCGATGCTCGAAAGTTCATGCACATCATGGGAGACGATGATGCTGGTGATCCCCAAGGCCTGGTTCATCTGCTGAATCAGCCGCAGGATTACCCCCAACGCAATCGGATCCAGCCCGACGAAGGGCTCGTCGTAAATCAGCAGTTCCGGATCCATGACCACGGCACGGGCCAGCGCCACACGTCGGGCCATGCCCCCGGAGAGCTCCTCCGGCATCAGGTCGGCCGCGCCGCGCAGTCCCACGGCGTTCAACTTGGTGAGCACCAGATTGCGGATCAGGTTTTCGGGAAGGTCGGTGTGCTCGCGCAGCGGAAACGCGACATTTTCAAAGACATCGAAATCACTCAGCAGCGCGCTGTTCTGGAACAGCATGCCCATGCGCTTGCGTAAACCAAAGGTCTGGCGCGAATTCAAGTCGGCGAGGTTTTCGCCAAAGACCCTGACCTCGCCACGGTCCGCATAGATCTGCGCGGTCATCAGCCGCAGCAGGGTAGTCTTGCCCGTTCCGCTCGGACCCATGACGGCCGTGATCTGGCCCTTCAGGGCCTGCAGCGACAGGCCAGAGAATATCGCCCGGCCGCGCACCGAGTAGCGCGCGTCGCGGACGTCCACGATTGTTTCGTCGGTCACTTGTTTGAGAGCGCCTCAGGCGGCCTTGTTTTCGAGGTCCGGCGTATAGCGGCCGGCGCTGGCGAGGCCGTTCAGCCGCGCCCGCTTGAGATACTCCTGCTGCCCGACCGCATAGCCGGCGGGGGTGCCGCCCCAGCCCTTGAGCGCCGCATCCTGCAGTGCCCGCCCGTAGCTGAACGTGAGGTGCCACGGCAGCCCTGCGACCTGGTTCATCAACGACAGGTGCAGCGTGGCTTCCTGGGAAGCCTGGCCGCCGGAGAGAAAGGCGATTCCCGGCACCGCGCTCGGGACGTGACGCTTCAGACAGCGCAGGGTCGCCGTCGCAACCTCTTGGGGCGAGGCACGATTCGCGGCCTTCTTTCCTGAAATCACCATGTTTGGTTTGAGTACCATGCCTTCCAGATAGACGCGATGTTTGAAGAGCTGATCAAAGACCACCTGCAGGGTGTCATTCGTGACGGCTTCACAGCGTTCAAGTGAATGATCGCCGTCCATCAGAACTTCGGGTTCGACAATCGGGACGATCTGTTGTTCCTGGCACAGCGCGGCATAACGGGCCAGCGCCTGGGCATTGGTCTCGATGGCGTAGGCACTGGGAATGTCCTTGCCGATGTCGATGACCGCGCGCCATTTGGCAAACCGCGCACCGAGCTTGTAGTACTCCTGCAGACGCTCACGCAGGCCGTCCAGGCCTTCGGTGATGGTCTCGCCGGCAAAACCGGCCAGGGGTTTGGCGCCCAGGTCGACCTTGATGCCGGGCAGCACGCCGATGCTCTTGAGATAGTCGGCGAAGTTCACACCGGTCGAGGTTTTCTGGCGGATGGTTTCATCGTAGAGGATGACCCCGCTCACCCACTCCTGCGCCCCGGGGGCCGTCAGCAGCATGTCGCGATAGGTGCGGCGATGTTCTTCCGTGGAGTCCAGCTTGATGCCATCGAAGCGCTTCTTGATGGTGCTCGAGCTTTCATCCGCGGCCAGCAGACCCTTGCCCTTTACCACCATGCCGCGGGCAACTGTTTCCAGATCGCTGAGATTCATCGTCGGGTACCCCCTTAGGTACTGGAGATTGAGCGGGAATGGGCCCGGAAGAATACCAAATCGGCATGCCGCGCCGCGCCACGACCGTGCATGCCGCAATGCGGCGATTGGCTTTGCACTAAAAGAGTACTAAAATGGTCCTACTTAGTTCGCAGCAAGCAGCGCAACCATGTTACGTATCAGCAAGTTGACCGACTACGCAACCGTGGTCCTGGCCGCTCTGGCCGAGCAGCCGGATCAGCTGCGCACGGCCGCGGCGCTGACCGAGCGCACCCACATCGCCGCCCCGACGGTAAGCAAACTGCTCAAGCAGCTGCATCGGGCCGGCCTGCTGACCTCGGCCCGGGGCCTTCATGGGGGGTATCAGCTGGCCCGACCCCCTGCCCAGATCACGGTGGCAGCCATTCTGGATGCGCTCGAGGGCCCGGTCACGCTCACCGATTGCTCCGGCGGTCACGGCCAGTGCGGAATTGAACACGGCTGCCGGGTGGCTTCGGTCTGGCAGCGATTGAACGTCGCGCTGCGACGTGCCCTGAGCGATGTGACGCTGGCGGAGCTCGCAGGGTTGGACTCGGTACAGCCGCGTCTGCCCATCCTGGAACATAGAATCAAGATGGCGGCCCGCCATGACTGAGACCAGCGATCTGGAACAGCTGGTCAGCCGCCAGTACCAGCACGGCTTTATCACGGACATCGAGTCCGAGACCGTCCCGCCGGGTCTGGATGAGGAGGTGGTGCGGCTGATTTCGCGCAAGAAGGGCGAGCCGGACTTCCTGCTGCAGTGGCGGCTGAAGGCGCTGCGTCACTGGTTCAGCTTACGCGAACCGCATTGGGCGCACGCCCACTACCCGGCGATCGACTATCAGGCGATTTCGTACTACTCCGCGCCCAAGGCGAAGAAGGACGGCCCCAAGAGCCTCGCGGAAGTCGATCCCAAACTTCTGGAAACCTACGCCAAGCTCGGCGTGCCCCTGCACGAGCGGGCACGATTGGCCGGCGTGGCGGTGGATGCGGTATTTGACAGCGTCTCCGTCGCCACCACTTTCAAGGAGCGTCTGTCTGCGGCGGGCGTCATTTTCTGCTCCTTCTCCGAGGCCGTACGCAATCATCCGGCGCTCATCGAGCAGTACCTGGGCAGCGTCGTACCGGTTGCGGACAACTTCTACGCCGCGCTGAATTCAGCCGTGTTCTCCGACGGCTCTTTCGTGTACGTGCCCAAGGGCGTGCGCTGCCCCATGGAACTGTCCACCTATTTCCGCATCAACGCGGCCAATACCGGCCAGTTCGAACGCACCCTGATCATCGCCGATGCCGATTCGCACGTCAGCTATCTGGAGGGTTGCACTGCCCCGATGCGCGACGAAAACCAGCTGCATGCCGCGGTGGTGGAGCTGGTGGCCCTGGACAATGCCTTCATCAAGTACTCGACGGTGCAGAACTGGTACCCGGGCGATGAGCGCGGCGTCGGTGGCATCTACAATTTCGTCACCAAGCGCGGCGAGTGCCGTGGTCGCAATTCGCATATCTCCTGGACCCAGGTTGAAACCGGGTCTGCCATCACCTGGAAGTACCCCAGCTGCGTGCTGCGCGGCGATGGCTCCATCGGCGAGTTCTACTCGGTGGCGACCGTCAATAACTACCAGCAGGCCGACACCGGCACCAAGATGATCCACATCGGCAAGGACACCCGCAGCACCATCGTCTCCAAGGGCATCTCCGCCGGTCATGGTCAGAATTCCTACCGGGGCCTGGTGAAAATCCTGCCCAGCGCCAACGGCGCCCGCAATTTCACCCAGTGTGATTCGCTACTGATGGGCGCCAAGTGCGGCGCCCACACCTTTCCGTACGTGGAAGTCAAGAATCCGACCGCCACCGTGGAGCATGAAGCCAGCACCTCCAAGATCAGTGAAGACCAGTTGTTCTACTGCCAGCAGCGCGGTGTCGCCACCGAGGATGCGGTGAACATGATCGTCAGTGGCTTCTGCAAATCGGTCTTCAAGGAGCTGCCGATGGAATTTGCCGTCGAAGCCCAGAACCTGCTCGCCGTCAGCCTGGAAGGCGCTGTCGGCTAAGCGTCCAGGAACATTTTTCGGACAACTCCAGCATGCTAATAGTCAAAGACCTGCACGTCAGCGTGGGCAGCACCGCGGTTCTCAAGGGCCTGAACCTCACCGTACCCACCGGCGAAGTGCACGCCATCATGGGCCCGAACGGATCCGGCAAAAGCACCCTCTCCTATGTGCTCGCCGGACGTCCCGGATATTCCGTGACCGCAGGCTCGGTGAGCTACGACGGCCAGGACCTGCTGGCGCTGGCGCCCGAAGAGCGTGCGCGCCTGGGCGTCTTCCTCGGTTTCCAATACCCGGTCGAGATTCCGGGTGTGAACAATGTCTACCTGCTGAAGGCCGCCCTGAATGCCGCGCGCAAGCAGCGCGGGCTTCAGGAAGTGGACGCCTTCGAGTTCCTGGGACTGGTGCGCGAGAAGATGAAGCTCATGCAGATGCCGGAGACATTCCTGTCACGCGGCGTCAATGAGGGCTTCTCGGGCGGTGAAAAGAAGCGCAACGAGATCCTGCAGATGCTGGTGCTGGAACCGCGCCTGGCGATTCTGGATGAGACCGATTCGGGTTTGGATATCGACGCTTTGAAAGTCGTCGCGACCGGGGTGAACAGCCTGCGCGCTGCCGAGCGCTCCTTCGTCCTGGTCACACACTACCAGCGACTGCTCGAGCACATTGTCCCGGACCGCGTGCACGTACTGGCGGGCGGTCGCATTCTGCGCAGCGGCGATCACACGCTGGCCCATGAGCTGGAACGCCGGGGCTATGACTGGGTGATCAGCCAGGCGGCCTGAGGGCAGGACCCAGCAATCATGAGCAGCCCCCTCCTCACCCGGATCGCGGCCGAGCACGCTGTCGCGCTCGCCGCGCAGTCCGTCTCGCTTAAGGACAGCGCCCATCGGCGCGATGCCCTCAAACGTCTGCTGGATCGGGGTCTGCCCACGACACGTGATGAAAACTGGCGCTACGCCAACCTGCGCTCGCTTGAAAAAGCGAGCTTCCTGCCCGGAAACGCGGCTGCCGCGGTCAATGCCACGGCCCTACCCGCCCGCCTCGAAGGCTTCGCGCGTTTCGTGTTCGTTGATGGCGCGTTTGCTCCGCAACTTTCGGCTACGCCCGGTGCCATCGGCGGCGCGGTAGTGACGCGTCTGCAGGGCGGACTGCCGACCCATGACCAGGCGTTCGCCTTGTTGAATGAGGCCTTCGCCAGCGACGGTGCCGACATCCAGGTCGCAGCCACCAACGCGCCAGTCGACCTTGAGGTGCTGTTCTACAGCGCCTCCCCGGGCGCCGCCTATCCGCGGCTGAACGTGCAGCTGGCGCCCAACGCGCGCCTGCGCCTGATCGAGCGGCATGTGGGAGCGGCCGCTAACCCGTTCATCAATTCGGTGGTGCGCGTGGCAGCCGCCGACGGCGCGTCGTTCAATCACTACCGGCTGCAGGAGGCCGGACCCACGGCAACCTGGACCGACACGCTGCGCGCGACGATCGGCCGTGATGCCAGCTACCACCTGCACCTGCTGCAGGTGGGCGCACTAGCGGCGCGCAGCAGCGCCGATATACAGCTCGCCGGCCCGGCGGCCCGGACCCGCATCGATACGGTGTCGCTGGCGGACGCGCAGCAGGTCCATGACCACATGGTCGTCGTGGAACACCTGGCCGCGCAGACTCGCACCGAGGAGAACTTTCGG
>DASZCK010000170.1:0-7863 GCA_035943195.1 Steroidobacteraceae bacterium
GGTTTGTGCGCCGAGGCGGCCGTGGCGGGCTGTGGACCGGAGGCGCTTGGGACCGCGGGCATGAAGCCCATGCTTTACCACCATGACGCTACGGACGGCCTGGAGCGGACCGGCTTCTTCGGGCCGTTCGTCACGTCGGCCATCACAGGATTATGGAAATTCGAATTCACCGCCAAGGGCGATACGGGTAGCAATGCGCCCGCAGGCGCTCTGCCGCTGCAAGACGGTACGCCGGTGGATGCGGGATTCGCAACCTGGCACGACGACGGTACCGAGCTCATGAATTCAGGCCGAGCGCCCGCCAGTGGCAGCTTCTGCATGGGCGTGTGGAAACAGACTGGATTCGAGACCTACCAGCTGAACCACTGGGCTCTGTCCTGGATTCCAGACTATCAGCCCGGTCAGACGCAATCCTGGAGCACGCTGCCCGGTGGAGTCGACGAGGCATTCCACGCCTTCGGGCCGACGAACATCCAGGAGACCGTCACGCTGACAAATCACGGTAATGGCTACGTCGGTACATTCCGCCTGACTCAGTACGTGAATGACGGAACCAAGACGCCGATCACCGATATCAATGGAGCACCCGTCGCCTTTGTCATTGTGGGGACCATCATGGGCACCCGCATTTCGCCCTAGGCTGGCTCAAAGCCGGCGCTCATCCCCGGGGCGCCGGCTATTTTGAGATTGTAGGACGACCGAGCAGTCGTTCGACATTGAACGCAGTGATCGGACGATCGGTCTTGCGATTGATTGCGAGGTCCGCCAGGATCTCGCCCATGACGCTTGCGAACTTGAAGCCGTGGCCTGAGCAGGGTGAAGCAATCACAATCTGTGGTGCTTGGGGATGCAGGCCCACCACGAAATGCTCGTCCGGGCTGCGAGTGTAGATACAGACGCTGGTGTTGACGAGGTCGCCGGCGGCAGCGGGAACATAGCGCTGAAGCTCCCCGTGCAGGTATTCGGCTTCGATGCGCGACACTTCAGCCCGGGCCTGCTCAGCGGAGGAAAGGTCGCCACAGCTCAAGTGCGAGGCTACCTTGACGCCGGTTCCGCAAACGTTGGGCAGGCCATAGATGACGTCCGCCGCAGTCTGGAAGAGGAAGGCGGGCATGCGGTTTGGATCAACCAGCACCGACTCTCTCGGCCGAAACCATAAAAGGGGTTGCCGCGTCAGCCGTAGGTTTGCCGCGACATCCGGCAATAGATCGCCGATCCAGGCACCCGCTGCGACCACTGCGGATCCCGCATCGATTCGTTCACCGCCTGCCAGCGCGATCTGAACCCGGTCACCCACGGGTTCGACCGAGACAACGCGGGTGTTCAGCCGAACTGTTGCGCCGTGTGCCTTGGCGCCCGCGACGAACAGACCTATTGCCTTCTCCGGCAGAAGTGCGCCGGCGTCAGGCTGAAAGATTACGTCCCAGTTGTCCGGCAGATTGAAGGCCGCAAAGCGCGCATTGGCTTCGCGTGCGGTAAGACGCTCGCGCCGCAGGTTGTGTTCGGTGGACGAGCGCCATGAATTCAGCACCAGAGGCGCGCCCGGAGCGCCGGCTTCAATCACCCCTGTGATCGTGAGAACCTTCTCGCCGCTCGCTGCTTCAAGGTCGCGCCAGAGCTGGTAAGCTTCCCGCACCAGCGGCACATATGCGGGGCTCTCGAAATACGCCAATCGGATGAGCCGGCTCTCGCCGAAGGAGGAGCCGCGACGATGACCCGGCTCATAGCGATCCACGCCAAAGACTCGTAGGCCGCGCCTGGCGGCGGCATAGATGCTGGCGCTTCCCATTGCGCCCAGACCGATCACTGCGACATCAAAGCTCGACACCCGGTCTCCGTTTGGAAGGGACTGCAGCGCATTGTCGCGTGATCAGTTCTCCCAGCGTTTTGATCGCGCGATCGGTCCGTGCGCTCCATGGATGCCCATAGTTCAGCCGTATGGCGCGCGTGAATTCACGCCGCGCGGAAAAGAGCGGACCGGGCGCCACGCTGATCTCGTGTTCAAGGGCGCGGGCGTGCAAGTCGAGGGCGTTGACCCCTTCTGGCAGCTGCACCCAAAGCTGGTAGCCACCCGCCGGGCACAACCAGCTGCACTGGGACGGGAAATACGCTTCCAGTGCCGCGACCAACTGGGTCTGTTGCCGCTCGAGGGTGCGGCGCAGTTTGGCCAGGTGTCGATCATATACCCCGGTATCCAGATACCGTGATATCGCGGCTTGGATGGGAATGCTGGTTGCCAGCGAGGTGGTGATCTTGCTGTTCCTCACCGCGGCGGCAAATCGACCGGCGGCAATCCAACCGAGTCGGTAACCCGGCGCAAGAGTTTTCGCAAACGAACCGCAGTCGAGTATCAAGCCTGTCTTATCCCAAACCTTGGTGATTCGGGGCCGATCTCGCCCAAAATAGAGCTCGGCATAGACGTTGTCCTCGATCAGCGGTATTTCGCGGGCCGCCAGCATCTGCACCAACCGCTCTTTGGAGGAGGTCGGCAGGCTCGCACCCAGTGGATTGTGGAAGGTCGTCATGAACCAGCAGGCCTTCACAGGAACCTCTCGCAAGGTTCGCTCAAGCACATCCAGATCCAGCCCATGCTCGGGAGAGGTCGGAATTTCCACGGCCTGGCGACCGCTCCGCTCGATGGCCTGTAGGCAACCGTAAAAGCTTGGCGCTTCGATAGCGACGATGTCATTGGGCGCCGTCACCACTTGCAATGCAAGATTCAGCGCCTCAAGGCCGCCAGCCGTGATGACGATCTCATCCGGAGAGACCTCGGCGCCTCCCAGTCGATAGCGCTGCGCGATCTGCCGGCGCAGCTGGAGGCTACCGGGCGGCAGATCCTCGACCGTACTCCAGGGGTCGAGGTGCTGCGCCACGAATGCCAGGTGGCGTCCGAGTTGCCGCAAGGGAAAGAGTTCAGGGCTGGGAAACGCGGAGCCCAGCGGCACACAGTCGCGCTGCCGGGCCGCCTCCAGGATCTGGAATACGAGCTGACTCACGTCCACCCGCTCCGGACGTCGCGTCTCGGCAGGCGCTGGGCGAGCAGGCGCGACGCCCCTCACGAAAAACCCGGAGCGAACCCGCGACTCCAGCAGTCCCCGGGCTTCGAGCAACTCGTAGGCCCTGACCACGGTCGCGGGGCTGGTGGCGCGCTCTCGGCAAAGCCCGCGGATAGAAGGGGCGCGCGCGCCGGCACGCAACGTACCCTCCCGAATCAGGGTTTCCAGGTCTCCTGCTAGCCGTTCGTACAGCCTCACTGGCGGCTCTCCGTAGCGCTGCCAGCATGATAATGATGTCAGGGTGCGCCGTGCGGGGAAATCAGATGCAGATAGGCACCGGCCATCAAAATCACGAATAGAGCCACCGATAGGCCCACCCGCCACATCAGCGATGTCACCATCTCACCCGATTGGTTCGGTCCGGAACTCATGTGAAAAAGGGCCTTGCCCAGGGAGACGACAATGCCTCCCAGGAGCAGAATGACGACGACTTTGAAATCTTCAGGCATTACCGAATCTCCCGCGAGCGCTCGGCCCGCTGTTCCCGACGGACCGTGCAAATGACTGTTCCTGCCGCAACGGACACCGTGCCCAGCATGGCCGCCATCAGCACCACCAGGCCGCCGGCGAGGCGATAACCCTCAACGAGACCCAAGGCGACGCCGAGCGGCGTTGACACCAGGAGAAGGGGCTTGGCGATCCTCATGCGAGCATCCTAGGCGTTCGCAACTGCTCGGGGCAGACGCAGATTGACCCTCATGCAAGCAGTACAGATGGTCCGTTTGCCGGCACCGGCTCTAGGTAGGAATTGGGACCTTCTGCGGCACGCTTGCCGTCGTCCCGAGGGAGGCTCCGATGATCAGGATGATCGCAATCCATTGCATGCCCGACAGGCGCTCATCGAGAAATACCAGGCCAGAGAAGGCCGCGAGAGCGGGCTCGATGCTCATGAGAACACCAAACGTCCGGGCCGGCAGGCGCGTGAGCGCAACCATCTCCAGACTGTAGGGCAGGGCGGTTGAGAGGATCGCCACTGCGAGCCCCGGCACCAGGACGGAACGCGACAGCAGCGCTGTGCCAGCGGTCGCCAGGCCAATGGGTGCAACAACGAGCGTAGAGATGACACTCCCGAGGACCACCGTTTGCGCACCGTGCGCCGCTCCGGCCCTGCGCCCGAAAATGATGTACAGCGCCCAGCAGGCCCCCGCCCCGAGGGCAAAGAGCACGCCGACGGGATCGAGGCGGCTGCCCTCATGGGCAATTGGCAGGAGCAACAGCAGCCCGCCAACTGCCAGCGCAATCCAGCAGTAATCCAAAGGGCGCCGCGACGTGAGGACCGCCACGGTCAGCGGCCCTGAGAATTCCAGGGCGACGGCAATGCCCAATGGAATTCGGCTGAGCGCAACGTAGAAGCTCAGGTTCATCAAGCCCAGGGACATGCCGTAAACCAGGAGCGCCCGGCGTGAGCCCTGGGCGATGCGGGCGCGCCAGGGCTTCATCGTGATTGCCAGAATGAGGGTGCCCAGTACGATCCTCACCGTCACCGTGCCAATCGCTCCGGCCAGAGGAAAGATGGTCTTGGCAATTGAAGCACCAGCCTGAATTGACGCCATGGCCAGCACCAGCAGAATGATTGGCAGGACGCTGGCTGCTCGACTGATGCGCTGCATGAGGGAATTAGATCATTTCGGGCACTGCCGCTGAAGGTTTGCGTCACCGCGTCGCCGATTGGAGCTTGCATACCTCTAACTAACAGGTATACGATACCTCGTACTAAGAGGTATTGGTATGAACGACAAGACCAGTCCGTGCCTTGTGGTCACGCTGCGATTGGGCCTGCTGTCCGCGTTGCTACTGTGGCAGGCGGCACAGGCGGCCACAGCTCTCGACCCGGCAGCTGCGGATCGCGACGCGGGCTATTACCAGATCGGCCCGCAACGGGCGCTCCGTTTCTGGCGCGAGGATGATCACTTTTACTTCGGCGCCGTGGGGACGCCACAACGCGCGGAAGCGATTCCAGATGCATCCGGTAAGTTTTCCTACGCGAATGGCGCCGTCACCTTTTCCTTCAATACCGGTGCCGATGGCAAGACGATTGGACTAACGATCAATCAGGCGGGTCGAGATATTGCCGCTCCACGCATCGATGAGGCCGTGGCGAAGAGCTTTCCCGCGCCCGGCGCCGCCAGTGCCAAACCCCCTGTACCGCGCACCTGGCCGATGATGGCGGGCGTTACGGCACGGGAGATCACCACTCACGCCGCTGGCACCAACGACTACTGGCCCTGTTTCTCGCCGGACGGGAAGACCGTGCTCTTTAGCCGCAGCCCGGATGGTGGCAAGACTTGGATACTGTTTCGTGTGCCCGCCGCGGGCGGCAGCGCCGAGCCATTTGCCGAATTGCCCGTGTCAGCGACCCGGGCCAGTTGGTCAGCCAAGACCGGTCACATTGTCTTCAATGGCGACGCACCCGACGGTAAGGGTGGCGGCATCTGGGTCATCGATGCCAATGGCCGCAACGCCCATGCGGTCGCAACCGCGGGTGTGCTCGCGCCGAGCTATCCGTCGTGGTATCCAGACGGCACATCGATTGGCTTCGGTGACGCGGCGCGGAATATCCTCTATCGCATTGATGGCCATGGGGGCACACCCATCGCCATCAGTCACCAGGACCAGGTGCTCACCGGAATGTCGAGTGTCTCACCCGATGGCAAGTGGGTGGCCTTCGCCGGGCAGAAGAACAGCGGTCAGGCGTACGACCAAACGGACAATCAGATTTGGCTGGTCGATGGCAGCGGAGTCTCCAAGACCCTGGAGCTACAACCGCTTCAGGGGCGCGCGCCGTCCTGGTCACCGGACGGTAAGCGAGTGGCTTTTGAATCCGGTCGCGGCGGCCCGAGCGGGCTATACGCCGCCTTCATCATCAACCGCGACGGCACTGGACTGGTCCAGGTCACCGACTATGTGCTGAACGCCAATCATCCCGTGTTCTCGCCCGATGGACACCGATTGGTTATCACGACCGGCGATCCAGCCAAGACAGGCACCACCATCGCCGTCCTGACACTGGCTCCCCGCTAGTCCTGCGCCTATCGTGAAGCGCTGGTGCAGCTTCGCCCGAAGCGAAGCGTAACCCAAGCCCCCGCTGATTGGCTTACTGTAGTCCCGGATGCCATCGGCATAAGATGGATGGGCTACAGGAGCCAACGATGCCAACGCTACAGATCAAGCACGACAGCCGTGCGCACCGGTTGTCCACACAACTGGAGGGCCATGTCGGGCTCCTCGACTATGAACTGGACGGCCAGGTCATGAGCATCACCCATACGCGCGTTCCCCGCGAGATCGGCGGGCGCGGGGTGGCAGCCGAACTGATGCGCAGTGCGCTGGAGCTGGCCGCGGCCAATGGCTGGACCGTCAAGGCCGTATGTTCCTATGCCGTTGCGTA
This sequence comes from Steroidobacteraceae bacterium, assembly GCA_035943195.1. Classification (GTDB taxonomy): domain Bacteria; phylum Pseudomonadota; class Gammaproteobacteria; order Steroidobacterales; family Steroidobacteraceae; genus DAIDKA01. The sequence continues at coordinate 6,445 of DASZCK010000170.1, forward strand.
TATGGCGAGACATCCCCAGCAGGGCACCGATGCACATCGCGAGGACCTGCTCGATGAAGCTCTGGATGAATCCTTTCCAGCCAGCGATTCACCCGCCGTGGGCAGAGTGGACTGACTAATCGCTGACGGCCCCATGAAGCACCGTGGACAGCAGCGCCCGCAGTCCGTTCCAGATGATCTGCACGCCAATGCAAAATAGGATAAAGGCGGAGAGGCGGATCAGTACGTTGGTTCCGGTGCGCCCAAGCTTGTTCAGTATCCGATCGGCGTAGCGGTAGCACAGGTAGATGCTGACGGCGACGATGAAGACGCCAAGGACATGGGCCACCGCCGTCGTGAAGAGAGACCTGAACTCCCGTGGGGGATTCGCGCCTAGAGTGATGGCCACGGAAATGGATCCGGGACCGACAGTTAAGGGCATGGTCAGCGGATAAAATGCCCGCTGAGTCAGCAGGTCGGCATCCGGAGCCGCGCTCCGATCAGAGACTGCGGGCGACGCGGGGGTCATCAGGAACGACCAGCCAATGGCACACACGATCAATCCGCCCCCGACCTGGACCGCTGGAATGGATACACCAAAGAGATCCAGGACGTAGGCCCCAATCAGTACCGACACAGCCAACAGAAAGAAGCTATTGATGGAAACCAGACGCGCTGTGCGCGCCCGATCGGCCGGCGTCAGGGAACTGACCATGGCGAGATAAATCGGCGCACCTCCCAAGGGATCAACGATGGGAAAGAGAGCCGCGATGGCCAGCAGAACTACGGATACGAAGTGCTCGATACCCTGGAACCACATCGCCCATAGCTTAGAGCATTCCGACTAGGGCGAACTGACCCGTCTGGTCACCAATTGGTCTACTAGAGATGACTATATGTATCGATCGGAAGTTGTTGATTATTAATTATTAATCGTTCGACCCACGGGATTCAGGAGCCGCGCCATTCGGGGGCGCTGTCCGTTGCTCGGTCCCATGTTTGATCAGCGCTTTCTTCGCCTGCGTAATGGCGATGCCGATCAGGACGCTTTTGATCACCCCGACAGAATCGCTCCAATCCCAACCTAAATTCCGGCGCTTTGGTGGCGGCTCCGAATCGGGCATCGGCTGCGGAGGTAAACGGGACCTTCGGTAGTTGGTCGCAATGCCAAGCAGTAAGCCGCTGCCCAATGCCGCCGCCAAGAACACCGTCGGGGAATGCTGGAACTGAGAGCGCCAGTTGCTTGCTGCGTCTATCCGGCTGTGAGAGTGCATTGATGGCAAACCTCGGGCCCCAGCCATCCCGCCCGCGCTATTCCCGAGTGGAGAAAACCTTCGCCAGCAGGAAGCCAAAGGCTGCGGCGCCCACGAGTGCGGGCACCGGATTATCCTTGACGACCTTCCTCACATCCCGGGCCATGCCGGTGAAATTTCGCCTGCG
>DASZCK010000171.1:0-18618 GCA_035943195.1 Steroidobacteraceae bacterium
AGATGACCGACACCATCGGCGTGATCGAGGCCATCGGCGCCGAGGGCGCCCGCGTGACCAACAGCATCGGCACCACCATCGATCACTCGGGCTTCGCGGTGCTGCCGTACCTGATCCCCTACCGGCTCAACAGCATCAACATCGATCCGGGCGACACCCTCTCCCCGGATGTGGAGTTCAAGAGCACCAGCGAGGCGGTCGCACCCCGGCTGAATTCAGTGGTCATGATCCGCTTCCAGACTGTCGGCGGCCGGGCCATCCTGATCAGCGCCCACCTGCCCAGTGGGGCGGTGGTTCCCTTCGGCGCCAGTGTCTATGATGCGCAGGGGAGCGAGGTGGGGTTGACCGGACAGGATGGTGGCATCTACCTGCGTGGGATCGCCGAGACCGGCGTTCTGACCGCGCGCTGGGGCGACGCGCCGGATCAGAAGTGCTCCTTCGCCTACCAGCTGCCCGCGAAGAAGAAGGACGATGGCCCCTTCGTCCGGATCGACGCGGCCTGCGCCAATCCGCCGTCGCTGAACACGAACAACGGCGGTAACGGCGCACTGAACAGCATCATAGGAAAGCGATGACCACGGGACGCGTAAGCGTTTGGCGGCGGCTGCTCACCTCGGGTCTGATCGCGGTGCTGCTGATGTGCGGCGCGCCCACACTGGCGCAGATGGTGAATTATTCGCCGGCCACTTTGTCGTTTTCGCCCGGCGGCCCGTACTCGGTGCCGCGAGACGCCGCCGTGGGCAGCCAGGTGGCCAGAGCGCAGACCACCGCCAACGCCTCGGGAATCAGCTGCGCGCTGATCGAGACAGCGGTGGTCAACGGCACCGAAGTCTCGGCCGGCAGCGGCGTGTATCAGACCAGCGTGAGTGGCATCGGCGTCAGTTTCTATGTCGTGAACGGCGGCAGCCAGACCCTGATCACCTCAACCGGCGGCGGCTATACGTCCGGGACCTTGAGTGCACCCGGCAACGGCCCGTTGCCGGGGATACAGGCAAACCTGATCGTGGCCGGCTCGGTGGTATCCGGCTACTCCCTCACCAGCCTCCCCAGTGTCAGCGTGACCTTTACCCCCACGGGCAGCTGCGGCTTCAGTAGCGCGCTCGCCAACACCCTCACCACCAGTGCCAGCAATAGCTCCGTGGTGCCGATCACCTGCACCGTGACCACGCCCAGCGTGAGCGTGAATCTGCCGGTGGTGTCGCTGGGCGCTTTGGGCTCGGTGGGGAAAACCGCCGGTAACACCTCCTTTCCCATCGGCTTGAGTTGCGCGGCCGGGGCGAATGTCTATATCACCCTGACCGACGCCACCACTCCGACCAATACCACGTCGCTCCTCACGCTGGACTCCACCTCCACGGCACAGGGCATCAAGCTTCGGGTTCTGAACAGCGCCGGGCCGGTGCAGTTCGGACCTGATTCGGCGGTGGTGGGTACCACCAATCAATGGTTCCTGGGTGCCTCGAGCACCATCAACGGCATCCCGCTCACGGTGCAGTACTACCGTGACGACACCAATCCGGCGGGCACCGGCGCTGCCACTCTGTCCGCCGGCAGCGTGCACGCGCAGGCGACGTTCACCATGAGCTATCAGTAGAAATCGTCTAGGGCGCCTTGGCGTGAAACGCCAGAAACAGATTGCCGGGTGATTGGCCGCCAATGATCCCATACCCTGAATTCACGAACAGGTAGCCATCGGCTGCCACGATGGATGCGTTGTCCAGGGCACCGCCGGTTCCCGGCACACCATTGGCGGTGGTGAGCGGCGCCGTGGTGTCGAACTGAAACAGCAGCTCGCCGGTGTTGACATCGAAGGCGCGCAGGAAGCCATCGGCGCTGCCTTCCACGACCGCTCCGGCGATGACCGCGGGTGCGCCGGTCATTCCGATCACGCTGGCGCAAGTGCGCACGCGCGCCTTGCGCCCGCCGCTGCAATCCGGCTGCGGATAGTAGGACCAGAGCACCTTCCCCGAATCCACGGCCACGGCGTGCAGCCCCGCGACCTCGCCCAGATCCTTGCCGTCTGCACCCGGAAAGGTGTTCATGGGCACGAAGACGCGCGCGCCATCGAAGGCCAGTCCCCAATGGATGCCGCCGATGATGGAGCCGGCGCCGAAGCTGTGCTTCCACAGCACCTTGCCCTGGGCATCAGGGTCCAGGGCGTAGAGCATCCCGGACTTCTGACCGGCCAGCACCACGTCATGGCCGTCGGGGCGCCGGGCCAGGACCACGGAGGCGCCGAAATCGTGATCGAGCAGCCGGCCCTCGTGCGGACAGTTCAGGCCATCATGGCGGATCATGCAGCCGGTGAGAAAGATGTCATCCGCCGTCGACTGGAAGCGCCAGCGGATCGCCCCGGTCGCCAGATCAATGGCCAGCACCGAGTCGGTGGTCGGCGCAGCCGGCGCCGAGGTGGCCTCACCGGTGCCGACGTACAGCACCCCACGCTTTTCATCGATGGCCGGGGATGACCAGATGGGCGCGCCGGAGGGTCCCCACATCATCTGGCCGTCGCCGCGATCACGGATGGGTTTCGCATCCGGCATGGTGTGCGCAGTCCAGATCTCGTGCCCGGTCTTTGCATCCAGCGCGATGACCGCGCCGTGGGTCGTGCAGCACAAGTGGTTCTTGTCGGCGCCGACGTTGATCTCGGAGGCCGAGAGCGGCACGTAGACCCGTCCGCCCAGCAGTACCGGAGTGCCCGTGGTATTGGAGAGCGAGGTCAGATGCACCGCATGCTTCCAGAGCGGCGCACCGGTCGCGGCATCCACCATGTGAATGCGCGTGCCCACGTCCGCGAACACCAGCACCTTGCGATGCGACCCCGGCAACTCACCGTAGCCAATCCCGGTGCGCAGCGGCACATCACTCTTGTAGATCCACTTCAGACAGGGCTGCTGCGCGATGTCGATGGCGTACAGCTGCGCGGCATCGGCCACCGGCAGAAACAACGTCGTCCCGACGATGGCCGACTGCGCGCGCATGGTGGTGGCCCGCGGAAAGGCCAGCGCCCAGGCAAGCTGCAGGTGCCGGAAGTCGGCGGTGGTGATGCCGGCCTCCTGCGCCGTGAGGTGCCGATGGTTCTGAAGGTCGAAGCCGAAATCAGCCACCGTCGCGGGCATGCTGAGGTCGACCTTGCGGCGCGCCGCCGTGCAGCGCAGCTGCGCCGTCCAGGCATCGCTGACCCGCGCACGGCCGATGAGGAAATCGATGAGATCGGAACGCTGGACCGGCGACAACGTCCGACCCTGGGCCTGCATCTTGCCGACGGTGAGGGCGTAGTAGATCTGCTGGTAACGCATGCCTTTGAGCGTCGACAGGGTCGGCGCGCGCAGCGCCTCGCCGTGGTCGTGGCACATGGCGCAGGTGCGCTGATACACCCCAGCGCCCGCCTGCGTTGCCGCTTGCTGCGGCGCGGCCCGCGCGGCGCAGGCGAGGGCCAGGAACCCGAGCAGGCTCACGCTACGACTCTTGAATGGCATCGACTTCCCCCTTGCGCCCGCCGTCGGCGCAGTGGTGCAGAATACGACCGACGATGACTGCTGTCAGCGAACTCTTGAGCCTCGGGCCGAGGATCCGGGCGGTGCTGCTCGCGGGGCTTGCAGGTGTCGCGCTGGCATCCTGCGCCGCGACCTCTACGGCGCCGGCGGCTGCGCGGCTGCTGCCAAGCGGACCTTCCGTCATCGTCTATCTGGCACGGCGCCGGTGGCATGTGGATGTGGGGTTCGCAGCGACCGACCTGCAGCCGTCGCTGGCGCCGGTGGCGAAGGCATTTCCCGCAGCGAAATACCTGTTCTTCGGATTTGGCGACCGGCAGTACCTGCTGGCGGGAGGCCGCAAGAGCCCGTCGATGCTGCGCGCCCTGTGGCCAGGCCCCGCGGTGCTGCTGGTGACGGCCGTCAACGATCCGGACGGCGCCTTCGGCGCCTCACAGGTGATCGAGCTTGCTCTGCGCCCGGATCAGTCGCGCGCGCTGCAGGCTTTCATCCGTGCTTCCATGGCAGGGGCGGCGCTGACGCCGCTCGCACCGGGGCCCTATGACGACAGTACGTTCTATGCGGCCGGTCCACGATACTCCGCGTGGCACACCTGCAATACCTGGGCCGCAGAGGCGCTGGCAGCCGGGGGGGAACCGATCCGCGCTCGGGGAGTGATCCTGGCCGGACAGCTGTGGTCACAGGCGCGGCGGCTCGCCCGCTACCGGTCCACTCAGTCGCAGGGCGGCGCATTGCCGTTCTGACACACCACCGTCGTACCGTTGCTGGGTGGTACCACCACGGTCGTCTTGGCCGGCGGCGGCGGGCTGGAGCTGCTGATGCAGCCGCTCAGCATTCCGGCCGCCACCAGCGCACCGGCGCCGAGCAGCGCACACAGCGAATTCCTAATTGTCATTTTCCTCTCCTTGTCCCTACCATTGCGGGAGCATCGTGTTGAGAATGCTCGCCCCCATAGGCCGCAGCGGAAAGTGCCGAATGTCGCAAGCCCCACTCAGTCCGCACCTACACCTCCACCGCACGCCGGCTTCCTGGGCCGCAGCGTGCGCGCTGGCGGTCCTGGCATTGACCTGCTTTCGGGTGCAGGCCCAGACGCAGGATGACGCCTACCTGCGCACCTGCGCGGCCTGCCACGGCCCGCAGCTGCGCGGCGGCGAGACGGGGCCGGCGCTGATCGGCAGTACCTTTGCGCAGCATTGGGGCGCGGTGCCGGCGGTGGGGCTCGATGAGTTCACGCGCCGGACTATGCCGCCCACCGCTCCGGGATCGCTGAGCGATGCCGATTACCTGTCGGCCCTCACCCGCATCCGTCGCGCCAACGGCTGGGTGGTGCCACCGGCACCGGCGGCCGTGGCCGGCGCCACCCGCATTCCCGCCACCGCGGAGTGGCTCAACAACCGCGGCGACCTCGGCAGCAGCAGCTACTCGCCGCTGGACCAGATCAACCGCGACAATGTCGCGAAGCTGCGCATCGCGTGGCGCTGGAAGTCGGACAACTTCGGGCCCGTGCCGGAGTACTACTACCGCCCGACGCCGCTCATGGCCGATGGCATTCTTTATGTCAGCGCCGGCATCCGCCGCGACGTGGTGGCCATCGACGCCACCACCGGTGAAACGCTGTGGCTGTACCGGCTCGACGAAGGCGAGCGCGGCGCGCTGGCCCCGCGCCGCAACTCGGGTCGCGGGGTCGCCTACTGGCGCAGCTCGCGTCACGGCGAAGGCAGCCGGATCTTCACCATCACACCGGGATTTCAGCTGGTCGCACTCGATGCGCTCTCGGGATTACCCGTGGCCTCATTCGGCAAGAACGGCATCGTCGACCTGAAGGAGGGTCTGCCGCGGGTCGCCGATCTGCCGAAGACACCGCCGGGAAACAGCTCACCGCCGGTGATCCTCGGCGATGTGGTCGTGGCGGGGGTCTCCTTCTCGGCCGGCGGCGCGCCGCCTTCGAAGACGGCCGTGCCGGGCTGGATCCGCGGCTACGATGCGCGCACCGGCGCCCTGTTGTGGGCCTTCCATACCGTGCCGCAGCCCGGCGAATACGGGTCCGACACCTGGGACGACCACAGTAACGCCTACACCGGCAACACGGCGGTGTGGGCCCCCTTCACCGCCGATGCCGCGCGCGGACTCGTGTACCTGCCGGTCGAGGCGCCGACGGCCGACTTCTACGGCGGACATCGCACGGGAAACAATCTGTTCTCGGACGCGCTGGTGTGCATCGACGCCAAGACCGGCAAGCGCATCTGGCACTACCAGATCGTGCACCATGACATCTGGGACTACGACCTGCCGGCGGCCCCGGTGCTGGCGGACATCACGGTGCGGGGCAAGAAGATTCCGGCCGTGGTCCAGGTCACGAAGATGGGCCTGGTATTCGTTTTCGATCGGGTCACGGGCAAGCCGGTGTGGCCCATTGAAGAGCGGCCCGTGCCGCAGTCGGATGTGCCGGGGGAGAAGACCTCGCGCACGCAGCCCTATCCCACCCGGCCTGCACCCTACGAGCCGCAGGGCCTGCGAGTCGAGGACCTCATCGATTTCACACCGGACCTCAAGCGTCAGGCCGAGGCCATCGTCAAGGACTACCGGTTCGGTCCCGCCTACATGCCGCCGTCGGTCGTGGTGGAGGGCGGCAATCTCGGCACGCTGCTACGGCCCTGCCTCTCGGGCGGGTCGAACTGGCAGGGCGCCGCGGTGGATCCGGAGACGGGCATCTTCTATGTAAGCTCCATCTCCTCGGTATGTCCCATCGGACTGCACCAGGATCCGAAGATCTCCGATGAGCGCTACGTCGGTGTCTACGGGGAAGGCTTCCCGCATGGATCGTTGGGCGGCCCCAATGGGCTACCGCTGATCAAGCCGCCGTGGGGGCGCATCACTGCCATCAACCTGAACACCGGCGACCACCTGTGGATGATCCCCAATAGCGAGACTCCGCAATGGGCTACAGACAATCCCGCGCTCGCCGGCATCAAGCTGCCACGCACCGGCTCGTTCGATCAGGTGGGGATGCTGGTGACCAAGTCGCTGCTGTTTGCCGGCGAAGGCAGTGGCCTGTATCGCGCCGGTGGCGGCGGCAACAAGTTCTACGCCTATGACAAGGCGACGGGAGCCATCATCAGCCAGCTGACGCTGCCGGCCAATCAGTCCGGCGTGCCGATGACCTACGCGGTGTACGGCCGGCAGTACATCGTCGTGGCGATCGGCGCGAAAGATCATCCGGGGGAACTGGTCGCGCTGACCTTGCCTTGAGACGGGAGGGTCAGTGCCCTCCCACCCCTGCCGAACCGCCGGTGGGCGCGGCACCGATGCCCATGTGGTTCTGGATCTGATTCATGAAGTCCTGGCTGCCGTTCTGCATGGCCTCCAGCTGCGCCTGCGTGAGACAGGTCTTGGTACGCGAAAGGCGCGAGCCGGTCTGCAGGTCATTGGTGCAGTAGCGGTCCTGGCCATTCACCGTCACCTTGAAATAACCCTCAGGAACCTTGAGTTTCTCGGTCGGCGCAGCCGCGGCGGTCTGTGGATGTGCCACGGCCGCCGCCACAGGCACAGGTGCGGATGCGGGTGCCGGCGCCTCGGTTGCGCAGCCGACGAGCAAGGCAGCAGCCGCGAGAATCATGAAACCATTGGCCTGTCGCATTCGAACCCCCTCCTGTATTTGATGCTTTCTACGAGCACTACAGAGCCTATCGCGTCCGCAGTGAGCATTGCCGCCGGAGGACCTAAAGGTGCTGTGCTCGTTCGGTGTCCGATGCCACCGACGATCCGATAGGAGCTCACTATCCAGTACCGACATCGGCCACTGTTACTATGCCGAGTAGCCTCCTGGCTCGAGTCGCGCCTATGCCGCAGCCGCACAATCCGCCCAATTTCTTCGCCGGACCCTACATTGACCGGCGCGCTGAAGTGCGCGAGGACGCCGCGGCCCTGTGCGCGATCCGCGCCGATGGCACCACGCGCTATGTGTTGTCGAAGGGGGGACAGCAGTTGCTCCAGAGCACCGCAGCCGAAAGCCCTGCGCGCATCGCCTTTCTCGCCGCCGATGATCCGCTGGTGCGTGCCTGCGCCGACACGGATCTGGTGCTGCTCGGCCGCTTCCAGGATGCCTGGTGCATGCTCATCGATCTTCCGGTGGACGCCACCATCACCCTGCCGGACGCGACGGCGCTGGCGGAGCTACGTCCGCTCGTCGCTGTGCTGCCCGCCCCCGAGTCGGCGCTGCTGGCTTATGCCCGCGGGTTGTCGCTATGGCGTTCACGCCAGCGCTTCTGCGGTGTCTGCGGACAGCCGACGCGCTCGATCCGCGCGGGCCATGTCCTGGAGTGCACGCAGCCGCTCACCCCGCACGAATTCTTCCCGCGTATCGACCCGGCCATCATCGTGCTGGTGAGTCATGGGGACCAGGCGCTGCTGGGACGTCAGGCCAGCTGGCCGCCCGGGCGCTACTCCACCATCGCCGGCTTCGTCGAACCGGGTGAAAGCCTCGAGGACGCGGTGGCACGCGAGGTCCTGGAGGAAACCGGCGTGAGCGTGGAGGAGGTCCGCTACCAGTCCTCGCAACCCTGGCCGTTCCCGGCCTCGCTGATGCTGGGATTTCGGGCCACCGCCGGCGCCCGCCGCGACATCCTGCGTGGCAGCGAATTGGAGGACGTGCAGTGGTTCTCGCGCGCCGACCTCAAGGCCGGCAAGGTGCTGCTGCCGCCCCCCCAGGCCATTGCGCACCGGCTGATTGGTGCCTTTCTGGACGAGGGCTGAGTCAAAATGTGCCTGCTGGTCATGGCCTGGCGGGCACATCCGCGCTATCGACTGGTGGTGGCTGCCAATCGCGATGAGTTCCATGCGCGACCCACGGCGCCCATGGGTATATGGCATGACCTGCCCGACATCCTCGCGGGCCGCGATCTGTCGGCCCAGGGCACCTGGCTCGCGGTCGACCGCCAGCGACGTTTCGGCATCATCACCAACTACCGTGACCTGCAGGCAGGGCACCCGGAAGCGCCCAGCCGCGGCGGCCTCATTCCGGGCTGGCTGCGCGAGCGCAGTGGGCCCGCGGCATATCTTGCGCACGTGGCGCGCGACGCATCGGCCTACGCGGGCTTCAACCTGCTGCTGAACGATGCCGAAAGCCTGTGCTACGCCTCCAATCGCGCGCCGGAATTCTCCACGGCACTGACACCCGGCGTCTACGGCCTGAGCAATCTGCTGCTGGACACGCCGTGGCCAAAACTGACACGCGTGCGGGCGAAGTTCGAGCAGTGGCTGGCCGTGCAGCCGCCGGTGGCGGCGCCACCGGAGGCGGCCAGCGAGACGCTCTTCGCCTTGCTGGCGGACCGAACCCGCAGCCTGCCGGACGCACCACCGGGTGCGCCGCCGTTGCCGGCGGAATGGACCGAAGTCCTGTCCGCGCCGTTCGTGGTCCATCCGACTTTCGGTACCCGCTGCTCGACGTTGGTGCTGATCGGCTACGACGGCTCGCTCATCGTCCAGGAACGGCGCTTCGATCCCCAGGGGGCGACGCTCGGGCAGAGCGGCTGGACACTGGCACCCGGTGAGTGGCCGGCGCTGAACGCCAGTCCTTGACCCAGATGCATTTATATGCATAATGCGCGCAAGTTTATGCAGCAGGTACGCCCGTGTTCTCAGATACCCAGCAATTCGACCGCCGCAGCGCCATCGTGCGTCTCCTGCGCAATGGGCTGGTACGCAAGCAGGGTGACCTGGTGCATATGCTGCAGCGCGATGGCTATGCGGTCACCCAGTCTTCGATCAGCCGCGACCTGCGCGATCTCGGCGTTCTGAAGGCGGGCGGCCGCTATGTCATGCCACCGGATGAGATCACTCGGGCCAACGGTGATTTCGGCACGTTGGCGCAGTTCGTGCGCCAGATCCTGCCCGCCGGCAGCTGCCTGACCGTGGTCAAGACCACCATCGGCGCGGCGGCCAGCGTCGCCGTCGCCATCGACAAGGCCGAGTGGCCCGAAGTCGTGGGCACCATTTCCGGGGACGACACCATCTTTATTGCCACCCACGCCGAGCCCGCCCAGGGCCAGCTCATTGCGCGTCTTCGATCGAACTTCAGAGTCTGATTACCATGTCCAAAACTGATTCCAAGGGCGCCCTGCCCATCGTCCTCGCCTATTCGGGCGGCCTCGACACCTCCTTCCTGGTGCCATGGGTGGCGCAGAACACCGGCCGCCCCGTCATCACCGTGACCGTCGATACCGGCGGCATCGATGCGGCGACCGCCGCCACGCTGGCCTCGCGCGCCCGCGCGCTGGGATCCATCGAGCATCACACCATCGATGCGCGCCAGGACTACTTCGAACAGGTGCTGCGCTTCCTCATCATGGGCAATGTGCGGCGCGGCCAGCTGTATCCACTGTGCGTCGGGGCCGAGCGTGTCATGCAGGCCCAGACCATCGCGCTGATGGCGCGGCGGCTCGGGACCGACACCATCGCGCACGGCTGCACGGCCGCAGGTAACGACCAGGTGCGCTTCGAGGTCGCGCTGCGCACGCTGGCCCCGGACCTCAAGGTGCTGGCCCCGGTGCGCGACCATGCCTTCCAGCGCAAGGATGAGCTCGCCTACCTCGAGGATCGCAAGCTCCCGGTGCCGCCCTGGGGCGCCGCCTATTCCGTGAACCGCGGACTGTGGGGTGTCACCATCGGTGGCAAGGAAACCCTCAACTCCCATGGCAGCATTCCCGATGAGGCCTGGGTGCTCTCGCGCGATGCCTTCAGCAAGCCGCAGGCACCGGAACGTCACACCATCAGCTTCGAGAAGGGCCGGCCCAGTGCCCTGGATGGCCGCAAGCTCGATCCGGTGACCCTGATCGAAGCGCTCGAGACCCTCGGCGCGAAGTTCGGCATCGGTCGCGGCATTCACCTGGGCGACACCATCATCGGCACCAAGGGCCGCGTGGCCTTCGAGGCGCCGGCGGCCGAGGTGCTGCTGAATACGCACCGCGAGCTGGAAAAACTGGTGCTCACGGGACGCCAGCAGCGCATCAAGGAACTGGTCGCGAACCCCTACGGCGATCTGGTACATGAGGGCCAGCTGCTCGACCCCGTGTGCCGCGACATCGAGGCCCTGCTGGTGTCCTCGCAGGAGCGTGTCAGCGGCGATGTCCACGTGCTGATGCGGCCGGGAAACCTGTTCGTCGAGGGCGTCGACTCGCCGTTCTCGCTGATGGCCGCCTCGCGCGGTGTCTATGGCGAAGCGGCGGGTGAATGGACCGCCACCGACGCGCTCGGGTTTTCCAAGATCGTTTCACTGACCGGTGTGTTCCACCGGCGCGCCGGCCAGGGCAGCTGAGCCCATCGCAGTTCCAAGGAGACCGCCCCAGTGAGAAGCGTCGTCGTCGACAAGATCGCCTCGATCACCCAGGCCTGCGGCCTGGCACGCGAAGTGCGCATCTCGGCAGATATACCGGCCGAGGAAGGCGTGGTCGTGGTGGTTGAAGTGCTCACCAACAAGGCCAACTACAACACCCTGGAACTCACCAGTGGCCGCATGGCCAAGGTGGGCAAGGGTGATGTGGTCATCGGCGCGCTCGGTCATCGCAAGGCCCTGTTCGGCTATTCGGGCCATGTACCGGAGAGCGTGAAGCCCGGCGATGTCATCCAGATGCTGAACATCGGCGGGGTGCTGGGAGTGTGCGACTCGGCCAATCCGGACAAGGGGAAGCCCTTTGACTGCCGGGTGCTGGGTGGCGTGCTGACCTTCCCCTATCTCGGCGAGCGCATCGGAGTCCCGGCGCGCGTCGGCGACCGCAAACTCGACCAGAACTGCAAGCTCGATACCCGCGGCGTACCGGTGATTGCGCTGGCAGGCACCTGCATGGAGGCCGGCAAGACCGCGGCCGCCTGCGCCATCATCAGTCGCATGCGCCATCGCGGCCTGACCATCGATGCCTTCAAGGCCACCGGTGTATCCCTGCGGCGGGACATCCTCGCCATGGAGGACGCCGGAGCGCGCAACTCCCTGATCTTCACCGACATGGGCATCGTCACGACCACGCGCGCCAACGGTCCCGCCCTCACCCGCAGCATGCTCACCGAACTTGCCGCCCACAAACCCGACGTGATCGTGTTCGAACTCGGGGACGGACTGCTGGGCGCCTACGGCGTGGACGCCATATTGGAATGCCCCGATATCCGCGCCGCCCTCACCGGAGTGGTGCTGTCCGCAAATGACCCGGTGGCCGCCTGGGGCGGCGTCACGCTGCTGCGTGATCGCTTCGCGATCGATCCGTGCGTGGTCACGGGACCCTCGACCGACAACGCCGTGGGTGTGCAGATCATCGAACAGCAGATGAAGGTCGCGGCCTTCAATGCCCTGGGCCAGGGTGCCGCGCTCGGCGATCACCTGATCAAACATCTGGGCCTGCACACTGCCAGCGCGGACGCAGCCGCATGACGGCATCCATTCCCGCGGTGGTCCTGGGCGGCAGCGGCTACGTGGCCGGCGAGCTGCTGCGCCTGCTGGCGGCCCATCCGCATTTCAAGCTCGCGGGTGTTCTGTCGGACAGCCAGCCGGGTGAGCCGGTCGCCAAGGTTTTCCCCCATCTCGCCAGTGCCTGGCCGCACACGCGCTTTCAGTCCCAGTCGCAGATTGAAGGGCTGATGCGCGAACTGCCACGCCCGGCGGTGTTCTGCGCCGCGCCGCATGGCGCGGCTGCGGCCCTGGTCGATTCCTTGCTGAAGATCGCCGGCACCGCCGGTCATGCCCCGCGGGTCGTCGATATCTCGGCCGACTATCGCTATGCCAGCGCACAGGCCTACGAGCAGGTGTACCAGCACGCGCATGGGGCCCCGCAGCGATTGCGCGAGTTCACCTGTGCGTTGCCGGAGCATCTGCAGCGGGCACCGACCGCGCACATAGCCCACCCGGGGTGCTTTGCCACGGCAATACTGCTGTCGGCCGTACCGCTGCTGAAGCTCGGACTGGTGTCGCCGACGCTGTTCGTCAGCGGCATTACCGGCAGCACCGGGTCCGGGCGAAAACCGGTCGAGGGCACTCACCACCCGCTGCGTCACGGCGATCTGTATGCCTACAACGCGCTGGCGCACCGCCATGCACCTGAAGTCATCGCCTGCGCCCTGGCGGCATCGGGCGTCGAGGCGGAGTTCGCCTTCGTGCCGCATTCGGGGCCCTTTACCCGCGGCATCCACGTCACGGTGCAGGCATCACTGAGCAGCGCGCGCGACTCAGCGCAGGTGCAGGCCGCACTGCGTGAGTTCTACGCCGACTGCCCCTTCGTGCGCGTGACCGAGACCGCACCCCGGGTGAAGAACGTCGCCACCAGTAACTACGCGCATCTATCCGCCGTCGCCAACGGGCGCACGGTCGCCGTGATGTGCGTCGTCGACAATCTCACCAAGGGCGCCCCCGGCGGCGCCGTACAGTGGATGAACCGGTTGTTTGACCTGCCCGAGACCAGCGGTTTGCTGGCGCCAGCGCCTGGCTGGACCTAACGGAAGACATCATGAACGCAAAGCTCCTGTCCGCCGCCCTCCCCGCCGTGCCGGATCATCTGGCCCGGGTGTTTGCCCAGTATCCGCTGCCCCTGGTCAGCGCCGAGGGAGTGTGGCTGAACACCCGCGACGGACGCCGCGTGCTCGACCTGTATGGCGGCCATGCCGTCGCTGCGCTCGGCTACGGTCACCCGGGCTGGACGCGCGCCCTCGCCGAGCAGGCGCGCTCCTGCCAGTTCCAGAGCAACGCCGTGCCCATGGACGTGCGCCTGCGCGCGGCCGCGCGCCTGGTGAACTTCGCGGGCTTGGGCCTGGACACGGTGTTCTTCATCAACAGTGGCGCCGAGGCCAACGAGAATGCGCTGAAGATGGCCTTTCGCATGACCGGTCGCTCTCAGGTGGTCGCCCTCGAACACGGCTTTCACGGTCGGACGGCGGCCGCTGGCGCGCTCACCTGGGGCGCGGCGCAGACCTGGTATGGCTTTCCGCGCGCACCATTCGACGTGAAGTTCATGCCGCGCGATGACCTCGCGGCGATTGCCGGTGCGATCAGCGACCAGACGGCGGCGGTGATCGTCGAGCCCGTGCAGGGCGTGGGCGGGGCGTTTGATCTGGGGGCGCCGTTCCTCGCGGCCCTGCGCGCGCGCTGCGATGCCACCGGCGCCGTGCTGATCTTTGATGAAGTTCAATGCGGTGTCGGCCGCACCGGCCATCCCTTCGCCGCCAACATGTATGGCGTCACGCCGGACATGATCACCACCGCCAAGGCGCTGGGGAACGGCTTTCCGTGCGCGGCGCTCATGATGTCGGACAAGGTCGCGGCAGCCGTGAAACTGGATGCGCTCGGCACAACCTTCGGCGCAGGTCCCCTGGCCTGCGCGGCCATCGAGGCCGTCATCGACGCCATCGAATCCGAGCAGCTGCTCGAGCGGGTGCGGCGGGTCGGAGCGTATGTGCGCAAGACCTGCATCGTCGGCCCGGTCATCGGCCACCAGGGCGCGGGGCACCTGACGGGCCTGCGCACCAGCCGTCCCGCCAAGGACATCCAGCGCGAACTCCTGGCACGCAACATTCTTACCGGTACCAGTGGTGACCCCCATGTACTGCGGCTGCTGTCGGCCTTCATTCTCGAGGAGCAGCACGTCGATCTGTTGCGGGCCGCGCTGCTGGAGCTACCCAGATGAAGCGCTTCCTGGATCTCGCGGATTTCAGGCGCGAGGAAATCGCCGAGCTGCTGCAGCTTTCGCAGCGCCTGGTCGAGCGGCCGGAACCGCAGGCCCTGGCGGGCAAGATCCTCGGCCTGCTGTTCTTCAATGCCTCGCTACGCACGCTCGCCAGCATGCAGGCGGGCATGGCGCGCCTCGGCGGCAGCTCCTTCGTCATCACACCGGGCCAGGGCACCTACCAGATGGAGACCCGGATCGGCGCCGTCATGAACGGCACGGCGGCCGAGCATGTGCGTGAAGGCCTGCCGGTACTCGCCTCGTACTGCGATGCGCTGGGGATCCGCGCCTTCGCCGATGGCAAGGACCTGGCCGCGGACCTTGCCGAGTCCACCTTCAGCGCCATGGCGCAGCTCATCGACAAGCCGCTGATCAATCTCGAGTCGGCCATGAGCCATCCCTGCCAGGCACTCGCCGACTGGAAGACGCTCGATGATGTGCAGGTGCCGCGCCAAGGTCGTTTCGTGCTCTCGTGGGTGTGGCATCCGCGCGCCCTGCCGCTGGCGGTGCCGGCGACCGCGCTGCACATGGCAGCCATGCGCGGCATGCAGGTCACGGTGCTGCGGCCCGAGGGCTTCGCCTTGCCTGCGCCGGTCATGGACAAGGCGCGCCGCGCCGCCGCCGCCAATGGCGGCTCGGTGCGCGAAACCGCGGATCGCCGCGAGGCGCTGGAGGGCGCCCAGGTGATCTACGCCAAGGAGTGGGGCGCGACCGCCAGTTACGGGGACGCGGCCGCCGACGCCAAGCTGCGGACATCACTCACCGACTGGTGCGTGCGCGACAGCTGGTTTAAGACCACCGATCCGGCGTGCCGGCTGATGCATTGCCTGCCCGTGCGTCGCAACACCGCCATCGCCGACGAAGTGCTGGACGGACCGCGCAGCATCGTGCAGCACGAGGCCCACAACCGCCTGATCGTGCAGATGGCGGTGCTCTACCGGATGCTCAAAGGAGACCAGCAGTGATCATGCATCGGACCGACCAGGCGGCCGCCATCCGCGCGCTGAAGAGCGCCGCACCGTACATCCGCATGTACAAGGGCAAGACCTTCGTCATCAAGGCCGGCGGCGGAGTCTTCGGCAACCCGGCGCTCACGCATTCGCTCATCGAGCAGATCAGCATCCTGCATTACATGGGCGTGCGCGTGGTAATGGTGCATGGTGGTGGCCCGCAGGTCACCGCCGTGTCCGACGCCATGGGCGTCAAGACTCAGATGGTGCAGGGCCGACGGGTGACCGATGAAAAATCCATCGAAGTGACCTCGATGGTGCTCAACGGTCTCATCAATACCCGCATCCTGGCCATCTGCCGGGAGCTGGACGTCCAGGCGATCGGCATCAGCGGCGTGGACGCCGGGCTGGTCCAGGCACACAAGCGCAAGCCGGTGCAGTTGGAGGGTCGCACCGAGCTGGTGGACTACGGCCTGGTGGGGGACATCGACCGCATCGACACCGCGGCCATCCGCAACCTGCTCGACACCGGCTACCTGCCGGTGATCAGCCCGCTGTCGGCGGACCAGCACGGCGTGCTGCTGAACATCAACGCCGACACCGTGGCGGCCGCCATCGGCGCGGCACTGGGCGCGGAAAAGCTGATCCTGTGCACCGGCGCGCCGGGCATACTCGAGCGGCTCGAGGATCAAGGTTCGCTGATCTCCTACACCGACCTCGAAGGCCTGCAGCGGCTGCGAGATTCCGGGAGCATCAGCGACGGCATGCTGCCCAAGGCCCGCGCCATCGAACACGCCATCCGCGGTGGCGTGCGCCGCGTGCACGTGGTGTCCTATTCGGCGCCGGAGGGCATCCTGGGCGAAGTCTTCACCAACGAGGGCACCGGCACACTGATCGTGGCCGACATCGATGCGCTGCCGGCCCACGAACAATGACGCGGCTGTGGGACAAGGGTGCTCCGCTTGATGCGCGGGTCCTGGCCTACACGGCCGGAGACGACTACCAGCTCGACGAGCGCCTGGTGCGCTACGACGTGCAGGCCTCGCTGGCCCACGCCCGGATGCTTCACGGCCGCAAGCTGCTGTCGGCGGCGGACCTCGCCGCCATCACCGCCGGCCTCACGGACATCGCGGCGGCACACGCCCGGGGTGAATGGCACATTGAGCTCGCGGATGAGGATGGACAGACTGCGCTCGAATCGCGTCTGACGCAGAGGATCGGCGAGGCCGGCGCGCGCATTCACCTGGGGCGTTCGCGCAATGACCAGGTGCTGACGGCGCTGCGGCTGTATCTGCAGGATGTGACCCGTGACCTCGCTGCCGCGGCGCGGCGCGTCGCCAACGCACTCGATGAGCTCGGCACGCGCGAAGCGCAGACCGCGCTGCCCGGCTACACCCATATGCAGCAGGCCATGCCGAGCTCGGTGCCGCTGTGGGCCGGCGGCTTTGCCGCAGAGCTTCGTGATGATGCCGACAATCTCGAGGGCGTGCTGCGGCGTCTTAAGCGCAATCCGCTCGGAACCGCCGCCGGCTATGGCGCACCGGGCCTGCCGCTGGACCGGGAGGCAACCACCCGCGACCTGGGTTTCGACTCGACCCAGACGCCGGTAACCGCGGCGCAGCTGTCGCGTGGCAAGGGCGAGGCGCATCTGCTGTTCGAAATCACGCTGCTGATGCAGGACCTGGGACGCTTCGCCGCCGACGTGCTGCTCTTCTATACCCAGGAGTTCGGCTTCGTGGCGCTGTCCGATGCCTTCACCACCGGCTCGTCGATCATGCCGCAGAAGCGCAATCCGGACGTTTTCGAGCTGCTGCGGGGCCGCAGTGCCACGGCACACGCGGCGCTCGATGAGGCGCTGGGTATCTTTGCCAAGCTGCCATCGGGTTATCAGCGTGACCTGCAGCTGCTGAAGGCGCCGCTGTTCCGGGGCATCGACCTTGCGGCGCAGACGCTGGACCTGCTGCCGGCCGCCATCGCCGCCATGACCTTCAAACCCGCGAATATCCGGCTCGATCCATCGATTCACGCCGCCGAACAGGCCTACGCCATGGTTATCAAAGAAGGCATACCATTCCGTGAGGCCTACCGGCGCGTCGCCGCAAAGCTCAAAGGATGAGGCGTATGGCTCGATTGCTCGGGCTCGTGGCCTGCCTGATGGTCGGCATCGCCGGCTGTGGCCAGCGCGGTCCGCTGTACGTGCCGGATAAGAACGCCCGGGTGGTGACGCACCCGGCCGCTGCGTCCGCGCCGCAGGACTCCTCGGCGCCCGCGTCCGCGCCGCACTGAATTCTTTCCATATCCGGTCCGAGCCGCTAGGCTATATCAGAACCGTTATTCTGATTTCGGCTGAGGCCACCGGCGAGGGGGATGACTGTGATGACGAACTGCCGCTTGCGTTGGTGCGGGGTCGGCCTCGCGCTCGTTGGCCTGATCACGCGGCCGGCGACGGGGCTGGCCGACGATGCGCCGGCGACCACCCATCTTTATTGGGGCAACACCCACCTGCATACCAGTTACTCCTGGGATGCCTATGGGACGGGCAACACCTCGGTCACCCCGGATCTCGCCTACCGCTTCGCGCGCGGCATACCGATTCTGCATCCCTCGCTGCACAACACCATCCGCATCGACCGGCCGCTGGATTTTCTGGTGGTGACCGATCACGCCATCCTGATGGGAACCCAGGTGCTGCTGGACCGCGCTGATCCGAAACTCCTGGCCACGGACTGGGGCAAGAAGTTGCTGGCGGTTCATCAGAAGCAACCCATTGCCGGGGCCATGCGTCAGGGCGGCCAGATGGGCGTCATGGAGGGACCTGGCTCCAAGATTGAGGGACACAAGCAGTTCATGGATCAGGTGTTCGGCCCGCAGATCCGCCAGGAGACCTGGGACGATGAAATCGCAGCCGCCGAGAAAAACAATCTTCCCGGCAAGTTCACCACCCTGATCGGATGGGAATGGACCTCCACTCCCGGCGGCAAGAATCTGCACCGCTGCGTGATATCGGATGCCAGCGGCGAGCAGGCGCACCAGTTCATTCCCTTTAGCCTCAATGACAGCGTGCGGCCCGAAGATCTGTGGGCGTGGCTTGCGAAGACCAAGCAGCAGACGGGGGTCGACTTCATTTCGATCCCACACAATTCGAATCTGTCCGGTGGCCTGATGTTCGATGTCGTCGACAGCGACGGGCGCCCGTTCAGCGCCGAGTACGCGCGCACGCGGATGAGATGGGAGGCGGACGTGGAGATCACCCAGTCCAAGGGCACCTCCGAGATCCTGCCGCAGCTCGCGCCCACGGATGAGTTCGCCAATTTCGAGATCTGGCAGCGACTCCTGACACCGGTGCCGCAGCCGCCGAGCGCGCACGACTACGTGCGCACGGCGCTGCTCGAGGGCCTGTCCCTGGAACACACCATCGGCGTCAATCCCTACAAATTCGGTTTTGTCGGCGCTACGGATTCGCACACCGGGTTGGTG
>DASZCK010000172.1:0-24285 GCA_035943195.1 Steroidobacteraceae bacterium
TTTCGGGGCATTGCGGGTGGTCGCGCGCGCATCGCCTTCAATGGCCTGATCATCGTGCGCGAAGGCGCCAGCCACGCTGACTCGGCGCAGTCGCTGAAGGGCCTGCTCGCCGGTAGCGATGCCGAGATCGACCTGCGGCCACAGCTGCAGATCCATACGGACGAAGTGCGCTGCAGCCATGGCGCCACGACCGGCAAGCTCGACGACACCATGCTGTTCTATCTGCTGACCCGCGGCATCGAGCCTGCGGTCGCACAGCGCCTGCTCAAGTGGGCGTTCATCACCGACGTGGTGGCAAATATCGATGTTGCGGCGCTGCGCACCCATGTCCAACGCAGCCTCGCCAGCCATATGCAGGATGCCCGGAGCCTGGAGGATCTATTGTCATGAGCGCCACACCCCTGCGGGCCGCGAGCGGCGGCGGCTATGATGTCGAACGCGTGCGCCGCGACTTCCCGATCCTCGCGCGCACCGTGCACGGCAAAGCGCTGACCTACCTGGACAGTGCCGCCTCCTCGCAGCGTCCGCTGGCCGTGATTCGCGCTGTCAACGACTATGAAAGCCACACCCACGCCAACGTGCATCGCGGCGTTCATGCCCTGAGCCAGGAGGCCACCGCGGCCTACGAGGGGGCCCGCGAACGGGTGCGCCGCTTCCTCAATGCGCGCTCCACCCGCGAGATCATCTTCACCCGCGGCACCACCGAATCCATCAACCTGGTGGCCCAGTCCTTTGGCCGTGAGCGGCTGGGGCCCGGCGATGAGATCCTGATCACCGCCCTCGAGCACCACGCCAACATCGTGCCCTGGCAGCTGGTGCGCGATGCCACCGGCTGCTCGCTGACCGTGGCCCCGATCGACACCCGCGGCGAACTTGTCATGGAGGAGTTTCACCGGCTGCTGACGCCCCGGACCCGCATCGTGGCGGTGGCGCATGTCTCCAACGCCCTGGGAACCATCCTGCCCATCGCCGAGATCATCACCGCCGCGCATGCGCGCCGCGTCCCGGTGCTGATCGATGGGGCGCAGGGCGTGCCTCACACCCGCGTGGATGTGCAGGCGCTGGGTGCAGACTTCTATGCCTTTTCGGGCCACAAGATTTACGGCCCGACCGGCATCGGCGTGCTCTATGGCCGCGAGGAACTGCTGGCCGCCATGCCTCCCTGGCAAGGCGGCGGCGACATGATCCTGAACGTGACCTTCGAGCGCACCACCTACAATGACTTGCCCTACAAGTTCGAGGCCGGCACGCCGAACATGTCCGGCGCCGTCGGCCTGGGAGCCGCCATCGATTACGTGGAGTCGCTGGGAATTGAAGCCATCGCCGCCCACGAGCACGCCCTGCTCGAGGCCGCCACGGCGCAGCTCGGCGGCATTCCTGGCCTGACCCTGATCGGCACGGCCCGACACAAGGCGGCAGTGGTGTCCTTTGTAATGCAGGGCATCCATCCCCATGATCTGGGAACCATCCTGGATGCCGAAGGAGTCGCGGTGCGCACCGGCCACCACTGCGCCCAACCGGTGATGGATTTCTTCAGTATTCCGGCGACGGCCCGCGCCTCGTTCGCCTGTTACAACACTCTGGCGGAAGTACAGCGGCTCGCGGCCGCGCTACGCCGGGCGCAGGAGGTTTTCGGCTGATGGAGTTGAAGGACCTGTACCGCGATGTGATCCTTGATCACAACCGGCAGCCACGTAATTTCGGGCGCCTGGATCCCGCGGACGCGACCGCCGACGGCCACAATCCCTTGTGCGGGGATCGGCTGACGCTGTCGCTGCGCCTGTCCGGAGATACGATCACGGACATCCGCTTCGAGGGCAAGGGCTGCGCCATCTCCACCGCCTCGGCCTCACTCATGAGCGAAGCGGTGAAGGGCCGCGATCGCCATGCCGTACACGAACTGTTCACCCGTGTTCACGCCCTGCTGACCCAGCCAGAGGCTGCCGTGGATGAGTCCCTGGGCAAACTCGCAGCCCTTTCCGGTGTGCGCGAGTTTCCTTCCCGGGTGAAGTGCGCCAGCCTGTGCTGGCACACCCTCAATGCCGCACTCGACGATGGCGGCACGATTTCAACCGAAGGTGGCAACGAATCGTCCTCGGAGGGCGCCCGATGAGGTCGCACGAGAACGAGCCGGTCGTCATCTACCGCGAGGTGAAGGCAGTGGTGGTGCCCGCTGGCCAGGAAGTCACTCTCAAACCCGGCCAGGCCGGGTACATCACCCAGGCACTGGGTGGCAGCTTCACGCTCTATATCGATGGCAATCTGTACCGGCTGGCGGGTACGGATGCCGACGCGATCGGCAAGGACGTGCTGAAGATTCCCGAGCTCCCGCCCAACGCCAGCGAAAACGACGTGCTGGATGCCGTGTGGGCCCAGCTTCGCACCTGTTTTGATCCCGAGATTCCCATCAACATCGTCGACCTCGGCCTGGTGTACGACTGCACGGTCAATCCCAAGGAAGACGGGACCCGACTGGTGGAAATCAAGATGACCCTCACCGCCCCGGGCTGCGGTATGGGCGACATCCTGGTGGATGATGCGACCGACAAGATCAAACTGATCCCAACGGTGAGCGAAGCCAAGGTCGAACTGGTGTTCGATCCACCCTGGAACCAGTCGATGATGACCGAGGCCGCCCGCCTCCAGACGGGGATGTTCTGACATGCCGGGGCAATGGTTCGATGTCGGCGCGGCCGACAAAGTGCGCGAGGACCGCACCTTCAGCGCTGAACTGGAGGGCTTCCCCATCGTCATCGCCCGCTGCGGCAATGAGTTCTACGCCATGGAGGATCGCTGCACCCACGATGGGGAGTCCTTCGCCGCCGCCGATGTCGAGGACTGCGAGATCATCTGTCCGCGACACTTCGCGCGCTTCTGCCTGAAAACCGGCGCGGCGCTGTCCCCGCCTGCCTACGAACCCGCGCGCACCTTCAAGGTCAGAATCGAGAACGGTCGGATACTGGTCGAGTCCCAAGACTGAATCAGCGAGGGCACACCGTGGCTAAGATTTACGGTCCGCGACTGTTACTTCTGCCCCTGGCAGTCCTCAGCGCGAGCGTGCTGGCGCAAGGCCAGAGCGCAACGCACGCCGCGCCGATGCGCCAGAGCGTTGCCGGTGATTTCTGGACCGAACCGGCAACCTTGCGTTCACTGGGTTTTGAATGGCGCATCAGCGGCGACGACAATCGCAATGCGGCGGTTGAAGTCAGCTATCGCAGGAAGGGCGAGACGACCTGGCACCAGGCACTGCCACTGTTTCGACTGCAGAATGAGCAGGTAATGGGCGGCCTGCCGCGCGATGGCGATGGCCAGCACTTCAATCGCTATACCGCGCCGAATATGTTTGCCGGCAGCATCCTCAATCTCGAACCGAATACTGATTACGAAGCGCGCCTGGTGCTGTCCGACCCGGACGGGGTGCGCGGCATCAAGGTCCACAGCGTCACCGTCCACACCCGCCGCGAGCCGCAACCGGCCGCGGGCGGCCACGTCTACCACGTCTATCCCTTCGACTTCAAAGGTACACGGCAGCAACCGGGCTTTACCGGTTTGCTGGCGGCCTACTACTTAGGATCTGATCAGTCCGACCACTCGCGCGAGATGCCACCGCGGGTGCAGCCGGGCGACACCATCCTGGTGCATGCCGGTGTCTACAAGGACAACCGTTTCGTCTACAGCGGATTCGACCGCAGCATCGCCGCCTATGGCACGCCCTTTGACGGTACCTACTACCTGACGCAGAGTGGAACGCCCGACAAGCCCATCGTCATCAAGGCCGCGGGGGATGGCGAGGTGATCTTCGACGGCGATGGCTGCGACAACCTGTTCAACCTCATGGGCGGTAACTACAACTATTTCGAGGGCATCACGGTCCGCAACACGCAGGTCGCCTTCAAACTGGGAATCAAAAACATCGCCGGTTCCAGCGGTTTCACGCTCAAGCACAGTCGGGTCTATGACGTGGGCCGGGTCATCGAGGCCGGCTGGTCCGGCTCCAAGGATTTCTACATCGCCGATAATGTTTTCATCGGTCGTCATGATCCGAACAAGCTGCAAAGCTGGTTCACTCCGGAGGTCTGGGCAAAATTTCCCGGCTACCCGGCGCTGATCAAGTCTGAATATGCCGTCAAAGTGTACGGACAGGGTCATGTCATCGAGTACAACTATGTGGCCAACTGGCACGACGGCATCGACGTGGATACCTACGGTGATCCGGATGGCACACCCAAGGAGCTGCGTGACCGGGTTCCGGTCGCCATCGACATCAACAACAACGACATGTACAACACCGATGACAATTGCATCGAGGCCGACGGAGGCGCGCACAACATCCGGGTGTTCCGCAACCGCTGTTTCAATGCCACCGGTGGGGCCTTGAGCGCGCAGCCGATATTCGGCGGTCCGCTCTACTTCTATCAGAACCTGGTGTACGGTCAGACCACCGGCGGCTACCTGAAGCTGGTCGATACACCGGCCGGCGTGCTCATCTACCAGAACACCTTCATCGGCCAGGCCCGCTATTCCGGACCCGCCTCCAATATTCATTTTCGCAATAATCTGATTCTGGCCGATGCCTGGACGACGACGTTATTCGCGTTGAAGACCTACACCAGCTATTCGGACTCGGACTACAACGGCTTTCGCACCACACCGGGCGCCGAGGTTTCCTTCGACTGGGAGTCCCCGGTCGCCGGGCTGCGCCGCGACTACCAGGGCAAGCTCGAAGTGCATCACTTCAAGACGCTGCAGGAATTTCGTGCCGGCACCGGCAACGACGCGCACAGCGTGACGGTCGACTATGGCATCTTCAACAATGTGCCGATGCCGGAGCGCACCGATCCCCAGCAGCTGTACAACCCCGAGGCTCTGGACTTCCGCCTGAAGCCAGGTTCCGTCGCCATCGATGCGGGAATGGAACTGGCCACCATCACGGATGGCTTCACCGGCAAGGCGCCCGATCTCGGCGCCTACGAGCTGGGACGGCCGCTGCCTCACTATGGACCACGGTCGGCGCCCGCCGGTGCACCGCCTGCGGATGCACCGCGGTCATTCAGGGGACCGCCGCCGGGACTTTAGTGCAGGCAGCACCATGCTCACCCGCCGCCGACTCCTCGCACTGTCCCTCCTCGCCCTGCCCGAGCTTGGGTTATCGCGCGCACGCTTTGCGGCGCTGCCCGCCATGTTCGAAGAACTGGAACGCAGGAACGGTGGTCGCGTGGGCGTGACGGTGCTGGACACGGCGACCGGCGAAGTGGTGCAGCATCGTGGCAGCGAGCGCTTTGCCATGTGCAGCACCTTCAAATTTCTGCTGGCTGCCGCGGTTCTGCAACGCATCGAGCGGCATCAGGAATCAGCCGATCGCCCGATCGCGATTCCCGACGCGCCCCTGCTGAGTCATTCACCGCTCACTGCGCCACACGCGGGCGCCACGATGCCCATTCTCCAGTTGTGCCAAGCCATCGTGACTCAAAGCGACAATACCGCCGCCAACCTGCTGCTGGGTACTCTGGGCGGCCCCCCCGGCATTACTGCCTTCGCTCGTTCCATCGGCGACGGTGTCACCCGCCTTGACCGTACGGAGCTGGCGCTCAATGAGGCGCTCGCCGGGGACCCGCGCGACACCACCACACCCGCCGCGATGGCATCCAATCTCCACGGCATCATTGTGGGATCGGTGCTGTCGGCGCCATCGCGGGACCGATTGACCTCCTGGATGGTGGCCTGCGAGACCGGCCTGGATCGCCTGCGCGCCGATTTGCCATCTGGCTGGCGCGCGGCTGACAAGACCGGCACCAATGGCACGCACACCTCCAACGATATTGCGGTCTTGTGGCCGCCGAACCGGCCGCCACTCATCGTCGCGGCCTACATCACCCAATGCCCGGGGCCGGAGTCCAAGCGCACGCGGATGCTCGCGCAAATCGGGCGCCTCATTCGACAATGACGGTGGCGGTCATCTGCGGGTGGATGGTGCAGATGACATGATAGGTCCCGGGTTTGTCGAAGGTGAACGTGTAGGCCATTCCGGTATCCAAAGCTCCCGAGCGGAACAGCCCTGTATCGCTGACGACTGTGTGCGGCTCATCGTCCTGGTTGACCCAGGTCACCGGACTTCCCACTGCCGTCCTGACTTCCATGGGACTGAACATGAAGTCCCTGATCAGGACGCGCACGCCACTGGGCGAGTCGGCGCTTGCCGTCACCGACAGCAGGCACACCGTCGCCAAGCCAAGGTGCCCCAGCAGCCGTGTCGCCCTGCGTCTCATAGCGTGGCATCGCTCAGTGCCAGGGACCGGGGATGCTGAAGCTGCGAAACGCTCGTCACGCCCAGCATGGCTGGCAGCTGATCGGCCGGAACTTTGAGCGGCCCGGGTCCGGGTGCCGTGCCGGCAACGGGCTGCGGATAGGCAGTGGAACGGGCCGTGTGAAAGGTCACATTGCCCTCGACTTTCTGCACGATCTGATGGATGTGACCATTGAGGACGGTGACGGAGCCGAAGCGGCGCAACTGATCCATCAGCTGGCCGGCATCGCCGGTGCCCCAGCCCCAGGGTTCATAGATGGTCCATAGCGGCATGTGCGCGAAGACCACGATCGGCGTACTCGAGGAACGCGCATTGAGGTCCTCGGTCACCCAGGCCAGCTGCTCGTCGCCCAACGACGCCAAGCTGCCGGCCTTGAAATTCAGTACATTGGTCAGAGAGATGAAATGCACGCCGGCGTGATCGAAGCTGTAATAGCCGCGGTTATGCGAAGCGCTGCCGAAGCGCTTGAAGTACTCACTGACGGTGGCGTCCGCAGTGTCGTGTTCCCCCGGCGTCGTGTGCAGTTCGGTAGTACGCAGCCGTGACAGGTACTGTTGCGCCAGGTCGAATTCCTCGGGCTTCGACAAATGGGTGATGTCGCCGGTGTGGATGACCAGCGCCGGCTGGTCCGTCATCCCGTTGACGAGATCGATGGCGCGATTCAAGGTGCCATTCACGTCCGGATTGGCGTCCTTGGCAAAACCTATGTGGGTGTCACTGATCTGCACGAATAACGGCTTGCCGATGGCTGCCGGTCCCTTGGAGTCGGCTGCAACCGCCAGGTCGATGGGCGTGAAGACCCCGCCGGCCAGTACGAAGAGCGTGCCGGCTCCGCCATAGGCCATGCATTTGAGTGCGTTGCGCCGTCCACGCAGCGCCTGGTCGTCGGTCATGTCTGTCTCCAGCAATGAGGTTCGGGAGTACAGACTCCGGGCCGTTCGGATTTATTCCGAGCCTGTGGGAAATCCGCTCATTGAGGCCGATCCCTGGCCGACAGGCTCTGTATCAGGCCTGCCAGGACCGTAAGTTCGGTCCAGCCGGCATCCGACACTGCGCAGTACCCCAGATCGCCCGCTTTCCAGAATGCAAGGTGGTAGCCCCGGCGCGTGGCGTTCTGCGGCACCCCCCCGGGGCCGGCCGCCCAGGCATATACATTGATGAAATGCGCGCCATGCTGATACACCAGCACCGCGGCGCGCTGGTGATCGAGCACCTCGACACGACCGCCCAGCAATCGATAGCCCTGCGGTGCGAAGTCGGCCACCTCCGGCGAGACATCGGTGCGCCCGGCAAACCAGGGTTTGACCGTGTGCTGGTCAGTCGACACCACATCGATCAGGTGGGACGACATCAATGAATGAGTGTGGTCGGCAACCAGCTCACCGGGCAATGGGTTGGTCAGCAGCGGAATCAGCAACAGGAAGCCAAGCGCCGCCACCACGGCGCTGCCGCCAATGCCGCTGAGCACACCGAACCAGAAGGGCCGCAACCGCACGGGATTGATGCGCCTCGGCGCAGCCGTGGCCGACTCCTCATCCAGCGCCGCCACGATCCGGCCCCGAACCCCGGCAGGTACTGCG
Organism: Steroidobacteraceae bacterium; assembly: GCA_035943195.1. GTDB lineage: Bacteria > Pseudomonadota > Gammaproteobacteria > Steroidobacterales > Steroidobacteraceae > DAIDKA01. The sequence continues at coordinate 7,886 of DASZCK010000172.1, forward strand.
ATACGCGCCGCCGGGCTGCGCAGCAGGCCACGTACCCGTTCCAGCGCCGCCAGCTCTGCCTGGCATTCGACGCAGCTGCGCAGGTGCTGTTCGATCTGCCATGCCGCGGTCTCATCGACCTCGCCGTCGAAATAATCCGCGACGCGTTTGGACTCAGCGCATGCCATGGGTATCTCCAGCGGCCTCTTGCAGCCAACGTGTCCGCAGTGACGCGCGCGCACGGGCCAACCGCGACATGACGGTTCCGATCGGCAGGCTCGTGATGGTGGCGATTTCGCGATAGTCCATGTCCTCGACTTCCCTCAGGATCAGGACCTCGCGGTGTTCCTCGGGCAGCGCCGCCAGCAGACGCTGCAGCGTGCGCTGCTCATCGCGGTGCAGGGCGGCAGCCTCCGGCCCGGGCGTCTCGGCCACCCACTCATTGCCACCCGCTTCGTGATCTTCGGGCAGCGGCACCAGGTTCTGCCGCTGTCGCTGCCTGATGGTCGTCAAATGGCAATTTCGGACAATGGTCAGCAACCAGGCCTTCGCGTCCATACCCTGCAACTGCTCGAAGCTGCGGTAGGCCCGCAACGTCGCCTCCTGCAAGACATCGTCGGCATCGTTTGCCGACCGGCACAGCCAGCGGGCATAGCGATACGCGGCGTCCAGATGCTTGAGCACCTGCGCCTCAAATCGGCCCCGCCTGTCGCCCATCACCACGAACTGAAGACTCCCACGGTGAGCGATTTATTCCCACGCGATCCAGTATAGGCCGGGAGCACCCTGCCCTATTTCGCCATGATTGCGTCATTGAACAATCACTTTGCGTTGCAAAGCTAGCGCGAAAACCGGAGGCAGAAATGCAACAACCGCCGCGCTCGAATTCGACCAAGGCCGCCATCCTGACCGGCATTGCCCTGCTGCTGCTGGTGCCACTGATGCTGCTGCAGAATCTGGTCCGGGACCGGCTCAGCGAGCGTGACGCGGCCGTACAGGCGGTCGCCCGCGGTTGGGGTGACCGCCAGTCCCTCGCGGGCCCGATCATCGCCATCCCGGTCACCACCGATACCGATTCGGACCATCCGCGCGACTGGTACGTGTTGCCAGACACTCTGGACCTCACCGTCGATCTGCAGGTTCAGGACGCGCCGCGGACTGTGGGCTCATACGCCGTACCGGTGTACATCGCCCGGGTGCACGCCAAAGGCGAGTTCGACGTCGCACGGGAAATCGCACGGCTCAGCCGTGGGAGCCCGGGCCTGCACGTCCACGCCGACCAGGCGCGGCTGCTGTTGCCCATCAATGATCTGCGGGGACTGCGTGACCTGGACTCCAGCGGCGAGGGGTTCCAGAACTTCGAACCCGCCACCGGCTTTCCCATTCCAACGCTTGCGGCAACTTTGCGTGCCGGAATCGATCTGACCGCGGGTCGACAGCCCTTTGATCTGTCATTCAACCTGGCCGGAACTCAGTCGCTGCAGTTTCTGCCGCTGGCCGGCACCATGCAGGTGCACAGCCGTGGCAACTGGCGCGATCCGGGATTTACCGCCGGATTCCTGCCCATCGAGCGACACGTCGACGCCAGCGGATTCACGGCTCGCTGGCAGGTTCTGAATCTCAATCGCTCTTACGGCGATCGCTGGTTCCAGGATACGACGCCGGCCACGACCCTGCTCGACAGCGGCTTTGGAATTGAACTGGTGCAACCCGTCGACATCTACCAGCGTGCCACCCGGGCGGTGAAATACGGCGGTCTGTTCATCGCCTTGAGTTTCCTGACGCTGTTTCTGGTCGAAGCCCTGCAGCGCTGCCCGGTGCATCCTATCCAATACGGCCTCATGGGCCTGGCGTTGAGCGTCTTTTACCTGCTGCTGCTCGCTCTTTCCGAGCACCTGGGATTCCTGTGGGCCTATGTGATCGCGGCGACGGCGTTGTGCGCCCTCATGGGTATCTACCTGGCCGGCGCCTTACGCAGCGCCCGCGCTGGGCTTGCCACCGCCGGCACTCTTGGCGCCACCTACGCCCTGCTGTACCTGCTCGTCGCCTCGGAGAACTACGCTTTGCTGGCCGGCGCCCTCGCCCTGTTTGCGCTGCTCGCGACCGTCATGCTCCTGACCCGCAGGCTTGACTGGTATGAACAGGAGGCGACCCCGCCGGCGGCGCACCGCCAGTGAGTAGCGACCTCGCGCTATTCCGGAAGCCGGTACTGGTATACGTAATCCAGCGTCGCCTCGCCGCGTATCTCCGCGGGTTCCGAGCGCACATAGGCAAATCCGCATTTCTGCAGCACCCGCTGCGAGGCGTGATTGCGGGTGTCGACCGCCGCACGCACTACCTTTCCCGGGCAGTGTTCCGCGAGTTCCTGCAGCAGCCAGTGCACCGCCGCGGTGCCGATGCCGCGGCCCCAGGCCGAGCGCACCAGCTTGTAGCCGATCCACAAGGCGCCATCGGTAAAGACCGTGGCCTGCAGCGTGCCAATCAGCAACCCGGAGCCGAGCTCGCGGATGGCCCAGTTCATCCAGATCTCCGACCGGCCCGGCGGCGGTCCGGCATTGAAGGCCGCAAACTCCCGGCGCAGGTCCGCGAGCGATTCCGGCGGCTTTTCCGGGGTGAAGCGGCTCAGCTGCCCATCGCTGAAACCCTCATACAGGCCGTGAGCGTGAGCTTCATCGAGCCACTCGAACGTCAAACTGGGAGCTGTCTTCATGTCCGTGAGTCCACCCCGACAGTATGATCCTCGAATGAGAATTGCCGTGCTATTCGGGGGCACCAGCGAGGAGCGGGATGTGTCCATCGCCAGCGCCGCGCAGATCATTCCCGCGCTACGCGCCCTGGGCCATGAGGTGCACGCGGTCGATACCGCCACGGGCCAGCTGCCGCCCGCCGACGAACAGCGCCTGCTGGCCAACCGCGTGGCTCCGCTTCCCCCCTCCAGCGCCGCGATCGGTCAGGTACGCGCCCGCGCCGTGAGTCTGTCGCCGGCGCACTTCGATATCCGGCATACCGATGTCGTGTTTCTGGCGCTGCACGGGGGTGCCGGTGAGGATGGGCGCATCCAGGCGCTGCTGGACCTGGCCGGAATGCCCTATACCGGCAGCAACCATATCGCCAGCGCCGCCGCCATGGACAAGGACCTGGCAAAGCGACTTTTCAGGTCGGCCGGCGTGCCCACGGCCGATTGGCTGATGGCGCCGGTCGCGGTCGCGGAAGTCGAACGTCTGCTGGCGTGGCCGGTGGTGGTGAAGCCCAGCAAGCAAGGCTCAACGGTCGGGCTCAGCGTGGTGCGAGGGCCGGCCGAGCTGGCAGCGGCGATTCAGACCGCCGGTGCCTACGATGACGAAGTGATGATCGAGAAGTTCATTCCCGGACGGGAATTCACCGTAGGAATCCTGGACCAGCAGGCGCTTCCGGTGGGTGAGATCTTCCCACCCGGCGAGGTCTTCGATTACCAGTCCAAGTACCAGCAAGGTGGCGCCCGCGAGTTGTTTCCCGCACAGCTGCCCGAAGCGGAGGCGGCACGGCTGCAGGATTACGCCCTGCGCGCGCACCGGGCGTTGAAGTTGGGCGCCTACAGTCGCATCGATTTCCGGCGCGACGCCGCGGGCCAGTTCTGGTGCCTGGAGGCGAACTCGCTCCCGGGCATGACCGCAACCAGCCTGCTGCCGCAGGCCGCGCGAGCCGCCGGCATCGACTTCCCGACGCTCCTGGAGCGGATCTGCAAGGGCGCCATCAGGCCGCGGAGCGCCTGAAGGGCTGCCGCCTGCCGTACATCAAAGAGCGCCACAGCCATTCCAGTGGTCCGAATCGATAGCGTCGCAGCCACCAGGCACTCACTGCCATCTGCACGGCATACACGCTGCTCCCCAGCAGCAGGGTGCTGGCGGGACCGATCCTTCCGTACAATCCCAGCCCGAACCCAAAGAACACCACGCTGAAGATCAGCGATTCGGCGATGTAGTTGCTGAAGGCCATGCGTCCGAGCGGCGCAAAAGCACTCAGGAGTCCCCGTAAGGACGTGAATTCGACGAGCCATACCAAGGTGGCACAGTAGCCCAGAGCGAGTAAGGCGGGTGCAATGCGCCCCGTCATCGGTCCGTCGGCGTGCGTCAGGACCCCACCCAGCGCGGTCAGAATCACAGCCAGCACGGCAATCCTGGCGCAGTTTTCGTAGGGTCTCGCGAACAGACCGGCGCGCCAGCTGAGCACGCCGAGCGCAAATAGCCCAATGGTCCGGGGCAACACCGACAGATGCAGCGGCACTATGGCGGCCACTTCGCGCATGGCGAAGCGATGCTCCTGCATGAAACTGCCATGGCCGTATGCATGGTTCGCAGCCGCCACCAGCTGTTGGAACCCCGACTGATCCGGCCAGGGAATGGGCAAGCGCAAGACCGGCATCAAGGTGTAGAACACCAGGCAGCCGGCCGTTGCAGCGGCCAACAGCCAGCCGCGCGCCACCAGCAGCGGCAGTACCACGAAACCCGCGACCGCGTACTCAGTCAGGATGTCGCCGTTCCAGATGAAGAACAGGTGGATGAGGCCAAACACCAGCAATATCGCAAGCCGGCGCGACAGCCAGTACAGCGGCGAACCATGCCGTGACAGGCGCTCGTATTGGATCGCCAATCCCACACCGAAGAGGAACGAAAACAGGGAGAACGCCTTCATGTCCAGACCGTAGTAGGCGATTGCCTCGGTCCACCGATCGGCTGCCCCGGATGCGGTGACCGGTGGCAGGAACTGCTGAAAGATCGACGCCCTGAACGAGGTCAGCAGATTGATCGCCATCACGCCGAAGAGCGCGACGCCGCGCACGACGTCAATCGATTCGACACGATCGGCAGGGCGTACCGGCGTGGCTGTTTCGTTCAAGGCTTCCCCCACCGCGGCAGTATAGGCCGCTTGCCGCTGGGCTTCGCTGGTGGGATGATCAGCGAGCATCGGTAGCTTGAGGATTTCCCATCATGCGAATCACCTCACTGATTTTTGCAATTGGCATAGCCTCCTGTGCGCTGGCCATGGCAGCTCCCGCCGCCGAACCGCCTCAACTTAAACCGCACAAGTACGAACGACTGGACAGCCAGGACGCGCTCGACAGCCTGAAGAGTGCCAACCCGCGTCACTATGCGATCGCGCGCAAGATCCTCGCGGACGCGAATGAGATCTGTGACGCACAGAAGGCCGCCCCGATGCGCATGAAGTTCGAGGCCCAGGACGTCGGCTGTGCCAGCTCATTCTGGTACACCAGCAATCCGCCCAAGCGCATCCTGAGCTTCCGGATCGACGACACGGTCTATTCAGCGCTGGTCGAAATGCGCAACCTGGGCGCGAAGCTCAGGCCCGCAGACCCGGCGCTCGGGACGCCTATTCTGAAGTCCGGCAAGTAAAATTCGCGGCCTCGTCGATGCTGCCCTTGCCGTTGTAGCGCGCCACCTGCGGATAAGGACACAGGGGTCGGGTGCGATCCACCTGACCTGACGCCCGATGCGCCGCGATGATCCTGTCCGGTGCCTTGCCCTGCTCCACCCAGTGTTCCATCGCACTTAAGCTATCGAAGTCGTCGGGCCCCTCGCCTCCCGCGCAATGAGCCATCCCGGGCGCCATGAACAGGCGCAGCCAATTCTCAGCGTGGCTGAGGTCCGGACTGAGTTCGCGTACCGATTGATAGAACTCGATGGTGGATCCCGGTGCCACCTGCTGGTCGGCCCAACCATGGTAGAGCAGCAGTTTGCCGCCGTGTTTGGCAAAAGCCGCGAGGTGCGGATCCATCACATCCAGATTCCGGTCGATGGCTTCCGCCTTCGCGGCATCGCGCTCCAGATCGAAGCTGTGCCAATCCCAGTCCGGATCCTGGTAGACCAGATAGCGGAATTCATCCAGGAACAGATCCGCCGGTGCGGGCCCGCCGGCCAGCCGACCCCAGCGCAGCTCCGTGCCCGGTTCCAGGCGCGGGAACAGCACCAGGCCTTCGGGCGTCGTCGCCGGGCTGATCATGGTCTGTGCGCTCTTAACCTGGGGAGCTGTCAGGCACTGCGGACCATCCTCGCCCTTGCACTGCAGGGCCGCGAAGTCGATGTGGCACTGCTCGGGTTCCTCGATCAGCCCATCTTTCAAGCCATCCTTGGCATCACACGCCGCCAGCACGGCGTCGTGAAGCATCGGGTACTTGCTGGGGGGAATGCGCACTGCCGGATCGCTCAGCGTCCGTACCGCCAGCCACATGGCCCAGGCGTTGCGCCGAATGTTGGCGGGGTCTCCGGCGATGACGCCGTCGAATTCATCCGGAAAGCGATTGGCCTGGATGATCCCCTCCCGCCCGCCGCCGGAGCAGCCCTGCCAATAGGAGTGGCTCGATACACGGCCATAGAACACGTTGATCAGTGCTTTGGCCTCGAGCGTGGCTTCATGCTCGGCGCGATAGGCAAAGTCGATCAGTTTCTGCGGGTGCCCCAGGGCGAAACGGGCGCCGCCGCGCTGCGCATGACCGTCGTCAGTGGCGGCGACGGCGTATCCGCGCCGCAGGGCCGCAGCCATTGCCCCGAAGTCCTCGGGGCCGCCCCAGCCGCCATTGCCGACCACCAACAGCTTGGTATTCCAGTTGGCCGGCAGCCAGACTTCCGCACCGATGTCCGAGTCCGATGTGGGCCTCAATTTCACCACCACGCGGCAGAATTTCGGCAGCTGCTGCAGTACCTGGGTCGCATCAGGTGGCGTGAAGTTTCCGGTTGTCAGCGTCTGCGCCAGGACGATCGCAACCTGGGGCGTACTCGTCGTGGCAAAACTTTCACAGCTCCCCGCGTGTGCAACCGCCGTCCAGACGGCCACCATGGCGGCCATCGTGAGCAACGCGCTGCACTTCATGGCCCGGGTCGTCCGATCGTCGTTAAAGAAACGATCCATGCCTCGATGGTATTACATTGACAGCAGAGTGGCATTGCCACCGAGCGCCGCGGTATTGATTGTCAGGGTCTGTTCGGTCACGAACCGCGACAGGTAATGTGGGCCGCCGGCTTTGGGGCCCGTCCCCGACAGACCGCAGCCGCCGAATGGCTGCACACCAACCACCGCGCCGATCATATTGCGATTCACGTATACGTTGCCGACCTGCACCCGATCGGCAATTGCCTGCGCCGAGCTGTCGATGCGTGTGTGGATACCCAGCGTGAGCCCGTAACCCATGCCATTGATGGCCTCGATCAGCGCATCGAGTTCCTCGGCGCGGTAGCGCACGATGTGCAGGACCGGGCCAAAGACTTCCCGGTCCACCGCGGCGAGGCTCCCCACTTCGACCGCCAGCGGCGCGAAATAGCGGCCCGCACCGATTGCCGCCGGGATGCGCGCACGATGATGCCAGCGTGCCCCGACCACCACCCGCGTCGCGTAGTCATTGAGCCCCGCGAGCGCTTCATCATCGATCACCGGCCCGACGTCGGTCGTCAGCTGCCAGGCGGGCCCGATCGCCAGCTCGTCCATCTGGCCGGCCAGCAGCGTCAGCACGCGCGGCGCGATTTCCTCCTGCAGCAGCAGCACCCGCAGCGCCGAGCAGCGCTGGCCAGCGCTGTTGAAGGCGGAGGCCATGCTGTCCAGGACCACCTGTTCGGGCAATGCGGAGCTGTCGACGATCATGGCATTGATGCCGCCGGTTTCCGCAATCAGGGTCGCGATGGCGCCCGACCGGCCCGCAAGCTTCCTTGCAATGAGGCGCGCCGTAGTGGTGGATCCGGTAAAGACCACCCCACAAACCCGCGAATCCGCGGTCAGCGCCTCACCCACCGCTGGTCCGCCCGGCAGCAGCTGCAGGACCTCGGTCGGAACACCCGCCCGGTGCAACAGCTGCACTGCCAGAGAGGCGGTCAGCGGTGTTTGTTCGGCGGGCTTGGCGAGCACCGCGTTGCCGGTCACCAGCGCCGCGCTCACCTGCCCGGTGAAGATCGACAGCGGAAAGTTCCACGGGCTGATGCAGGCGAACACGCCCCGTCCCCGAACCCGCAGCGTATTGCGTTCGCCGGTCGGTCCCGCGAGCAGGAGGGGCGCCTCCAGGCCCCGTGCCTGCACCGCGTAGTAGCGCAGAAAATCGATGGCCTCACGCACCTCCGCAGCGCTGTCGGGCAGCGTACGACCTGCCTCCAGAACACACCGGGCGATGAGCGCCGCGCGATCGGTCTCGAAGAGCTCGGCCGCCGCCTCGAGTATGGCGGCCCGTTCCGCGACGCTGGTGCGACCCCAGGGACGCTGCGCCTTGCTGGCGACGCTCATCGCTCGCTCGATGTCCTGGCTCGAGGCCGGGTCAAGGGGTGGCATCGCGGACGCTGCGGCGCACTGCGCCAGGAGCCCGCGCACTTCGGCGCCATCGGCGAAGTTCACGCCCCGTGAATTGCGCCGCTGCGAGCCAAACAGCCGCTCGGGCAGCGCGATGCGCGGCTCCGCAGCCGGGTGGGTACGGTCCGCTTCGGCAATCGGATCCATGATGATCTGCTCCGGCGGCAGCCGCTCATCCAGGATGCGATTTACAAAGGAGGTATTGGCACCGTTTTCCAGCAGCCGACGCACGAGGTAGGGCAGCAGGTCCTCGTGCGGCCCTACCGGGGCATAGACCCGGCAGGTCGGCCGCGGGTTCGATTGTGCACCATCGCCACCGATGATCTGTTCGTACAGTTCCTCACCCATGCCGTGCAACCGCTGGAACTCGAACCGGCCGGGACCCACCGCCGACATGACCTGCGACACATACGCCACGGTCTGTGCGTTATGGGTCGCAAATTGTGGATAGATCAGATCGACGTGCCCGGCCAGCAGGCGAGCGCAGGCAAGATAGGAGGTATCGGTATTGATCTTGCGGGTGAACACCGGAAAACCCGCGAGCCCGCGCTCCTGCGCCCGCTTTATTTCCGTGTCCCAGTACGCTCCTTTCACCAGTCGCACCGTGATCTGCCGCCGCCGCTCGCGGGTTTGCTGGATCAGCCACTGCAGCACCGCGAAGGCGCGCTTCTGGTAGGCCTGCACGGCAAGGCCAAAGCCGCCATAGCCGTCAGTGACCGCGCTCGCCAACACGATGTCGATGAGCTGCAGTGAAAGCTCGAGCCGCTCGGCCTCCTCGGCATCCACCGTAAGGGCGATTCCGGCCGCGCGCGCCTGTCCGACCAGGCCCAGTAGTTTCGGTGCGAGCTCGCGCACCACCCGCTCGCGCTGCAGATACTCATAGCGCGGGTGCAACGCCGAGAGTTTGACCGAGATACCAGGTCGAGCGGCTGCGGGCTCGCGCGCGCTTGCATGCAAGCCAATCTCACTGATGGCGTCCCGATACTTGTCGAAGTAACGCTGCGCATCCGCTGCCGTGATGGCGGCCTCGCCCAGCATGTCAAAAGAATATGCGTAGCGGCTCTCGCTGCCACCGTTGGTGCGCTGCAGTGCCTCGCCAATGGTGCGCCCCATGACGAACTGATGGCCCAGCACCCGCATGGCCTGGCGCAGCGCGGCCCGCGCCACCGGCTCACTCAACCGCGTGGCCAGGCGTCCGAACCAGCCGCGCGGCGTACCGATCTCACCGCGATCCAGCTCCACCAGGCGTCCGGTGAGCATCAGCCCCCAGGTCGAGGCGTTGACCAGCAGCGAGTCGCTATCACCCAGATGCCGCTCCCAATCCCCCTCGCTCAGTTTATCGGCGATCAGGCGATCCGCGGTGTGTGCATCCGGAATACGCAGCAGCGCCTCGGCCAGACACATGAGCACCACCCCCTCGGGGGAGGCCAGGTGATATTGACGCAGCAGGGCATCCAGACCGCCGCCGCGTGAGCGCGCGGCACGCACGCCTTGGACCAGCTGCAGGGCCTGGTGCTGCACGGCAAGGCTCTGCGCCGGTGGCAGGCGCGCGTGGTCGCACAGGCGCCGCAACGTCTCCTCCTCGGGGGCGAGGAACAGCGGATTCAGGGCATCACCCACCGCCGAGGTCAGCGCCGCTGCGGCGCCGACAAAGCGCCGGTCAGGCCGCGTTGCTGCGTCCATCCGACACGCGCAGGGAGAAGGGCGTGAAATTGGTATTGCGGTCGTAATAGTCCTCGTGTTCCGCGCGCTTCAGGAAGTTCACCAGCTTGTAGGTGACCGGTGTCGAGATGATCTCCCAGCCGGACTTCATGACGTACTGGGTCAGCAGCGCGGCCAGCAATTCCTGGCGGGGCGTGGTTCCCGCGAAGGCGATGAACAGGAACAGGGATGAATCCACCAGTTCCCCGCACAGCGTCGATCCGATGGTGCGCGTCCACAGCCAGCGGCCCTGTGTCAGGAGCTTCATCTTAGCCAGCACGAAGCTGTTCACGAAGGATCCACACCAGAAGGCAATGACGGAACCGGCAATGATGCGCGGGGTACTGCCGAAAATCGTTTCTATCGCCGCCTGATTGCCGCGCCACGAATCCGCCGGCGGCAGGTGCACGATGGCCACCGACATCAGGGACGCGAACAGCAGCGCGCCAAAGCCGGCCCACACCACACGACGATCACGCGCATAGCCGTAGACTTCGGTGAGCACGTCCCCGAAGAAATACGAAATCGGAAAAAACAGCACCCCCGCCAGAAAGGTCACGGAGCCGATCAGCGGCACATGCACGGTGGTGAATTTTCCGGGTCCGATGAGATTCGCGCACAGCAGTACGCACACGTAGGCGCCAAGGATCAGGTCGTAGTATTTGAAATTCTTCAATCCCGCCCCCGGATGCGCCGCAGCTCGCGGCGCTCATGTTTGTCTGGTCGCGTATCAGGTCGCGGCGCGAAAGCTGCCGACACCCGCATGCGCTCGGCGAACTGCGCCCGTCGCGCCACGCTGGCCTCGGATTCACGGTAGCAGGCCGCCGCCTCCGGTGCCGGACCACGGCGCCGCGGCAGGGCCGTTACCTCACAGTCGAACGTCACCGCGCCACGGCTGAATGCAATCCCATCGCCCGGTCGCACGACTCGGGAGGATTTCACGCGCTCGCCGTTGACGTGCACCCGGCCACCGCTGACGGCATCGCTGGCGAGACTGCGCGATTTGAACAGGCGTACAAAGAACAGCCAGCGGTCGATCCGCATCGGCTCAGCATCGGCTGCTTCGGCTTCCTTGCGCATCGCGACAGTATAGTCGCCGCCGCGGCGCAGGGGTGCTACTGGGCGGTGCAGAAGCAGTAGGCGTAGAGGTGATTGGGGCGATCGAAGCGACTCAAACGCTGAACTTCGCGCGCCAACGGCGTGGCCTCGGCCAGCTGTGCGAAGCCGCCCAGAGGGGTGCCGGTAAGGTCCGCCAACCCGGTGCTGGTCAGCAGCCGTACCGCACGCACCTTGATGGACAACGCCAGGCTTTGTGCCCAGGACATCTCAGGCTCGAGGAACTGCAGCTTGTAGTCGCGCAGGTGCGCGCGCTTGGCGGCGGCCTGGACTGCCTGGCCAAATGAGCCCAGATGATCGACCAGTCCACGCGACTGCGCGTCCACGCCGGCCCAGACCCGTCCCTGGCCGATCTCATCGACCTGATCTGGAGTCTTGCGACGACTACTGGACACGCGATCGACGAACTGCCGGTAGCCATCATCGACATTGGCCTGAATCACGGTGCGCGCCGCGTCCGTCAAGGGCACCTCCACGCGCTGCATCATGCCGTCGAGCGGCGTCGTGCGCAGACCATCAACCCCCACGCCGAATTTCGCCAACGTGCGATTGATGGTCGGGACTTCGGCAAAAATACCGATGGACCCGGTAATGGTCGCCGGATTAGCCCAGATCTCATCGGCCGGCGCCGAAATGTAGTAGCCGCCTGAAGCCGCATAGTTCGCCATCGACACCACGACCGGCTTGCCGGCCGCCCGCACTGCCTGAACCTCACGGTAGATCTGCTCGGAAGCCGTGACACTGCCGCCGGGGCTGTCCACGCGCAGCACGACCGCCTTGATCTTGTTGTCGTCACGCGCCTCGCGCAGCAGGCGGCTGGTGGACTCCCCACCTATCGTGCCGGGCGACTGGTTGCCGTCGAGGATCTCACCTTCGGCAACGATGACCGCGATCCGGGTCTGATCGTGTCTGCCCAGGGCATTGTCGCTGTGTACCACGCGTGCATAGTCTTCCGCCGAGACCTGATGGAAGCTGCCATTTTCATCCGCCCCGGTGATCTCGGCGATGCGGTGCTCGACATCCATCGGCGACTTGGCGGCAGTGACCAGGTGGGCCTTCAGGGCGATCTGCGCACCGGACTGCTTGGTCGCGGCCGCCTGCGGCAACGCGCTGATATAGTTGGCGACGCTGCCGGCGGGCAGTTTCCGATCGCCATCCACGGAACGCTGATAGCCAAGCCACAGGGCACTCAGATAGGCCTGGCTTTCCTCGCGATCCTCGGGCGACATCTCCGAGCGCGTGTAATCCTCGACGGCGCTCTTGTACTTGCCGACGCGGAAAATATTGATGTCGACATTGAACTTGTCCAGCACGTCCTTGTAGTACAGGCGGTAGCGGCTATAGCCCTCCAGCAACACGTAGCCGGTCGGGTCGACATAGATTTCATCGGCCAGTGAGGCCAGATAGTAGCCATCGCGCTGGTAGGCCTGCCCGTACGCGATGACCTTCTTGCCGGAGACCTTGAAATCGCGGATGGCAGCGGCGAGCTCCGCCATGGTCGGCTGCCCGGCAACCCCATCCAGCTGGTCGAAATTCAGCACCAGCACGCGGATGCGCGCGTCCTTGGCGCCCGCCCGGATGGCGTCGGTCAGGTCCCACAACAAAGTTTCGGCGTGCCCCGCGCCGCGCGCCTGCGCCACCGCCCGCGACAGCGGATCGCCGCTGAGCTGCTCGACCAGTGTGCCGGTGGGGGCGACGACCAGCGCTGCCTGATCAGGGACCCGCGGCAGCGGGCTGTGCAGGGCGCCCAGCACAAAACCTGCGACCACCAGCAGCACCACCAGGTGCAGGAAGCGGCGCAGCGAGTCGAGGCCGTGCCACAGCCCCGACAGGATTGCGCGTAGCAGTCTCAGACCTTCTCTTCGATGCGCGCGGCCTTGCCGGACAGATCGCGCAGATAGTAGAGCTTGGCGCGGCGGACGCTGCCGCGACGCTTCACGGACAGATCGCTAATTGCCGGGCTGTAGGTCTGGAACACGCGCTCCACGCCCTCGCCGTGCGAGATCTTGCGCACCGTGAACGAGGAGTTCAGGCCGCGATTGCTCTTGGCAATGACCACGCCCTCGTACGCCTGTACGCGCTCACGATCGCCTTCGACGACCTTGACCTGCACGACCACGGTGTCACCGGGATTGAAATCCGGCAGCTGCCGCGTCATCCGCGCTTTTTCAATTTCCTGAACGATCTTGCTCATGGTCTTCACCTTTATCGCTTGTCGCCGCCACCTTGCGCGTGGCGAGATACTCATCCAACAACCCGCTCGCCTCGGGCGTGAGCCCGTGCGCGAGTATCAGGTCGGGTCGACGCTGCCAGGTCCGCACCACCGCCTGGCGCAGGCGCCAGCGGCGGATATCGGCATGGTTCCCCGAGGCCAAAACCTCGGGCACGCCCAACCCTGCAAACACTTCCGGTCGCGTGTAGTGCGGCCAGTCCAGGAGGCCCTGGTCAAAGGACTCCTCGACACTGGAACGCTCATCGCCAAGCGCCCCGGGCAGCAGCCGCGCCATCGCATCAATCAGCGTGAGTGCCGGCAGTTCGCCGCCGCTCACCACAAAATCTCCCACCGACAGCTCGCGATCGATGCCGAGGGTGACTATGCGCTCGTCCAATCCCTCATAGCGTCCCGCGATCAGCACCAGTCCCGGCAGCAGCGCCAGCTCGCGAACGCGCTCCTGGGTCAGTCGCTCGCCCTGCGCTGAGAGCGCAATCCGCACACTGCCCGTCGGCAAGCGTGCCTGCGCAGCGCCAATCGCCGCCAGCATCGGCCCGGGCTTCAGCACCATGCCGGGTCCGCCGCCGTACGGGCGGTCATCGACCGTCCGGTGCACATCCGTCGCGTGCCTGCGTGGGTCTTCGGTCCCCACCGTCAACAGCCCGCGCTCGATGGCGCGGCCCAGTACTCCGAACTTCAGTCCCCCGGCGATCATTTCGGGGAACAGCGTGACGACTTCAATCCGCATCGGCGGGCCAGTCCACACTCAGTCCCCGGCCGGCAAGGTCAACCTTTCGCAGGTACTGGGGTATCGCCGGGATCCAGTACTCGGTCGTTCCGGCCACCACCATCATGGCGTTGCCCGGTCCCTCGACGAAGTGGTCGAGCTTGCCCAGCTCCACCCCTTCCAGATTCCGCACCGTGAACCCGAGCAGATCGCCGCGGTAGTACTCGCGCTGACCCGGCGGCGGCAGCGCGCTGCGCAGGACCTCGATCATGGCGCCGCGCAACAGTGCCGCGGCGTCCCGATCCACCACTCCTTCCAGGCGCGCCACCAGGCCGCGTCCCTGAATCCTTCCCTCCACCAGCCGGTAGGCACTCTGCGCGCCGGGCCCCAGGCGCAGGTTCCAGACGGGATAGTCGAGAATTCCCTCCAGCGGCTCCGTGAAGGACTGGATATGCATCCAGCCCAGTACTCCGTACGGGCTGCCCATGCGCCCGAGTTCGACCCATTCCATGCGTTTGCCGCCCTGCGGCGGCCCTCGCAAGGCCGCTACGGGCCGATCAGGCCGCTACGGCCGTCGCCTGCTTGCGGAACGTCGAGACCAGGTGGCGAACTCGGTCCGACTGCTGCGCACCCTTGCTCACCCAGTAGTCGATCCTCGGCAGGTCAAGCTTCAGCTTCGGCTCGCCCTTGCGCGCGATCGGGTTGAAAAAACCGACCTGTTCGAGGCTGGCGCTGCCCTGGCGCTTACGGCTGTCGGTCACGACAACGTGATAAAAGGGCTGATTCCGCGCGCCGCGGCGCGTCAGACGAATCGTTACCATTGGATCTCCGCGGGGGAATCTGCCCCGTCCCAAAAAGAGCGCGGATTCTACGCAATGAAGCGCCAATTATCTATTGGTTTTCAAGGTTTCTAGGGCCTCGGGAAGCCGGGTGGCATGCCCCCTTTGAGGGCCCCGAGCATGCGGCGCAGTTTCCCGCCCTTCATGCTCTTCATCATCCGCTGCATGTCCATGAACTGCTTGAGCAAACGGTTGACGTCCTGGACCTGGACCCCGGAGCCCTTGGCGATGCGCCGGCGCCGCGAGCCGTCGATCACGGCGGGCTGCCGCCGCTCCCGCGGGGTCATGGAATTGATGATGGCGATCTGGCGGCGCACCTGCAGGTCCCCGGCGTCGGCCGAAACTGCGCTCTTCTGCACGGCGGCGCCGGGCAGCTTGTCGAGCAGCGCCCCCATGCCGCCCATCTTCTGCAGCTGCTCCAGCTGGCCCTTCAGGTCGGTCATGTCGAAGCCCTTGCCGGAGGCTACCTTGCGGGCCAGGCGCTCGGCCTCCCCGGCATCGACATTGCGCTGGACTTGCTCGACCAGGGCGACGACGTCACCCATGCCCAGAATCCGCGACGCCATGCGCTCCGGGTCAAAGGGCGTCAGGGCGTCGGTTTTTTCACCCGTGCCCAGGAACACGATGGGTTGACCGGTAATCTGCCGAACCGACAGGGCCGCGCCACCGCGGGCATCGCCATCGGCCTTGGTGAGGATGACGCCGGTCAGCTGCAGCGCAGCGCTGAAGGCCTTGGCCGCATTCACCGCGTCCTGGCCGGCCATCGCGTCGACCACGAACAGTCGTTCGACCGGGGACACGGCGGCGTCGATGTCGCGCACCTCCTCCATCATCGCCTCATCCACATGGAGGCGACCGGCGGTGTCCACGATCAGCACGTCAAACACGGCCCGCCGCGCGTGATCCAGCGCATCCACCGCAATGTCCCGCGGCGGCCGCGTGGCCGGAGCCTGGAAGTAATCCGCACCCACCTGCTGGGCCAGCCGCTCCAGCTGCAGCATGGCTGCCGGACGGCGCACATCGGTGCTGGCCAGCAGCACTCGCTTGCGCTCGGTTTCAATCAGCCAGCGCGCGAGCTTTGCGGCGGTGGTGGTCTTGCCGGCACCCTGCAGGCCCGCCAGCAATACGACAATCGGAGGCTGCGCCCGCAGGCTGAAACCAGCGCGGGCGCCCCCCATCAGCGCCACCAGCTCCTTGTGAATGATGCTGACGAAAACCTGGCCCGGGGTCAGGCTCGAGGCCACCTCGGTGCCCAGCGCCTGCGTCTTGACCTGGTCGATGAACTGCTTGATGACCGGCAGCGCCACGTCCGCCTCGAGTAGTGCCACCCGGACCTCGCGCAGCACCTCGGCCACATTCTCCTCGGTGATGCGGCCACGCCCGCGCAGGGCATCCACGGTGCGGCTGAGTCGCGATGTCAGGCTGTCGAACATTCCGCCATTATAGGCCAACCGGAACTGCCGGACCGCCCATGGAGATGCTGTAGTTGAGCGACGCCCGAACG
>DASZCK010000173.1:0-3935 GCA_035943195.1 Steroidobacteraceae bacterium
TTGGCTCCTACTGGCTCGTAAACGTATATGTGTGTGCGCGACAGTGTTCGCAGCTGCTGCACCACCGGCTGCGCCATGAATGACCTCGCCGTGAAACTGGACCACGTCGGAGAACGTTGTTGAATCAACAGGACCTGTAGCTGAGCCACGCTTGCAGGCTCAGTCTGATTGACATTCCACGAAGGGCGCGCCTACACTCCCCCGCGTTTTGGTAGCGCTCACATTTTGGGTGTGAGCGACTGACATCGGCTCCGCACCCGGACTCTCATGCGTTCCAGCCCCGGTCTCTGGGCTGCGCGCTCACACGTGCGAGCCGATGCGAATTGGCGAGAATCAACGCTGCGTCGAGAAGGGGGAATCACGATGTTTCGCTCCGCTGGTTACCGGTTCTTCAATCGGGTCCGCCGCCATCTGGTGGTCGGTGTGGGTCTGGTGGGTGCGGCCCTGTGCGCGGCGCTGCCGGTCAATGCGCAAGTCGTGGCCTCATACAGCTTTGCGGACGGGACGGCCGACGGCTGGACGTCCTTCAACGGCGCGAGCGCTCCGGTAGCCTCGAATGCGGCCGCCTATCCCGGCTCGACTTTCAGTTTGCTCACCACGACCGGCGCCAGCGGTGCCGGCGGCCCTTCCGTTTCGCTGAATGGGGTGGTGCAGGCCGGTGCGCAGTACACCATCACGGGCTGGGTGCAGCTCACCAGCGGGGAAAGCGCCTCCAACGTGAATTTCACGATCAAGCGTAGCGATCCGAGCTGCAGCGGCGGCACCTGCTTTGACACGGTCGGCAGCTTCAAGGTAGCCGTCACCGATTCAGGGTGGGCGCAGATCGGCGGCAGCTACACGGTGAGCACTTCGGCGACAGGCCTGGTGCTGTACGCCCAATTGGTGGGCGCCACGAGCGCCCAGTCCTTCTACCTCGGCAATGTCGTCATCACGCAGACGGCTCCGCCTCCCGGCGGAACCCCGGTTGCCACGTACAATTTCGCCGACGGCGGCCTCGATGGCTGGGCGCCCTACGGGCGAACGACCCTGACCAACGCCGCCCCGCCGGTGCTGGATCCGAACGCCGACGCGTTGAGCCTGCTGGTGAGCAATCGGACCGCGGCTTACATGGGCGCGGGCCTGAACCTGCTTACGGTGCCGAACGTCGTGGCCGGCGCGACCTACCAGGTGACCGCTTATGTGCTGCTGGCCGCTCCCGACAGCAGCAATCCAACGGTGACGATTTCCACCAAGACGGCCGACTGCGCCACGGCCGGTAGTTTCGGGAACATCGCAACCTCCGGGCCGCTCTCCAATGCGGTGTGGACGAAGGTGACGGGTACCTTCAGCTTCAGCAATCTCCCCGGACCACCGACCAGCCTGATTTTGTATTTGCAGTCGAGCAGTGCCACGGACTCGTTC
Organism: Steroidobacteraceae bacterium; assembly: GCA_035943195.1. Taxonomy (GTDB): domain Bacteria; phylum Pseudomonadota; class Gammaproteobacteria; order Steroidobacterales; family Steroidobacteraceae; genus DAIDKA01. The sequence continues at coordinate 1,402 of DASZCK010000173.1, forward strand.
TACATCGATGATGTGGTCATCAGCGAGATTACCCCGCCTGCGCCGACGCTCAGTCAGCAGGATAACTCCGGCATCACGACCACCTTTGCAGACGGCGGACTGGATGGCTGGAGTTCCCGAACCGGTAACTCCTCGGTGACGAACGCCGTACCGCCGGTTGTTGACCCGAACAATGACGGGCACGCGTTACTGACCACGGGGCGCACGGCCAACTACGATGGGCCGCAGATCAACGTGAGCGACAAGATGTATGTCGGATCGGAGTACAACGCCAGCGTCTGGGTGATGCTGACGCCGGCCGATGGGTCGTCCCACGTCATCAACATGAGCCTGCAGACTACGTTGAACGGCAATACGAGCTTTCCCAGCATGACCGCGTACCCGGGTGTCACGGTGGCCGCGGACGGGCAATGGCACCAGATCAGCGTCACCGGGTACACGATGGCGAATGGCTATTCACCCGGCTCGGCATTCCTGTATCTGCAAACCGTTCCCGCGTCGGGCAATGACCTGGTGTCGTTCTACATCAGCGATTTCCAGCTCAGTTACGTGCAGCCGCCGACGATTCAGGCGACCATACCGTCGATCTACCGGACATACCGGGACTTCTTCCCCATCGGCACGGCGGTCGATACCACCGACCTTTCCGGACCGCATGCGCAGCTGCTGACCAAGCATTACGACAGCATGACGCCGGGCAACGACCTAAAGTGGAGCGTCGTGGAACCCAGCCTGGGGAGCTATGACTACACCAACGGCGATGCCGAGGTCGGCGAGGCGGTGTGCGCCAAGATGCGGGTGCGCGGGCAGAACCTGGTATGGGCGACGGGCGAGCAGACGCCCGCCTACGCCACCGGCGACGGGACCAACTCGACCGCCAACCAGGCTCTGGTGACCTCCAACATCGTGGAGCACATCAAGAGCGAGGTGCAGCACTTCGGCGCCCGGGTGTACGCCTGGGACGTGGTGAACGAGCCGCTGGATCCGACGCAGCCAGATTGCCTTGTGCACGGGCCCTTCTACGCCGTGCTGGGCGCGAAATACCTGGATGTCGCCTTCAATGCCGCCAAGCAATATGCGCCGCCAGGCACGAAGCTGTTCATCAACGAATTCAGCACCACCGATCCGGCGCGTCTGGCGTGCCTGGTGAAGGTCGTGCACGAACTTCGCGATCGGGGCGTTCCGGTCAACGCCATCGGTCACGAGATGCACCACCAGATCAACTTCCCGACTCCGGAGTCGATGGCCACGGCGATCGACACCGTGGCGGAACAGTTCCCGAACCTCGAGCAGCAGGTCACCGAACTGGACATGAGCGTCTACAACGCCGGGGACCGCACTTCGAACTACGGAAACAGCATTCCGGCCTCGGTGCTGGCCGAGCAGGGCTGGCTCTATGAAAAGTACTTCGAGGTGTTCCGACGCCTGCGGGATAAAATCGGCGCCGTCACATTCTGGGGAATGGCGGACGATGATACCTGGCTCGACAGCTTCCCCGTGACGCGGACCGACTACCCGTTGCCCTTCGACATGGGGCTGCAGGCCAAGCCGGCATACTGGGGCGTGATTGATCCGACCCACCTGCCGGGTTTCGGACTGAGGTTCAACGTGACTGGCAGGACCGGGCCCCGCGACGCGCGCATCTGGACGGTGACGGCTACCAACGGGAATGTGGGTCCGGCCTACTCGACCCAGATCAACGGGGTGACCTTGGAGCAGATCGGCGGACGGCGCTGCACCCCTACGGTCGTCTCGCCAACCAAGTTCCCGGTTGTCCTGGGCAATATCCCGACCAGCGGTTCCGCCAACACACAGGTGACATTGGACTTTGCGAACTGCGACTCTGATGTCCACTTCCGGATCCGAGCGCCATGGAGTTCTGCAACCTACGAAACCGGCGTGCTGGAGGCCGGCGCGGATTTCTGGAGAGCACCCCGCTAAAGAGCATCCCGGCACCATCGTCAGGGTGGTGCCGGGTGCCGCGGCGCATTGAGCGTCGCATCAATGTTGCCCCTCGCGCAGGACGGGTCCTACAAGGGCCCGAGCCCGGGGCCGACGTGTGGCTGTCGGAATGAGCCCACATACTCGTTCAAATTTCTAACTATTTTGCCCTTAGGGAGGGTACGTCGTGGGCGCCGAACGCACCCTCGAACCGACCACCAAGCATGGCTAGCGAGTTCGCGTCGCGACCTCTCGGACCGTCGGAAGCCGGGCCGCCGATTTCGAGAATGCGCGGCCTGGCGCAAGCCGCCCCATGGGGTTTTGCCCTGGCCTGCGTCATCGGCGCGACTTTGCTGCGCCTTGCGTTGGACCCGCTGCTGGGCAATCACTACCCGCTCGCCACCTACTACGCCGCCGTCACCATCGTCGGCTGGTTTTGGGGTGTCAATCCGGCAATTTTCACGGCAGTGGTCGGATATGCGGCTGGCAATGGATTGTTCCTGTCGCCACGCTACGGCCCCTGGGCAGCGCATCTTCATACCCTGGAGCTGCCCGCCTACGTCGCCATCTGCACGGCGCTCATTGCCTTGACC
>DASZCK010000174.1:0-1634 GCA_035943195.1 Steroidobacteraceae bacterium
CGATTCGGCGCAGCACGAAGCGGCATACGGAGAGGACGATTGGGGCTTGCCTGCAGGCCGAATGGAATTCTCACGGTATGGCTTCAGCTATGCCGGTCATTATCGCGGTAGGGACGCCCGTCACCGGGCGCCCCCCGCACAGATCCCGGCGGGCGCGATTCGCGCACCGGGCTCCCACCTTGGGTGCTTGACGGCAAAGCGGATGCTGGGCCAGGGGTGAAGGATGCGAGGCGCGGGCAGGTAATCCCTCGCCAAGCGCGAGATCCGCTCCCAGGTGGTCCAGTCCTTCTGGCTTCGCCGCCGAAGCGTTCGCCGCCAGAGAACGAGCACGTGGTACCGGAACGCGTTGAGGCGCTGGGAATTGGTCGGGACGGCGTGATACGCAAAGTACCCCCGGATCACCTGGGCCAGCCAGCGCCCCTGCTGCGGGATCGGCTCGTGCATGCGCTGCTTCAGTGCCGCCTTCACGTCACGTAGCTTGGCCCTCATCCGGTCCCGGCGCGTCTGGCGTTGCAGCTGGAACGCGCCTCGACGGGAGCGGCCGCAGATGTGGGTGAAGCCCAGAAAGTTGAAGGTTTCCGGCTTTCCAAGACCCCGGCCGGCCCGATCTCCGGCCGCATGGCAGCCAAACTCGATCAGCCGTGTCTTGTGCGGATGCAGCGATAGCGCGAACTTCTCCACTCGTTCGCGCATCTCCGCCAGAAAGCGCTCGGCATCGCCCCGATGCTCAAAACCAACGACGATGTCGTCGGCATAGCGCACCAGGATCACGTTGCCCTGGGCGTCACGGTGCCGCCACCGCTCAGCCCAGAGGTCGAAGACGTAGTGCAGGTAGATGTTGGCGAGCAGTGGCGAGATCACTGCCCCTTGCGGGGTACCGACCTCACTCGCTGTCCACTCCCCATCCTCCATCACTCCGGCCTTCAACCACTTGCGAATCAGGCGGATCATGCGCGGGTCGCCGACACGATGCTCGATGAAGCGGACCAGCCACTCGTGGCTGACCGTATCAAAGAAGGATCGTAGGTCGACGTCCAAAATCCAGTTCACCTTCGTGCGGGTGATCCCGACGGCGAGCGCGTCCAACGCATCGTGCTGGCCACGCCCGGCTCGGAACCCGTACGAGAACCCCAAAAACTCTTCCTCGTAGATCGCGTTGAACACCTCCACCACAGCGCGCTGGACGATCTTATCTTCCAGCGAGGCAACCCCCAGCGGCCGTAGCTGTCCATCCTCTTTGGGAATGAACTTGCGCCGTGAGGGCAGCGCTCGGTACGCGCCGCGGTGAATGCGTGCATGCAAGTCTGCGAGATTGGCTTCGAGGCTCTGCTCGTACTGCTGCCATGTTCGCCCATCCACTCCGGGGGCCGCATCCCGCTTTAACCAGGAGAAAGCCGTCCGCAGCAGATCGACATCGACATGGTGCAGCAGAGCTGTGAACCGTTCCTTCCTCTCTGTCCTAGCTCGCTCTCGTACACGTTCAAGACCCGGAAACACACTTGCCCGGCTCAGTGTCCGGCGCGTGCCGTGCTTGACCGTGTTCCCCTTGGCCCCCTCCCTTCGCTCCACCGACTCCGCCTCCGCTCCCTCGGAGTTGTTCGTCGGCTTCCCCGCTACTATGGAGGGGTCTGACT
>DASZCK010000175.1:0-25803 GCA_035943195.1 Steroidobacteraceae bacterium
GCTGTACGCCCATCCAACCCTGGGTGAAGCCCTACGAGCGCGAGCGTCTGGCCGATCCGATCATGTCCTTCGATCCCAACCCGATCTCCTCGGCCTACATGGACCATGTGTTTGAAGTGCGCGCCGCGGCGCGCGGCGGCAGCGGCGCTGCGGGTGGCGGCTGCGGATGCAATTGAAGTCTTCAACAGGGCGCACGGGGCGCTGGCTGGCCCCGGCGACCCTCGCGGTCCTGTGCGGCCTGTATTGCACCGCCAGCCGCACCGACGTGTTGCCTGAGGACCGGGTCGATGCGCTGGCGACGCATTACTCGGGCGGTGGCCAGGACATCAACGGGCTGTCGTTCCTGGTGCGCAAGAAGGTCGGTGACCACGTTTCACTGTCGTACAGTCATCTTGAGGACATTGTGTCCGGCGCCTCGATTGACGTGCGCACCTCCGGCGCGAGTCCCTATCGCGAGAAGCGCAGCCAGGATGGCCTGAACGGTGAGTTCCTCTACGGCAAGACCACCTATACCCTCGGGGTCACCCACAGTTACGAGCCCGACTACCGCTCCAACACCGCCAATTTCGGCATCAGTCAGAGCATGTTCGGTGATCTGACAACGGTGACCATGAACTACCGGCGCACCTGGAACGACGTCTTCAAGATGGAGTGCCTGGTGGATGACCGGTCCCTCAACTACCCCTGCGTCGAGAAGGTCCACGACCCCTCCTTCGGCAAGAAGGACATGGACGAGCGCTCCTATGGCGTGGGCCTCACGCAGATCCTGACCCGCAATTCCATCATTTCGGTGAACTTCGAGGTGATCACCGACCAGGGCTGGATGAGCAATCCCTACCGCTCGATCCTGTATGCAGATCCGACCAGCGGCTCGGGCTTCGGATTGGCGGCGGAAGTGGATCCGAATACCCGCACCAGCAATGCTCTGGGCCTGGACTACAAGTACTATCTGCCGTGGCGCGCCGCGCTCGATCTTCAGTACCGGTTTTTCGAGGATACCTGGCATATCCGCTCGCACACGGCGCAACTGGGGTACACCCAGCCGTGGCGCAACTGGACCTTCGACGGCAGCGTCCGCTACTACACGCAGACTCACGCGGACTTCTACAGCGACCTGTTCACCTCGGCCAATGAGCAGAACTTCGAATCACGCAATCGTGAGCTCTCGTCCTTCGACAGTCTCATGGTGGGCACCGGTGCGGCCTACCAGTTCCACATCCCCGATGCGCCCTGGATCTCGCGCAGCACCGCCAACTTCCGTGTCGATCACTTTTTCTTCGACTACAAGGACTATCGCGATGCGCTGCTGATCGACCCGGCCAAAGGGGTCGCGGCCGGCGCCGAGCCGTTGTACAAAGTGCAGCTCAACGTGATCCAGCTGTTCCTGTCGGTGTACTACTGACCCTCACTTCGCGCTTGCCGCGGGCTTCTCCGGGTTCTCCAGACCCTTCGAATACCAGACCTTGCGATCCGGCGTGATGGCGACGACGTCGATGTCGGGCAGGGTGTTGATGAAATCGATCCCCTCCTTGACCCCCATCACGAACACGCTCTTGGTCAGGGCATCGGTACGGGTGGCTTCGGGTCCGATGATGGTGACACTGCGCACCACATGCGGGGACTTGCCGGTTCTAGGATCCAGGATGTGGTGGTAGCGCACCCCACCCTCATCAAAGAAACGCTCGTAGTCCCCGGAGGTGGAGAAGGCCGTATCGGTCAGCGGTATCCGGAGGATGGTGCGGTTGCGGTCATCCGGATCGCGGATGCCGATGAGCCAGGGTTTGCCGAAACGATCGCCGATGATGCGCGAATCCCCGCCCGCGTTGACCATGGCGCGCGTAATTCCCAGCTTCTGCAGCACCGCGATGCCGCGATCGACAGCGTAACCCTTGCCGATGCCGCCAAAGTCGATGCGGACCCCGGCATGGTCGAAGAAAACGGTCTGGGCGGCGCGGTCCAGGTGGATGTGCCGATAGTTACTTTCCGGCAGCGCAGCGGCGATCTGGGCCTCGCTGGGCCGTACGTGTTCAGGGTAGTTGTACATGTACCCGACGCTGGCATAGGTGATGTCGAAGGTGCCGCGCGTCAGCTTCGAATAGTCGATCGAGGTTTGGATCAGATCGAAGAGCTCCTTTGAGATGCGCATCGGTGACTTGGCCGCCAAGTCGTTGACCCGCGACACCTCGCTCTGCGGCTTGAAGGTGCTGAACTCATTGTCGATGCGCCGCATCTCATCAAAGACCGCGGATATCGCCGCCTCACCCTTCAGCCGGTCTTCGGTCCACAGTTCCACATCGCAGCGCGTCCCCATGATGGGTGCATCGCGGTACAGCCATTCGGCCTGGGCCGGTGCCCATGCGCCCGCGCACAGCGCTGCCAACAGCAGACCCGAAGTGCGGACGAGACTGCGCAGGAGTTTGGACTGCGCAGGTACTTGGAGGTTCATAAACGTATGTCCAACTGTGTGCCCGGCTGGAGTAAGCTTGGCACAGTTCAACTGAAGGATCCCGCGCATGCGAACATCTGCTCTGCTGGCCGCTCTTGCCCTGGTATTCACCAGTGTCGCAGTCCACGCCCAGGGGCGCGAGGAAGCGCGGCTGCTGACGGCAAGCCAGATCCTGAACGAAGCGATAGGTTCGCCCGACCAGTTCGTTCCCTCGCGCCTGCTCGAGCGCGCGTATGGCATCGCGGTGGTTCCGGATGTCACCAAGATCGCATTCTTCTTCGGCGGTCGCCGGGGCAATGGAGTGCTCGTGGCGCGCGACCCGAGCGGCCATTTCAGCGATCCCATCTTCGTCAATCTCACGGGCGGCAGCTTCGGGTTCCAGTGGGGCGTGACCTCCACTGATGTGATCCTGGTATTCACCACCAAACGCAGTATCGATCGCATCGCCAGCGGCCAGCTCACCTTGGGGGCCGATGCCTCGGTGGCGGCAGGCCCCGTCGGCCGCAGCGCCTCGGCGGGTACCGACCCGACCCTCTCGGCGGAAGTCTATTCCTACTCGCGCAGCCGCGGCCTGTTTGCCGGCGTGGCGCTGGATGGCAGTGCGCTGACCATCGACAACAATGCCGACGCGCGCTTCTACGACAAGGGCGTGGTCAACGCCTACGACATCATCGGCGGCAGTGTCAGGACCAACAACGATATCGCCAAGCGCTTCCTGGATACGGTGAGCCGCACCACCGGGGCAGGCGCGCAACCTCCGCCCGCGCCGGCGCCCGTGAGTGCCGCCCCGGCCGGAGCCGCCCCGGCCGCAAGCGGAGGCGCCCAGACCTTTCCCCTGTCTGATCCGAAGCCGGGCCAGGAGCCGCAGTCGCATTGAGCTCCGGGTCCGTCCCGCGGGTCGGTGCACTGATCCGCCGCAATCTGCGCGAACTGCGCGGGCAGCTGCGCTACTGGCTGGGACTGGTGTTGCAGCGCCTGTTCGGCAGGCGGCACACGGCCACGCGGCTTGATGCGCGCGAGATCCATTCGGTACTCATCGGCCGCATCAATGGGCGCCTGGGAAACACGCTGTTCCTGACCCCGATGCTCGAGCGCGTTCACGCGCTGCTGCCGCAAGCCAGCATCGACCTGGCACTGTCCTATCCTCAGGCCCCGGGCCTGCTCGCGGGGCTCCCGGGCGTGCGTCGGATCATTCTGTTCCCGCACAAGGGCCGTGGCCTCATTGCTCAGTACTGGCGCGCCCTGCGCCAGCTGCGCGCCACCCACTATGACCTCGCCATCGACCCCACGCCGTTCTCCACCAGTGGCCGCCTCATCCTGTCGCTGACGCGCGCCCGCTTCCGGCTCGGCTTCAGCCTGCCCTCACAGTGGGCTGCGCTCACCCACGGCATACCGCTGCCGTCGCAAATCATGCACCAGGGTCGGCAGCCGGCCTACCTGCTGACCACCGCGCTCGGCGCGACCTGGGAGCCGGCCGCGACGCGCCTGTGGCTGCCACTGCGTCCCGAGGAGATAGCGGCCGGTCGCGCGGCCATCAGCGCCGCCTTGCAGGCGCTCGATGTTGCGATCTCACCGGGTCAAACGCTGGTTGGCTACTTCGGACATGCGACCGGCCTGAAGGCCCTGGCGCCTGCCTGGTGGGGACGCTTCTGGCAGGCTTTTCGGGCGCTACGTCCCGACGTCACTCCCGTGGAGTTCCTGCCGGGCGCGCGCACCTCGCCCACGGTGGCAGGCTTTGCGACCCTGCACCTGCCCTCGCAGCGGCAGCTGACCGCCGCCATCTCGACACTGCAGCTGTTCATCGCGGCCGACTCGGGTCCCATGCACCTCGCCAGCAGCACCGACACGCCGACCATGGGCCTGTTTCAGGTTACCGACTCGGCGCTGTACGGGCCGCTGAAGAGCGTCGATCGCAGTATCGAGGTGGCGGGGCTGACGCCCGAAGAAGTGGCCGCGAAAGTCAGCGCCGCCTGGTCGATGTGACATACGGCTTAGCCGGATAGCATGAGACGCTGTCGCCATTCTTTGGTGCGTGATGTGCCAAATTGGTGCGAAGGGACAGACGCGCGGCGTCCGTATATTGTGGTCTGAAGCGACATCCTTGTTGCGACGGAGACCGTACTTGTCGATTCACATTGCCCTGAACCACGTCACCCACTACCGCTACGACCGGCCCGTAGCGCTGGGTCCGCAGGTCGTGCGGCTGCGCCCGGCGCCACATTGCCGCACGCGCATTCTCTCCTATGGGCTCACAGTCTCCCCCGCGAAGCACTTCATCAATTGGCAGCAGGATCCCGAGGCCAACTACCTCGCGCGCCTGACATTTCCCGACCACACGGCGCAGTTGCGCATCGAAGTGGACCTGGTTGCCGAGATGGCGGTACTCAACCCCTTCGATTTCTTTCTCGAGCCCTACGCGCAGACTTTTCCGTTTGCGTACGCAGCCAGTGAAGAGCGCGATCTCGCGTCATACCTCACGCGACTGCCACTGACGCCACGCTTCCGCGACTACCTGGCGCGCCTTCCGCGCACCACCACCGTGACCGTGGATTTTCTGGTGGAATTGAACCGGTCGCTGTCACGCGAGATCCGCTACCTGATCCGCATGGAAGCGGGCGTGCAGACCCCGGAGCAGACGCTGGAAAACGCATCCGGGTCCTGCCGCGATTCCTCTTGGCTGCTGGTGCAGCTGCTGCGTCACCTGGGTCTGGCAGCACGATTTGCGTCCGGCTACCTGATCCAGCTGGTGGCCGATGTGAAGTCCCTGGATGGTCCCTCGGGCAGCGAACGGGATTTCACCGACCTGCACGCCTGGTGTGAGGTCTATCTGCCCGGTGCGGGCTGGATCGGGCTGGATCCAACCTCGGGACTGCTGGCCGGTGAAGGTCATATTCCGCTGGCCTGCACACCCGAGCCCTCCGCCGCGGCTCCGATCTCGGGATTGGTTGAAGAATCGGCTGTCGATTTCGAACACGTGATGCGGATCGAGCGCATCTGGGAGGCGCCGCGCGTCACCCTGCCCTACAGCGATGAACAATGGACGCAGATTGAGTCGCTGGGCCATGACATCGACGCCGAACTCGCGGCCCTCGACGTGCGCCTCACCATGGGGGGTGAGCCGACCTTCGTTGCCATCGACGATCCGGATGGGCCGCAATGGAATACGACGGCGCTGGGAGAGGATAAACGGCGCCTTGCCACCGAGCTCTACCACCGACTGCGCCTTCATTATGCACCGCGGGGCCTGGCGCACTTTGGCCAGGGCAAGTGGTATCCCGGCGAACCGCTGCCGCGCTGGTCCCTGAACTGTTTCTGGCGTAAGGACGGCGAGCCGATCTGGGCCAATCCCCGACTGCTGGCGGATGAGTCCATCGCCTATGAGGTGTCGTCACAGACCGCTCAGCGCTTCCTGGCGCTGGTGGCCACGCGCTTGGGTCTCGCGGATACGAACATCCTGCCCGCGTACGAGGATGCCTTCTACTATCTGTGGCGTGAACGGCGATTGCCGGGAAATGTCGACCCGTTCGACGCGCATCTGGAGGACCCGCAGGAGCGCGCGCGCCTCGCGCGCGTCTTTGAACACGGACTGGAGCGCGCCGTCGGCTATGTGCTGCCCGTCGGCCGTGATCCTTCGAACACGCGCTGGCACAGCGGCCCCTGGTTCTTGCGCGACGAGCGTTGCTACCTCATCCCCGGCGACTCACCGCTCGGTTACCGGCTGCCGCTGGACTCGCTTCCCCGGCTGAAGCCCGGTGACTATCCCTATTTCCACACTCCAGATCCGATGCAGGCGTTCGCGGCATTGCCCGCCCGAGCCGACCTCCATCGGCAGGTACGCGACGAGCCGCGTACACCTGAGTCCGCCAACTGGGTGACGCGCACGGCGCTGTGCGCCGAGCCGCGTGATGGCGTGCTGTATGTCTTCATGCCGCCCACCGAACAGCTCGAGGAATATCTCGAGCTGGTCGCGGCGGTGGAGAGTGCGGCCGAGGCGCTGTCTCAGCCGCTGATCATCGAGGGTTATGAGCCGCCGAAGGATCCGCGGCTGCAGCGCTTCAGCGTGACCCCTGATCCGGGTGTCATCGAGGTCAACATCCATCCCAGCGGCAGCTGGGATGAACTGGTGGAGCGCACCACGCACCTGTACGAGCAGGCCCGCCAAGCGCGCCTCTCGAGCGAGAAGTTCATGCTCGATGGGCGACACACCGGCACCGGGGGGGGCAACCACTTCGTCCTCGGGGGGGCCAGCGCCCCGGACTCGCCGTTCCTGCGTCGGCCGGACCTGCTGCGCAGCCTCGTGTCCTACTGGCACAATCACCCGTCGCTGTCCTACCTGTTCTCCGGACTCTTCATCGGCCCCACTTCGCAGGCGCCGCGCACCGACGAGGCGCGCAACGATTCTCTGTATGAGCTCGAGATTGCATTCCGGCAGCTGCCGCCGGCCGGTGCCGAATGCCCGCCGTGGCTGGTTGATCGACTGTTCCGCAATCTTCTGACCGACGTGACCGGCAACACGCATCGCGCCGAATTCTGCATCGACAAGCTGTACTCGCCCGATGGACCCACCGGGCGCAACGGCCTGTTGGAACTGCGTGCCTTTGAAATGCCGCCGCATGCGCGCATGAGCCTGGCGCAGCAGCTGCTGCTGCGCTCCCTGGTCGCGCGCTTCTGGCGCACACCCTACCAGCCCGCACGTCTGGCGCGCTGGGGTACCGAACTGCACGACCGCTTCATGCTGCCGTACTTCGTCGAACAGGATTTTGCAGACATCATCGCCGAGCAGAATGCGGCCGGCCATGCGCTGCGCGCCGCGTGGTTCGCGCCGCATTTTGAGTTCCGCTTTCCCAAGTACGGCGATTTCGCCGCCTTCGGCGCCGAGGTGGAACTGCGTAGCGCGCTCGAACCCTGGCATGTCATGGGTGAACAGGGCGCCGCCGGCGGTGCCGTTCGCTACGTGGATTCATCGGTGGAGCGGCTGCAGGTGAAGGCGACCGGTCTGGCACCGGATCGCTATGCCATCAGCTGCAATGGCCGGCGCGTCCCGCTGCGCCCCACCGGCCGCCGGGGAGAATTCGTCGCCGGCGTTCGCTATCGGGCCTGGCAGCCGCCGAACGCGCTGCATCCGACCATCGGCACTCATGCCCCGCTGACCTTTGATCTGGTGGATGAGTGGATGGCAAGGTCCGTGGGAGGCTGTCAGTATCACGTCATGCATCCCGGCGGCCGCAGCTACGCGACATTTCCCGTGAACGCCTTCGAGTCGGAGAGCCGGCGTCGCGCGCGCTTCTTCCGCATGGGACATACCCCGGGGCCCATCGCCGTGCCGGCCGAGGAGCCTTCCATCGAGCTGCCGTTCACTCTGGATTTGCGCCGTAGCTGACACCCTTGCGATGAGCAGCATCAGCCGTCCCGCAGCATCCGCCGGAGCCGCCCATCTGGGCGGCTACCGCGCCGATGCCCGACGCTACGATGAACTGCTGGACGGCAGCGGAGCGATCCGTCCGCATTGGCAACTGCTGCTTGAATCCCTGGGCGGGGCTTGCGGCGCCGACGTGACCCGTCGCGGCCTCGAGCTGACGCGCCGGCTGATCAGCGAAAACGGCGTCACCTACAATGTCTATGCGGATCCGAAGGGCGCCGACCGGCCCTGGGCGCTGGACCCGCTGCCGCTGATGATCTCGGCGGCCGAGTGGCGCCAGATCGAAGCGGGTGTAACCCAGCGCGCGCGGCTGCTCGATGCGCTGCTGGCCGACCTCTATGGCCCGCAACGCCTGATCGCCGAAGGGCTGGTGCCGGCGGAGCTGCCCTTCGGACACCCCAATTTTCTGTGGCCGGCGCACGGTATCGTGCCCGCAGGGGGTACCTGGCTGCACATCTATGCGGCGGATCTGGCGCGCGCGCCCGATGGGCGCTGGTGGGTCCTGGCCGATCGCACCCAGGCCCCTTCTGGTGCCGGCTATGCCCTGGAGAACCGCGAGATCATCGAGCAGGTGCTGCCGGAGCCGATCCGCGACCTGGGCATCCGCAGGCTGCGCGGCTTCTTCGCCGCACTGCGCCTCAGGCTGCTGGACCAGGTCGATGGCGGCGAGAGCGCGCTGGCGGTCGTGCTGACTTCGGGGCCGTTCAACGAGACCTATTTCGAACATGCCTACCTGGCGCGGCAACTGGGGGTGGCGCTCGCCGAGGGCAGCGACCTCACGGTACGCAACGACACGGTGTACCTGAAGACGCTCGCGGGCCTGAAGCGCGTTCACGCCATCCTGCGACGCCTCGACGATGACTTCTGTGATCCGCTGGAACTGCGCAGCGACTCCGCGTTGGGTGTACCGGGACTGCTGGGTGCGGTGCGCGCCGGGCGCGTGGTGCTGGCCAACGCCCTGGGAACCGGCGTACTGGAATCTGCAGCGTGGCTGGGCTTCTATCCCGGCGTGGCAGAACGGCTGCTGGGCGAGGCGCTGACGCTGCCATCGCTTGCGACCTGGTGGTGCGGTGAGCCTCCGGCGCTGGAATATGTGCTGGCGCATCTGAATGACCTGGTGATCAAGCCGGTGTATCCCAACCAGCACTTCGAGCCGGTGTTCGGCCGGGCCCTGGTGGGGCCGGCGCGCGAGGCGATGACTGCCAGACTGCGCACCCGGCCCTACGCCTACGTGGCGCAGGAACATCTGGCGCTGTCGCAGGCGCCGGTGCTGCGCGGCACCAGCGCATCGGGATTCGCGGCCAAGGCGGTGACCATCCGCGTTTATGTCTTTGCCACCGGTACCGGGCGCATCGTCATGCCGGGTGGCCTGGCGCGGGTCGCGACCGATGCCTCGGTCAATGCGGTGACCACGCAGCGCGGGGGCGCCAGCAAGGACATCTGGGTATTGCCGGATCCGGAACCTGCGGTGCCCATCCCGGAACACAGCGCGGGCCCGCGCCGTGGCAGCGCGCGCCAGGACCTTACGCCCTCACGCCTGGTCGAGAATCTGTATTGGATGGGACGCTACACCGTGCGCTGCGAGGACAAGGCAGAGTTGCTGCGTGCCACCCTCGCGGTGCGCGTGGACCCACAGGTGTGGCGCCCCGGCGTGCGCCTGTGCCAGGAACTCGATGTGATTGCGCCGGACACCGATCCGACGACCAGCCTGAATGACGAGACCAGTCCGCAGGGTGTGGTGGCGGACCTGCGGCGGCTGAGCTGGTGTGCCTCGCAGGTACGCGGGCGACTGTCCGCGGGCTGCTGGCACGCCGTGACCAGCCTGCAGCAGCAGCTTCACGAAGGTATCGTGGCACGCGAGCCACCGCGTCAGACCCTGGATCGGCTGCTGCTGTCACTGGCGGCGCTGGCAGGATTTTCGCTCGATGACATGACTCAGGATGCGGGTTGGCGCCTGCTGCGTATCGGGCGCCGACTCGAGCGCCTGCAGTTCGTAGCGCGGCTGCTGTCGCGACATCTGGCGGCGGATACGGCCCAGCAGCACGCTCATGTTGAATGGCTGCTCAATGTCTGCGACAGCTTGCGGATTTACCGGCCACGCTATCTGGCCTCCCCGCGCTTGGGTCCGGCCCTGGATCTTCTGATCCGGGATACCGAGCATCCCCGTGCTCTCGCCTTCCAATGGCAGGCGATCACGCGCGACCTCAGCGAGCTTGCCGGACTGCTGCAGCTGGATGCGAGTGATGAATTGACCGTGGCGATTCCGGCACTGACCGATGCGCAGCTCCTGGTTCTCGAGGGCGACGGCCCGGCCGCGGCCGCCGCGCGCCTGCATCTGGCCGCACGTCTGCAGCAGCTGGCCAATGCCGCGGCCCAGGTCTCCGATCGGCTGTCCATGCGGCACTTTTCTCACACCAGCCTGGACTCGCAGGCGCTGTCCACATGAGTTCGAGGACGCTGTACCGCATCACCCACCTGACCCGCTACCGCTATGCGGCTGACGTCGTGCATTCGCACCAGCTGCTGCACCTGGTGCCGCGGCCCACGGCGTACCAGCAGTGCCTTGAACATGCGCTGCAGATCTCACCGGCCCCCACCCACCGGCGCGATGAAATCGACGCCTTCGGCAATCCGGTCACCCGCGTGGAGTTCCAGAGTCGTCACCGCGAGCTGTCGGTTGCTACCGATATGCAGGTCGAGGTGCATCCGCGACCGAGCGTTCCGGCCGATGAGACCCATGCCTGGGAGCGTGTCGCCGGTAATCTTGCCTATCACGGCCATTGGCCGGCGCGCGCCAACCTCGATATCTGCCGCTTCCGGCACGAGTCCGCGTACGTGCGCGTCAAGCGCGCCTTCACCGAGTTCGGCGCCCCCTGTTTCGCGCCGGACCGGCCGGTGTTGAGCTGCGCCGACGACCTCATGCGCACGCTGCATCGTGAGTTGCGCTATGCGCCGGGGGAAACTGACGTCTCGACGCCATTGATGGAGGTGCTGGAAAAGCGCCACGGCGTCTGTCAGGACTTTGCGCACCTGATGATCGCCTGTCTGCGTTCGCGTGGCCTGGCCGCCCGTTATGTCAGCGGCTACATCCGCGTTCGCCACGCCGAGACGCAGCCCGGGGACGCCGCACCGCTGATCGGTGGCGGCGCCTCGCACGCCTGGGTCGCGGTGTATAGTCCACCCTTCGGCTGGATCGAGCTCGACCCGACCAACAATACCTGGGTGGGAACCGAGCACGTGGCCGTCGCATGGGGACGTGATTTCGGGGACGTGTCGCCATTGCGTGGAATCATTCTCGGAGGCGGCAGCCACGCGCTGTCCGTCAATGTCACGGTGGAGCCCGTCATCGCAGGCGCTTGACGCGAATCGGGCGCACCCCAGGTGCCAGCTTTGAACGCCACGTCCGATCTCGTCCGGCCTACCGAGGTGGTCCACAAGACCGCCATGTCCATACTGCTGGCCATCAGCTTCAGCCACCTGCTCAATGACATGATGCAGTCGCTGCTGCCTTCGATGTATCCGATGCTGAAGAGTTCATACCGGCTCTCGTTCGTGCAGATCGGTCTGCTCACCTTCACCTACCAGATCACCGCGTCGCTGCTGCAGCCCATCATTGGCGCTTTCACCGACCGCAAGCCCAAGCCCTACTCGCTGGCCGTGGGCATGGGCTTCTCGCTGTGCGGCCTGCTGCTGCTGGCGATGGCACACCTCTTCGGTCTGCTGCTGGTCGCCGCCGCTCTGGTCGGCACCGGGTCCAGCGTTTTTCATCCGGAGTCCTCGCGGGTGGCGCGCATGGCCTCGGGCGGCGCCCACGGCCTGGCGCAGTCGATATTCCAGGTGGGGGGCAATGTGGGCTCCGCCATCGGACCGCTGCTGGCGGCCTTCATCGTCCTGCCGCTGGGCCAGAAAAGTGTCGCCTGGTTCGGGCTGGCGGCGCTGTTGGGCATTGTCGTTCTGACCCAGGTCGGCCACTGGGCGCGCACCCACGGCTTCGCGCGTCTGGCGCCGCGCCAGCGCAAGGAAGGAGCGGTGCCGGCGCTGAGCAGCGGCCGCGTGCGGGGCACCATCGCCGTGCTCCTGGCGCTGATATTCAGCAAGTATTTCTACCTGGCGAGCCTGACCAGCTACTACACCTTCTACTTGATCGAGCACTTCCAGGTGGGTGTGCGCAACGCCCAGATCATGTTGTTCGCATTCCTGGGCGCGGTCGCGCTCGGCACCATTTTCGGCGGACCGCTGGGGGATCGCTTCGGCCGCAAGATCGTGATCTGGGTATCCATCCTCGGGGTGCTGCCGTTCACGCTGCTGCTGCCGCACGCCAACCTGTTCTGGACCATCGTGCTGACGCTGCCCATCGGATTCATTCTGGCGTCGGCGTTTCCGGCCATCGTGGTCTATGCGCAGGAGCTGATGCCCGGTAAGACGGGAGCTGTGGCTGGACTCTTCTTTGGTTTTGCCTTCGGCATGGCGGGCATCGGAGCCGCGGTGCTGGGCGCCCTGGCGGATGCCACCAGCATCGAGTTCGTGTACCGGGTCTGCGCCTGGCTGCCGCTGGTTGGACTGCTCGCGGTACTGCTGCCAAATGTCGAGGAAAAACACGGCTGAAGGCGCTGATTAACGGACTTTAATATTCCGGCCAGTGTGGCTGAATTCGGGCGCTTTCAGAATGGCGCTGGCGTAACCTCAGGCAGCCCTCCGGGCTCGTCCTTACGCCTAAGCGTCACGACCAACTCAAACCGCATGACTGACTTGACCGCTGCAATCGGCCTTCGCGCCGCTGGACGACTTCTGCCGCTGCTCACCGCCGCGGCCCTGCTCAGCGCCTGCAACCTGGGACCACACTATGTGCGCCCCGATATTGCGGCGCCGGCTGCCTGGACGCCGGTGACGGCGGAGTCGAACGCCTCGCTATCCAAGTCAGACGAAGGCAGCGGCTGGCCGGACGCGCAGTGGTGGCATGGCTTCGGCTCAGCCGACCTCGACCGCCTCATGAACCAGGCGCAGCAGGCCAATGACGACCTGAAGGCTGCGGTGGCCAGGGTTGAGCAGTCCGATGCCCAGGTGCGTATCGCCGGTGCGGCGTTGCTGCCATCGCTGCAGGCCGGCTTCACACCCGCGCGCCAGCGCATGATCCTGCCCAACGGCACCAATCAGGCCATCTCCGTCACGACCTTCACGGCGCAGCTCACGGCGGCCTACGAACTGGACTTCTGGGGCCGCAATGCCGCGCTGCGCGCCGCGGCGGTGGCGCAGGATTTCGGCAGCCGCTATGACCGCGCGACCGTCCGCCTGTCGCTGATGGCCGGAGTGGCGACCACCTACTTCACGGCGCTGTCGCTGCAGGATCGGGTGGAGGTGGCCACCACCAATCTGGCCCGGGAGCGTGAGACCCTGAGCGGCCTGCAGTTCGAGCAGCGCGTCGGCACTGCGACCGCGCTGGATGTGGCCCAACAGCAGTCACTGGTGGACACCGAGGATGCGACCGTGCCGGCGCTGCGCGCCCAGCTGTCGCATACCCTGGCGGCGCTCGCCATTCTGCTCGGGACCACGCCGGACCAGTTGCAGCTGGGTGCGGCCACGCTGGAGCAGATCAGCGCGCCTCCGGTCATGACCGGGCTGCCGGCGCAGCTGCTGGCACGACGCCCCGATGTCGCCTCGGCCGAGGCTCAACTGGTTGCGGCCAACGCCAATGTGCGCGCCGCGCGCGCGGCATTCTTTCCCACCATCGCGCTGACGGCCAACGGCGGCGTACAAAGCTCGGACTTGTCCACACTGCTGTTGCCGGGCAGCCGGATTTTCGACGTGAGCGCCGGCATTACCCAACCCATCTTCGAAGGTGGCCGGCTGACCGGTACCTATGCGCAAAGCAAAGGGCACTACCAGGAACTGCTGGCCGACTATCACAAGGCCGTGATTTCGGCCTTCGGCAATACCCAGGATTCACTGACCCAGGTGCACGAAGCCGCCGAACAGCAGCTGCGCCAGGACCGGGCCACGCAGACGGCGCGGCGCGCCTATGATTTTGCGCAGCAGCAGTTCCATGCCGGAACCATCAACATACTTACCGTCCTTACCACCGAAAGCGCCCTGCTGACTGCGCAGGACACGCAGGCGCAGGTCCGCCTGGCGCATCTGTCGGCGCTGGTCGACCTCTATCAGGCACTCGGTGGCGGCTGGGACACCCAACAGGAGCAACGACCATGAGGTGCGAATCTTGAGCGACCCAGTCAGATGGCTGGGCCGACCCCGGGTGGCATTGACCGCCCTGGGTATCCTGGTCGCATTGGCCCTCATCTGGTCGCACTCGCGCCACGGTGCCCAGGCCGCCGACACGCGCGCCACGGCGGCGGCGGTTCCGGTCGACGCCTCGGTGGTGGAACCCAGAGATGTTCCGGGATACCTGGAAGGCCTGGGTACGGTGCAGGCGTTCTACACCGTCAAGGTCACCGCCCGGGTGGACGGGCAGCTCGACACAGTGGCCTTCAAGGAGGGCGAGACGCTCAAGAAGGGACAGCTGCTGGCGCAGATCGACCCGCGACCGTTCAAGGCGGCGCTCGATCAGGCGCTCGCGCAGCGCGCCAAGGACGAGGCGATGCTGGCGAATGCGCAGCGCGATATGGACCGTTACCTGCTGCTTGCGCCGCAGGACCTGGCCAGCAAACAGACGGTCGACACGCAGCGTGCGACGCTGGCGCAGGCCCAGGCACAATTGAAAGGCGATGACGCCACCATCGAGAACGCGCGCACCCAGCTCAGCTATACGACCATCACCGCACCCATCAACGGCCGCACCGGCATCCGCCAGGTGGACCCGGGCAACATCGTGCACGCCAGCGACACGGCCGGCATCGTCGTCATGACGCAGATCCAGCCGATCTCGGTGATGTTCACGCTGCCGGAGGAGGAGGTGCCGAAGATGACCGAGGCGCTGTCGAAGGGTCCGACCAGCGTGGTCGCGCTGGCGCGCGAAGACGGCGCGGTGCTCGACTCCGGCACTGTCGCTTTGCTCGACAATCAGATCGACCAGACCACCGGCACCATCCGTATCAAGGCAACCTTTCCCAACACCCACCAGCGGCTGTGGCCGGGAGAGTTCGTGAGTGCGCGCGTGCTGGTGAACATGCACAAGCAGGCGCTGACCATTCCGGCGGCGGCGCTGCAGCGCGGCCCGGATGGGATGTTCGCCTATGTGATCGGTCCGGATTCCAAGGTGTCGGTGCGGCCACTCAAGGTGACCTTGCTGGATGAGAACACCGTGATCGTCGACGGTGGCCTCAAGCCCGAGGAACGCGTCGTAACCAGCAACATGTATCGACTGGAACCCGGTACCCTGGTGCGCGTCAACCGTCCGGCTCCGAGTCAGGCGCACCCATGAGCATTTCGGCGCCGTTCATCCACCGGCCCATAGCCACCTCGCTGCTCATGGCGGGCGTGCTGCTGGTAGGTGTCATCGCCTTCCCGCTGCTGCCCGTGGCACCCTTGCCACAGGTGGACTTCCCGACCATCCAGGTCACCGGGCAGTTGCCCGGCGCCAGCCCGGAAACCATGGCCTCCTCGGTCGCGACGCCACTGGAGACGCAGTTCGGCGCCATCCCGGGCGTGTCGCAGATGACCTCGACCAGCGTGCTGGGCACCACCACCATCGTGGTGCAGTTCGACCTTGACCGTAACATCGACGCGGCCGCACAGGACATCCAGTCGGCGATTACGGCGGCCGCAGGGCAGCTGCCCAAGAACCTGCCGGCGCCGCCCAGCTACAAGAAGGTGAACCCCTCGGACTCGCCGATTCTCATGTATTCGGTCAGCTCCCAGGTGCTGCCGGTCACCACGGTGGATGATTTCGCCGAGAACGTCCTGGCGCAGCAGATGTCGCGCATCCCGGGAGTCGCGCAGGTGGTCATCGGTGGTCAGCAGAAGCCGGCGGTGCGCATCCAGGTGGACCCGGTCAAGGCCGCCTCGATGGGCATTCAGCTCGAGGACATCGCCGGCGTCATCGCCAACGCCACGGTCGACGCCCCGAAAGGCTCCTTCAACGGCCCGCTGCACAATTTTGCCATCTATGACAATGACCAGATCATGGAGGCGAAGCCCTGGAACGACATCATCATTGCCTATGTGAACGGCGCACCGGTGCGCATCCGCGACATTGGTGTCGCGGTTGACGGGCCGGAAAACGATCAGATGATGGCGTTTCAGAATGGGCACCGCGGCATTCTGCTGCAGGTCTTCAAGCAACCCGGCGCCAACGTCATCGATACCGTGAACCGCATCAAGGCCATGCTGCCGCATGCAAAGGCCTCGGTGCCGGAGTCGGTGAAGGTCGATCTGGTCATGGACCGTACCATCACCATCACCGCCTCGGTGCGCGAGGTCGAATACACGCTGCTGCTGACGTTCTGCCTGGTCGTGATGGTGATATTCCTGTTCCTGCGCAACGCCTGGGCCACCATCATTCCCGGCGTCACCGTGCCGCTGTCCCTGTTCGGCACCTGCGCCGGCATGTACCTGCTCGGCTTCAGCCTCGACAATCTGTCGCTCATGGCGCTGACCATCGCGGTGGGCTTCGTGGTCGATGATGCCATCGTGATGCTGGAAAACATCTACCGGCACATCGAGGCGGGGCTGCCACCAAAGGAGGCGGCGCTGAAGGGTGCCGGTGAAATCGGCTTCACCATTCTCAGCATCAGCATCTCGCTGATAGCCGTGTTCATCCCGCTGCTGCTGATGAGCGGCATCATCGGCCGGCTGTTCCGCGAGTTCGCGATCGTGGTGACGATGACCATCGTGGTCTCGGCCTTCGTCTCCCTGACCCTCTCGCCGATGATGTGCTCGCTGTTCCTGCGCGATGAACGGCATGTGCGTCACGGCCGCCTCTACAACTTCATCGAGAAAATCTTCGACGCCGTGGTCGCCGGGTACACGCGGGGCCTGGACTGGGTGCTGGCCCACCAGGGCATCACGCTGACGGTTTTCCTCATCACCCTGTGCAGCACCGCCGCACTGTACGTCGTGGTACCCAAGGGCTTTTTCCCACAGCAGGACACCGGTCTGATCTCGGGCCTGTCGGACGGCCCGCAGGACATTTCCTTCAACCAGATGGCAAACCTCGTGAAACGCCTCACCGCCATCGTGGCCAAGGATCCGGCCGTCGCCTCCTATGTAGCCTCCGTCGGCGGTTCACGCCCCATCAACAATGGCTTCATGATGCTGGGCCTGAAGCCCAGGGACCAGCGCAAGGACGGTGCCGATGAGGTGATCCGGCGCCTGCGCCGCCAGTTCAACCAGGTAAGCGGCGGTACCGCCTATCTGCAGGCGGTCCAGGACATCAACATGGGCGGCCGCACGACCCGAACCCAGTACCAGTACACCCTGCAGGATTCGGATCTCAATGAACTCAACGCCTGGGCCCCGAAACTGATGACGGCGCTGCAGAAGCTGCCGGAACTGCAGGATGTCGCCTCTGATCAGCAGACCAACAGCCCGATGGTGTCCCTGGTGATCGACCGCGACCAGGCAGCACGTTTCGGCATTCAGCCCGAGCTCATCGATGCGACGATGTATGATGCCTTTGGTCAGCGTCAGGTGGCGCAGTATTTCACCCAGCTCAACGCCTACCATGTGATCCTGGAGGTGCCACCGGCACTTCAGGGCGACCCGCACTCACTCGAGAAGCTGTACATCAAGTCCCCGCGGACCGGGCAGATGGTGCCGCTGTCCACGCTGGCGCACTACGACACCTCGCACGTGACGTCGCTGTCGATCAACCATCAGGGGCAGTTCCCGGCGGTGACCCTGTCGTTCAATCTCGGGCCGGGCATGGCGCTGGGCCAGGCGGTCGACGCCATCGAGCGCACCTCCGAGGCCATCCACCTGCCGGAGGGCATCACCGGGTCATTCCAGGGCACCGCGCAGGCCTTCCAGGATTCGCTGCGCACCGAACCGCTGCTGGTGCTGGCCGCGCTGGTGGTGGTGTACATCATCCTGGGGATGCTCTATGAGAGCTATATCCATCCGCTGACCATCCTGTCGACGCTGCCGTCGGCCGGTGTCGGCGCCCTGTTGATGCTGCTTGCCTTCCGCTTCGATCTTTCCGTGATCGCCCTCATCGGCATCATCCTGCTGATCGGCATCGTCAAGAAGAACGGCATCATGATGGTCGACTTCGCGCTGCAGGCCGAGCGCGACCGCCACCTGGCGCCCGAGGCCTCGATTCGCGAAGCCTGCCTGATGCGCTTCCGCCCCATCATGATGACCACCATGTCGGCGATCCTCGGCGCCATGCCGCTGATGCTGGGACGCGGCACCGGTTCGGAGATGCGCGTGCCGCTGGGCTACACCATGGTAGGCGGATTGGTGCTGAGCCAGGCACTGACCCTGTTCACGACGCCGGTCATCTATCTGTACCTGGACCGTCTGCGGCTGCGCATCTCCGGCAAACCCGCTCCGACCGCGGCTTCGGTCGAAGCACAGAGCGAAGCGCAGGCACACGCATGAAGGTACTGCTGGTGGAGGACAACGAGCGCGTCACGCGCTTCGTCACCAAGGGTCTGCAGGAGGCGGGGCACACGGCCGACCATGCCGACAACGGCCGCGACGGCCTGTTCCTGGCCGCCAGCGAGCGCTACGACGTCATCGTCATGGACCGGATGCTGCCGGGGAACATCGATGGGCTGTCACTGATCAGCGCCCTGCGGCAGTCCGGGAACCAGACACCCATCCTCATACTGAGCGCACTTGCCGATGTCGATGAACGCATCAAGGGCCTGCGCGCCGGGGGCGATGACTACCTGACCAAGCCATTTGCCTTCGGCGAGCTGCTCGCGCGCCTTGATGCACTGGGCCGGCGCACCCGCCAGGATGGCACGGTCACGACGCTCGAGGTGGCGGATCTGAAGATGGACCTGCTGTCGCGCAAGGTGCTGCGCGGCGCTCGCCAGATACTGCTGCAGCCGCGCGAATTCAAGCTGCTCGAATATCTGATGCGGCACGCGGGCCAGGTCGTCACCCGTACCATGCTGCTTGAGAACGTCTGGGACTATCATTTCGACCCGCAGACCAATGTCGTGGACGTGCATATCAGCAAGCTGCGCCAGAAGATCGAGCCGGAGCCGGAACGCTCGCTGCTGCGCACCGTACGCAATGCCGGCTACATGCTGAGCGCCGAGTAGGCCCATGCCCATCCGCATCCGCTCCTCCGCCGCGACGTTGGCTTCGAGCTACGTACTGCTGGGAATTCTGGCGCTGGTGCTGTTCGCATTGCCGCTGGGATACGCCTGGCGCGCGGCGGACAATGACACTCGCCTGCAGATCCTCGGCGAGGACTCCCAGCGCCTGGCGGAAGTCTTCACCCGCAAAGGCCCTGCCGGATTGGCCAACTTCATCAATGAACGGGTGGGACTGCAGATCGCCGGCGAGCGCATCCTGCTGCTGACCGATGCCGCGCAGAAGCCGTTGGCGGGCAACCTGCCGGCGTGGCCAGCCGGAGTGCCGCAGGACCCGGGCAGCTACACCACGCCGATTGAACTGGACCATCACCCGACCATGGTCACGCTGGTGCGCACGGTGCTGCCCGGCGGTTATAACCTGCTCGTGGGTCGTGATGTGGCAAGACTCGCCCCGGTGACGAAGCGCTTCTGGTACGGGCTCGCGGCCGCCATTGCGGTTCTGCTGGTCAGCGGCGTGATCGGCGGCATTCTGATCCGCCGCGAGCTGCTCAGCCGCATCTACAGCATCCGCCAGACGGTCTCGGCCATCATGCAGGGCGAACTGAGCCATCGCCTGCCCACCGGCAGCGGCAGCGACGAACTCAACACGCTCAGCGTCACCATCAACCGCATGCTCGAACAGATCGAGCAGCTGGTGCACGGCGTGGCCAATGTTTCCAATGCCATCGCGCATGATCTGCGCACGCCGCTCACCGAACTTCGCTCGCGGCTCGAGGAGCTGTCCCTGACCCGTCCCTCGCCGGCCGAGGCCTTCGCCGAGGTCGACGCCGCGGTGGCCGACGTGGACCGCGTGATCAGCATCTTCAATGCCCTGCTGCGATTGGCCGAGATCGACACCGGCATGCGCCGCTCCTGCTTCGTGGACGTGGACCTGCGCGACCTGTGCGCCCGCGCCGTCGAGTTCTACGTGCCGGCTGCGGAAGTTCGCGACATCACCTTGAGCTACCGTGACGAGGCCGGCTCGCTGCATGCCTCGGGCGATCAGTTACTGCTGGCACAGGCGGTCAACAATCTCATCGACAACTCGCTCAAATACACCCCCCCGGGCGGCAGGATCACGGTCACGACCGTACGCCCCGGTGGCGATAGCGCCGGCATCGTCGTCGCCGACAATGGCCCGGGGATGACGGCCGCCCAGCGTGCCCGGGCGACCGAGCGTTTTTTCCGGGGCGATGCCAGTCGCGGCACGCCGGGGGTAGGCCTGGGATTGAGCCTGGTGCAGGCCGTAGCGAGGCTCCATGGCGGCAGTCTCGAGTTCGGCGACCAGCAGCGCGGGCTCACCGCCACCATCAATTTTCCCAGCAAAACCTGATCCCGCAGCTGGGTATCCGGTAAATTGCCGGCATGCTGCATCTCTACCCGCCGCTCCCGAGCGAACCTGAGGCGCCCCACCGGCCCGTCTGGATCGATCTGCAGTCGCCGAGCCCCGATGAGGAGTCGCTGGTCGCGAGCGAGCATGGCGTTCGCATTCCGACGCACGCCCAGTTGCAGGAAATCGAGACCTCCAGCCGCCTGCGGGTCGAAGGCCAGGCCCTGATGATGTCCATGCCATTGGGGCTTCAGGACAATCGCTTTGCCAGTCGCCCCTTGCCGCTGGGCTTCGTGCTGACGCCGGATATCCTGGTGACCATCCGCTATTGCGACATCCATGCCTTTCCGGACGTACAGGCCACGTTGCTGCGCGAGCACGCCGACTGCACCAGCGCCGCGGTGTTCGCCCGGTTGCTGGAAGGCATGGTGGACTTCGCCGCCGATCGCCTCGAGCTGATCAGCGCGGATCTGGCGAACGTATCGCAACGGATCTTCGGTTCTCCCGAGCAGCCTCCGCCCAGGCGGCAACGCTTCAACGACGCCATGCATCGCAATCTGATCGGTGTGGGTCAGACCGGCGAACTGTTGTCGCGCATCCGCGAAAGCCTGCTGGGACTGATGCGCATTGCCAGCTTCGCAGCGCAGACGGCGACCTGGCTGCCGGGCGACATCCAGACCCGGATCAAGACCGTGCGTCATGACCTGGAGTCGCTGACCGATTTTGAGAGTCACCTTTCGGGCAAAACGCAGTTTCTGCAGGATGCCGTGCTGGGCTTCATCAACACCCAGCAGAATGACATCTTCAAGGTGCTGACCATCGTTTCGGTGGTCGGCGTTCCGCCGACGCTGATTGCCAGCATTTACGGCATGAACTTCCACAATATCCCCGAGTACGGGTGGAAGTACGGCTACCAATGGGGCCTCGGAGTGATCGCCCTCAGCATCATCCTGCCCATACTCTGGTTCAAATGGCGCAGGTGGTGGTGAACCGGCGGCAGCGCCAGTAGACTTTGCAATTTGCCAGGGGGGAAATGACCATGACACCGAGAATCACAGCAGGCTGGCTGGCCGCGCTCTCCTTGACCGTCGCGGCCGCAGCCCCGGCCGCGGTACCCGATCCGTGCAATCGTGCCTGCCTGAAGGATCTCGCCGGCTCCTACCTGGCCGCCCTGGTAGCTCA
Source organism: Steroidobacteraceae bacterium (assembly GCA_035943195.1). Taxonomy (GTDB): domain Bacteria; phylum Pseudomonadota; class Gammaproteobacteria; order Steroidobacterales; family Steroidobacteraceae; genus DAIDKA01. The sequence goes on from DASZCK010000175.1 coordinate 21,582, forward strand.
CGACCCTGCCAAAGTACCGCTGGCGGCGGACGTGAAGTTCGTGGAGAACGTCACCCCGATGAAGCCGGGCGAAGGACTATGGAAGACGGCCAGCGAAGCGCCGAGCACCTTCGCCCTCTACGTGCCGGATCCGACCTCCGAGCAAGTGGGTTTCATCGGCATGATGAAGGCCGACGGCAAGCCCATTGAACTCGCGCTGCGCCTGAAAGTGCGCCACGGTCAAATCGTGGAGGCCGAACACCTCATCGCCGGCAATCTGCGCGACACCATGCTCGCCAACCTGCACACGCCGCGTCCGGGCCTGCTGGCGGTGGTACCCAAGGACGAACGCAGCACTCACGCTCAGCTGCTCAAGATCGGCGCCACCTACTACGAGGCCCTGGTCAAGGGTAATGGGTCGTTGTCCCCCTTTGCCGAAGACTGTGAGCGCCATGAAAACGGCATGATCACGACCGGCAATGCGCTCATGGGCGCGCCCGCCGGCTCGCCCAAACTCGGCTGTGCCACGCAGCTCGACACCAAGGTGATGAGCTACATCAAGCGCATCGAGCCGCGCCGAGTCTGGATCGCCGACACTCAGACCGGACTGGTGTTCGGACTGTCCCAGTTCCGGCATCCCATGAAGGAAGACCACGTGAACATCGTGGGCTATCCCGGCGTCACCAGCGTACCGATGAAGTTCAAGCCCTTTGATCTGCCCGCGGCGCATATCTTCAAGGTGAGCGGCGGCAAGATTCACGAGATCGAGGCCATGGGCTTCATGGCGCCCTACAATTCAAAGACCGGCTGGGAGCATTGAGCGTCACTCAGATTCATCTGATCGGCGGCGAAAAGGGCGGCGTCGGCAAGTCGATGGTGGCGCGCCTGCTGGCGCAGTATTTCATCGACCGCTCGATCGCCTTCAGCGGCTTCGACGCCGATCGCTCGCACGGCGCGCTGTTACGCTTCTACTCACGCTATGCCGCGCCGGTGCTGGTGGATCAGTATGAAAGTCTCGATGCCATTGTCGAAGCGGCCACCAGCCAGCCCGAGCAGCGCATCCTGGTTGATCTGGCGGCGCAGACCGGCGAACCGCTGATGCGCTGGATGGACGAATCCCAGCTGCTGGCGGTGGCGCCGGAACTGAACCTGAACATCCGCTACTGGCATGTGATGGATTCGGGCCGGGACTCGGTGGAGCTGTTGCGCCAGCTGTTCGAGCGCTACCAGTCGCGCCTCAACTACATAGTGGTGCACAACCAGCTGCGCGGCAGCCATTTCCGTATTTTCGATGAATCCGGGCTGGTGGCACGCGCCCGCGAATACAAGGCCCACCTCATCACCATCCGGCGCCTTCACGAAAGCACCATGATCAAGATCGATGCCGCCAGCAGCAGTTTCGGGGCAGCGGCCCGTGCCGAGGATCAGGCCACGGGCCTGGGTGTTCTGGAACGCCAGCGCCTCGATACCTGGTTGCAGTCAGCCTATGCCGCGATTGCCAGCGTAGACCCCTAGCGCCGCCATGACGCTCGACCAGGCAGCGGCCTGCGGATCGATCAGTTCGTAGTGTCCGGTATCTGCCAGCGCCAAGAGCTGCGCCGTCGGGTGGGCGGACCCATAGGATTCGCTGATCTGCAGCGGGACGGTGTCATCATCGACGCCGTGAATCAGTGTCGTCACTCCGGGGGGCGCCGGTAGCCGGGTGGGATCAAGATCGGGCCGCGCGGTGGGTTCGGTGCCCAGAAAACGCAACACCGCACCGTTGCCCAGACCCAGTCGATGGGCGAGTGCCAGATCCGCGACCGGTGCCAGGGCCACGGTCCCCACCAGCGTTGGGCACAGGCGCGCCGCGGCTGCCCACAGCGCCAGATGGCCGCCGGCCGAGTGCCCGACCAGCACCACCCGACCATTGTGCGCAGCGATTTGCCCGACTGTTTGCGTCAGAAGCGTCCTGAGGTCCGCCAGCGCCGGCTCCGGATCATGCAGCACCCGCGAATACTCCGGCAGCGCGACGGTCCAGCCGGCAGCAGCCACGGCGTCGGCCATCGGTCGGGCATGCGCCCGGTCGATGTCGGGTCGCCAGAAGCCGCCGTGAATGATGATGACCAGCGGCCGACGTGCGCCATCGTGCCCTTCGCGAACTTCAATGACCTGGTCGGGGCTCGTGCCGTAGGATGTCAACATGCAATGCCCCCGCGGGTCCTGGATCGCCATGAAACTTGCGGCAGCGATGCTGCTGCTGGCGCTGCTTTCCCCCGCCCTGGCGCGGCACCACCCGCATGCCGCAAGCAATGCGCCCGGGCACTTCGATTATTACCTGCTGTCCCTGTCCTGGTCACCCAGCTACTGCCTGGTGCACCCCGCGGACCGCTACCAGTGCCAGGGCCGTGGATTTGGTTTCGTCCTGCACGGACTGTGGCCGCAATTCAATGCCGGCGGATATCCCGAGGCCTGTGCGAGCAATGAGGATCTGGATCGTGAGGCAGACGCCCTCGGCCGTACCCTCTACCCGAGTCCCAGTCTCATGCAGCATGAGTGGCAGCGTCACGGCACCTGCAGCGGCCTTAGGCCTGCGGATTATTTCCGCACCGCGGACCGGGCGCTGGCGGTGTTGCATGTACCTGCGATATTTGAGGCGCCGCGCTCCCCGCAGCGCCTGTCGCCGGAGCAGATCCTGGCCGCATTTCGTGGCGCCAATCCCAATTTACCGCCCCACGCCATGACCGTCGCCTGCAGTCGCGGTGAACTGTCCGAAGTGCGTGTATGCCTGACGCAGAACCTGCTGCCCCGGCCCTGCGGTCATGGCGTGGACAACAGCTGTCCGTCGCTGCCGGTCTCGATTCCGAGCGCGCGCTAGCCCATACCGGCTCGAAGGCCGAGTCCTGTGCATAAAAGCGTCACGGACCTGCAATCTATCGTCCGCCATAATTGGGACGCGGGGGCTGACATAGACTCTCCAGGGAAGGGATATCGTGAAGCGAATTGCCGCAGCTGTGCTCCTGTTGGTGGCCGCACCAATGGGGACGGTCTGGGCCCAAGCGGTGGGCGTGGGGCAGATCAACCTGCAGCCGAATGGCCTGGGTGACCTTGCGGGGGCTTCCACGCTCTTCCTCACCTCGTCCCCCGGGACTTTGACCTCGGCCACGGTGAACTGGAGCGGCGCTTGCACCACCTGCAGTGGGTGGAGCGCCTCCGGCAGCGGCGCCGGATTCGTGACCAACGGGGCGTTCGGCGACAGTGCGACTTTGTCGGTCACAGGATCACCACCGGCGGCGCCAGCTGTGATCTACGGCGAAACCGTTACCAGCTACGTAGACACTCTCACCATCGGCGGAGGTACCGGGTCGGGGGTCCTGGCACTGAATTATACCCTGGACGGCGATCTGAACTCGGGCGCCGGCTATGTAGCATTCGGCTTGGCCAGCGCGCCAGCTGGCAGCGAAGCATCGCTAAACGGCGCCGCCTACAGCGCCGGGTCCATCGGTAACGTTTTGCTGACCAGCGGATCCCAGACCGAAAGCATGTCCTTGTACGTTCCATTCACGTATGGCACTGCCTTTACCATCGATCCGTTCTTGGTCGCCGCTGCGCTTTATAGCGGTGGAACGGCTACACCTTCTACATCCGCCGTGGACTTCTACAACACGATGTCGCTGGATTCCGCTCTCGTTTATGGCGGTACGCCGGGGTCGCTCGGCGCTGAGAACTCTGCTGCTGACATCGGCGCGAGCACTGGGCTGCTCTATAATGCTGATGGGGTGTCCGCGGTCCCCCTCCCCGCCGCCGCATGGCTGCTGCTCTCCGGGCTTGGCGGCCTGGGTGTAATGGTACGCAAACGCAAAGCCGCGTAAGCACAAGTCAATTTGTCCATCGGTGTGGCGCCGGCCCCTGTGTACCCGGCCGTCACCACGGTTGCGACTGACGGCGAAACCTTGCCGCCGCCCTCGGATTCGACCTTTCGATTACTACCACTACATAATCACGGCCGGCACCCCTTGAGCAGCGCGCGCACCTCGGCAAGGAGTCGAAGCCATGATCTACCTCATACTCGGTCTGATCTTGTTTCTTGGCGTGCATTCCATCTCGATTGTCGCACCGGATTGGCGCGACCGCGCGGCGGCTCGACTGGGTAATGCCTGGCGGGGCGCCTATTCGTTGATTTCGATCGCGGGCCTCGTGCTGATTGTCCGGGGCTACGGCATCGCCAGGGTGCATCCTGTGGTGCTGTACGTGCCACCGGCAT
>DASZCK010000176.1:0-5194 GCA_035943195.1 Steroidobacteraceae bacterium
CGACACCACCACGGCGATGCCCGGACGTACGAGCGCCGGGATCTGATAACACAGAGATTTGCCGCTGCCGGTCGGCATGAGAACCAGTGCATCGCCGCCGCGCGACACATGGTCGATGATTTCACCCTGAGGCTCCCGGAATTGCGGGTAACCGAACACCTCGCGCAGAATGCGCCCGGGACTTGCGGCATCAAAACTCATCGCTGCTGAGAGTGTACATGACACGCTACTTCCTCATGCCCTTCCATGCGGCGCCGCTGATCCTGGTGGTGATCCTCACCATTCTGTGGACCTATCTCATCAAATTGGGCAAGTTCCTCGGCATCCCGGCCGACTTCCTGCTGCTGTCCTGGTTCTTCAAGTACTGCTTCGTCCTGCTGGATGCGGTGGTCGCCGGCCACAAGGAACTGCCCGTACTGTCCATCGAAATGCTCAATCCAGTCGATGAGCAAAGACCACTGATACAGGCAGTAATCGTGTCACTCGGCTTCATTTCGAGCTGGTGGCTGTACCACTCCGTCGGACCCGTCGCCGGACTCGCGCTCGGAGCGCTGCTGCTGATGGCGCTGCCGGCGAACGTGGCGCTGCTGGCCATCAGCGACAGTTGGCTGCATGCGCTCTCACCACTGGCGATCGGTCGGATCGTGAAGGGCCTGCGACTGAGATACGTCAGCCTGCTGGTGGTCACCCTGGGTGGCATGATCCTCGTCGTCACGCTGGCTCTGACCCTGGACTCACTGATGCTGATGCTGGCGCTGTGCCAGCTGTTGTTCATCGCGATGTTCTGTTATGTCGGCGGCGCGGTGTTTGAGAGCCGCGTGGATCTGCAGCTGGCCACCCGCACCTTCGATGAACGCCTCGCCGAGCGTGATGAGCGCCGGCATGCCGAGGACCGCGCCGCCGTTCTGGATCGCACCTATTCGCTGTTGCGCCTGAAGCGCCGCTCCGAGGCCTGGGCCCACCTGGAATCCTGGATGCTGCGGCACTGCCCCGAGGCTCACCCCTTCACCGAGTATCACGCCCTGCAGCTGGCCACCTGCGGGTGGGAGGACCCGGTGATTGGCGACAAGGTCACCAACGAGTATCTGGATAAGCTCTTGGCCAGCGGCGAAACCGGACTTGCGGTGAAGGCGCTTGAGATCCGCCTGGCGTCCAACCCGGATTTTTATCCGCAGGATGCGGCCGTGGCGAAGCGGCTCATCGAACTTGCAGACCTGTCGGGCCGCAAGGTCGCGAGCCGGCAGTTACAGGCCCTGGCCAGTAAACGCGAAGCCGGATCAGGCGTTTAATGATCTGATGGAACGATGGAGGATGCCATGTCGATCCTGAGCCGAAGCGTGGCCAGTGTAGCGATGGCTGCCCTGCTGGCCGGGTGCGCAGCCGCCCCGCCGCCTCCCCAGCCGCCGAGCAAGGACGCGCAGCTGTACCTCAAGTACGCGGGACCGCCCATCGATGACTTCACCTATCTCGGCCGCTACGACGGTTTTCGTACCCTGGGTGGCCCATACGTGGTCATCTGGACCACTTTCCGGGACGCCTATCTGATCAAGGTGCGGGACCCGTGTATCGAGTTGCCCTTTGCCAACAAGGTGGGCCTGACCGCAACGGCACGCACCGTCAATCGCAGATTCGACTTCGTGATCGTGGGGCACGACCACTGCCGCATCGGCACCATCCAGCGCGTCGACTTCCAGGCCATGAAGGACGCGCACGTCGCCGGCCCATAGACACCATAAAAGCGCCGCTTCAGGTCTTGAGCAGCGCCGGGTCGATGGGCAGATGCCGGATGCGTTTGCCGGTGGCCGCGAAGATGGCATTGCACAGCGCCGGAACCACCGGCGGCAGTGCCGGCTCTCCCAGGCCCGTGGGCGAGAACGGCGTCGGCTTGAAGTGCACCTCGACATCCGGTGCCTGGTACATGCGCATCAGGGGGTATTCCGGGAAGGTCTGGGCGACCCGCCCCCGGTCGATGGTGATCTTCTGGGCCAATGCCTGGCTGATGCCATCAATCGCCGCGCCCTCACATTGATTGAGCGCGCCGGTCGGATTGATGATGGTGCTGCCCACATCGCCCACGATCCACACCTTGTCGGCCTTCACGTTGCCATCTGACGGATTGACCGTGACCTGCACGACTTCGGCGAAGTAGCCAAGGTGGCTGTAGTAGAAAGCCACGCCCATGCCGGTGCCCGCCGGTAACTGGCGCTTACCCCAGCCGGATTTCTCGCGGACCATTTCCAGCACGCCTTGCGCACGCTTGCCGCTGAAGGGCGCCCCGAAGTTGCCAAAGCCACCACCGCGCGGCGGACCCTTGGACGGCGGCGCCGGCGGAGGCGGCGCGGCGCGCTCCTCCGCGTACAAATCGATCAGGTTCTGCAACGGATCCTTGCCGGCCGCATGCGCCACTTCGTCGAGGAACGACTGGAACACGAACGCGTGCACGTTGCTGCCCGGCGCGCGCATCGGTCCAGTGGGCACGCCCAGCTGCTGGGTGGACGTGGCGAGTTCCAGGTTCTTCACGTACTTCGCGGGAAACTCCGTCGCGCCCAGATCAGCGCTGTTGGAGGGCCTGGCCCCGTTGGCAAAGCCGATGTAGTGATCGGTGAAGGCGATCAGCTGCCCCTGGGCGTCCAGACCGGCCTTGAAGAAATGAAAGCCACCCGGACGGTAGAACTCATGCTGTAGGTCCTGGTTGCGGGTCGCGATCACTTTCACCGGCTCGCCCTGCAGCTTGGAGATCGTGGCCGCCTCGACCATGAACTCACTGGACAGACGCCGGCCGAAGCCACCGCCGCTGCGGGTGATGTGCACCGTCACCGCATCCTCGGGAATGCCCAGGGTCTTGGCGATCATGGTCTTGCCGGCGCCAGGATTCTGGGTCGGGGACCAGATTTCCACCTTGCCGTCCACGTAGGAAGCCGTGGAGTTCATCGGTTCAAGCGGCGAGTGCGCCACGAACGGATAGGAGTAGGCGGCTTCCACCACCTTCGCGGCACCGGCCAGCGCCGTCTTGGCGTCGCCGTCGCTATGGATCACCTTGTGCGGGGTCTGGGTGGACAGCTCCTGTGCCTTCGCGGCGTAGCCGGCAGAACTCTGGCTGGCCACGGGACCTTCGTCCCAGACTACCTTCAGAGTCTCCAGCGCCTTGTTGGCCTGCCACCAGCTGCTGGCGACAATGGCGACCCCGCTCATCTGACCCATGGCCATGCCATCCGGCAATCCGGTCGGGCCCTCGGGGTTGATGACAAATACATTGAGAATGCCCGGCCGCGCCTTGACCTCATCGACATTGGCGCTGACCACCTTGCCACCGAACACCGGACACTTCTGGAACACGGCGTAGCGCAGTCCCGGCACTTCGACGTCAATACCGAACAGCGGTTGGCCGGTGACGATCTTGGGACTGTCGATGCCACCGATGGACTTGCCCACGATCGAATAGTTGCTCGAGGTCTTGAGCACGAGTGTCTTGAGGTCAGGCGGTACCACCTTGGCCGCCTTGGCCGCGAGCTGCCCGTAAGTCAACGTGCGGCCATCCTTGGCCATCACCTTGCCGGCGGAGGTTGTGATGTCCGATTCGGGCACACGCCAGGTCAAGGCCGCGGCGCTGATCAGCATGGCGCGAGCGGCCGCACCGGCGCGCCGCAGCGGCTCCCAGTTCATGGGCGTGGCGAAGCTGCCGCCGGCGAACTGCGCGCCGTACAGCTTTGGATCCAGTGGCGCCTGAACGATATGCACCGTGTTCCAGTCGGCGTCCATTTCCTCCGCAACGATCATCGGCAGCGACGTCTTGACGCCCTGCCCGATCTCCGGGACCTTGGACATGATGGTGATGGTGTTGTCCGGCGAAATCGTCACGTACGCATTGATCTCAGCGTCGTGCGCGGGATGTTCGGCGCTGTTGGCGGCGCGCGCGGTCAAGGCCGCATCAGCCTGTTCCGGAATGCTCAGAGCAAGCAGCATGCCGCCGCCGGCAGCGGCGCTGACCGTCAGAAAGGCGCGGCGCGAGACGGCCTCAACTGCAACTGGGGTTGACATGATCAAACCTCCCGCGAATCGGTGGTGGGGAGCCCTGCGGCCAGCTTGACGGCCGCGCGAATGCGCTTGTAGGTGCCGCAGCGACATAGGTTGCCGGTCATCGCATCGTCGATGTCCTTGTCGGTGGGCTTGTTGTTGGCGGTCAGGAGCGCCGTGGCCGACATGATCTGGCCCGCCTGGCAGTATCCGCACTGGATGACATCAACTTTGAGCCAGGCGTCCTGGACGCGTTTTCCGGTCTCGCTGGCACCGACGCCTTCAATCGTGGTGATCTGCGCCGTTCCGACCGCGCTGATCGGCGTGATGCAGGAGCGGGTGGCCGAGCCGTTGATGTGCACGGTGCAACAGCCGCACAGGCCCATGCCGCAGCCGAACTTGGCGCCCTTCAGATCCAGCGTGTCCCGCAGCACCCATAGCAGTGGCGTGTCGCCTTCGACGTCCACCGTGTGCGATGTGCCGTTCACTTTGATTGTGTAGCTCATTGGTGTATCCTGCAGTTGCGCTGTATTTCCACGTGCATAACGCACTCCCGTTTGCTACGGGTGAACCAACAGCAATCGTACTACACCTGCTCATCGCAATAACGCGTTGCGATGTTAAAGCCGGCGTGCCCGCATAGCTTTTCCCTCTGCAGCCTGCACCTTCCCCTTCCGGTCGCGCGCAACGACATCTCTGATGCTGACATCGCTGCGTCTGGGCCGCTGCCTCGCTCACCCAAGCCACCGGCCCACTTCCGCGATCGTTAGGCCGCCGTGAGGCTTTGCGGCGTTGCATCGACGCATCAATTGGTCCGGTAGACCTTCGCCGCACCCACAATTTCGCACCACAATGGTGCCCGGGGCAGGGGGAGCTGTTTCATTCCAGTGCGTTCCAGCTGATCGGCAGCGGGATATCGGATGTAACTGGCTGTAATTCAATGCGAAGTGTATTTGGCATACGGATTGCACCCGTCGCGCATCGCACCGAAATTTGGGTATCCGTGCTGCTTTCGTTTCTTTTACGAGGACCACGACCATCATGCGAAAAACCACTCGCGCTCTCACGTCTGCCGCTATCGTTGCGATCGCGCCACAAGTGCTGCTGGCCGCTGACGCGCCTGCCGCACCGGCTGCGCCGGCAGTTCCCGGACTGTCCGACCTGCTGACCAGCTGGGGAC
>DASZCK010000177.1:0-51181 GCA_035943195.1 Steroidobacteraceae bacterium
CCGCTGCGGGGTCGATCGCGCCGTAGCTGACGCGGCGGCCACTCGCCAGTTGTAGGCCGTAAAGGCTCACGGTTTCCAGCGCGCTGACCTGGCCGCGGGAACTCACCCAGTGAGGATCGGAGTACTCGCGCCGTAGCAGCTGGCCGGCAACGCCTTCAATCCAGCCCGGCTGCACCGCGGCCACCATGCGCGCATACAAACGGGTGGTCTCCACCAGGTTCGCGGCCACGACCCACTTCGGCGGGCGGCTCGCCAAGGGTGTACCGGGTGCGATCACGAAGCGCGTTCCGCGAGTCCCCAAGAACTCACGTCGTTCATCCTGCATCCCGATCGATCCCAACAATCCCGCAAGGATGGCGCGGTGCAGGTCCGCATGAGCGGCCGGGACCTCATGGCGCTTCAGATGCAGGTCCTGCGCCGCCGCACTGAGCTGGGCATGAAGGTCCTGCCATTCGCGCATGCGCACGAACGACAGAAAATTCTCCCGGCACCATTTGCGCAGCGCCGAGCCGCCGAGACTTGCGGCCTGTTCGTGGAAGCGCCGCCACAGGTTCAGCACCGTCACGAAATCCGAGCGCGGATCGGCATGGGTCGCGTGGGCTTCATCGGCCTGGGCCTGGGCGTCCGCGGGCCGCTCCCTGGGATCCTGCACGGCGAGGAAGGCGGTCACGATGAGGGCCTCGGTAACGCAGTGCAGCCGCGCGGCGGCCAGCAGCATCCGCCCGAGCTTGGGATCGCAGGGCAGGGAGGCGATGCGGCGGCCCAGCTCGGTGATGCGACGCCGGTCATCCATCGCGCCGAGCTCCTGAAGCTGCCGCACCCCATCGTTGATCTGGCGCGTGTCGGGCGGATCCGGAAAGGGAAAGTCCTCGGGATCCCCGAGCGCGGAGGCCGCCATGTGCAACAGCACACTGGCCAGGTGCGTACGCAGGATTTCCGGCGCCGTGAAGTCCTCACGGGCCAGGAAGTCCTCCTCGGAATAAAGCCGGACGCAAATCCCTGGGGCCTCACGCCCGCAGCGGCCGCGGCGCTGGTCGGCGCTGGCCTTGGATACCGGCTCCAGCGGCAGCCTCTGGACCTTACTGCGGATGCTGTAGCGACTGATCCGCGCCAAGCCACTGTCGATGACATGGCGAACCTGCGGGACCGTCAGGGACGTCTCGGCCACATTGGTAGCGAGGATGACGCGGCGGGTGGTATGCGCCTCGAAGATCTTTTCCTGCTGCTGGGCCGTCAGGCGCGCATACAGCGGCAGCACCTCCAGGCGGCCCAGCCGGGCGCCCTGCAACGCCTGCGCGGCTTCGCGGATGTGCTTTTCACCCGGCAGGAACACCAGGATGTCGCCTTGCGGATCGCCGGCAGCGCACAGTTCCCGGACCGCCTCGACAATGCCCTCGGGGAGCGACAACTCCGCGGCGTCCTCATCCGGCGCGGCCAGGGGCCGGTAACGCACTTCTACGGGGTGGCTGGTGCCTGCCACGTCGATGACGGGGGCGCCGCCGAAGAACTGAGCGAGACGCTGGGTATCGATGGTCGCCGACGTGACGATGACCCGCAGCTCGGGGCGCGCTGCGCACAGTCGTTTCAAAGCCCCCAGCAGCAGGTCGATGTTCAAACTGCGCTCGTGGGCCTCATCGATGATGAGGGTGTCGTAGGCGGATAGCCGGGCATCGAAGGTCAGCTGGCGCAGCAGGATGCCGTCGGTCATGAGTTTGACGCGGCAATCCGGACCGCTGCGGTCCTCGAATCGCACCTGGCAGCCGACGACGGCACCCACCCGGGTCCCAAGCTCGGCCGCAATACGGTTGGCCAGGGCACGCGCGGCAATGCGCCGCGGCTGGGTATGGCCGATCATGCCTTGCGCGCCACGACCTGCAGCCAGGCACAGCTTCGGCAGCTGCGTGGATTTGCCCGAGCCGGTCGCCCCGCACACGATGATCACGGGGTGGCTGGCCAGGGCGGCACTGATGTCCGCAGCGTGGCCGGCAATGGGCAGCCTCGGGTCCAGGGCCAGGTTCAGCGGGGGGCGTTGCATAGGGCGCGGATTCTACCGTTGCGGCCACTGTCGGCCCATGTCATAAAAGCCAGCTGCCGCGCCACTCATGGGCCTTCAGGGGGATATGTCGATGATTGCCAAAGCCCGCCGTTACATACCCGGCCTGACCTTGGGCCTGTTGGGTCTGGGCCCGATGCTGCCGGCATTCGCGCATCATTCTTTTGCGCTGTTTGATCACCAGAACCGGATCACCCTCAGCGGCACGGTGCTGAAGTTCGAGTGGACCAACCCCCACGTGTTCATCCAGCTCGAGGTCCCGGCCGGCAGCGCGAACAAGCACTACACGGTGGAGTGCGCGAGCCCCAACGTCCTGACCCGCGTGGGCTGGAAGTACAGTGACATCAAGCAGGGTGACAAGGTCACGCTGCTCATCAATCCGCTGCGTAACGGGCAGGCCGGCGGCATGCTGGAGAAGGCCACGCTCGCCGACGGCCGTGAATTGAGCGATGGCAATCCGCCGGGCACCGGCGTCTTTCCGCGGTCGTAGCGGCACGGAGACGTCATGAATTCTCGAATGATCACACTGCTCGTGCTTGCTGCGACGCTGGGCATTGGCTCGGCACGGGCCGCTGATGTCGAAAAAGTCCAGAGCGCGAGCGCCGCACCGGCCGACTTCACCGGTGACTGGCAGCGCTATCCTGGATTTGGCGGACGCGGCGGACCGCCGGACCCGGCCACATTGCCGCCGCCCGCCGGAAAGCTGCAACTGAAGCCCCAGTACAAGGGGCCCTATGATGCGAAACGCGCCAAGGAGGCCGCCTCAGATGCCAAGGGCGAGCCCATCGCGTCCTCCGGCGTCGACTGTCTGCCCTATGGCATGCCGGAGATGATGTCGGCGATCTATCCGCTGGAGATCCTGCAGACCGCGGGGCAGGTGACCATCATCGCCGAGGCCTTCTCGCAGGTGCGCCGTATCTACATCGGCAAGACCCAGCCGAAAATAGCGGATGTGGCGCCCGGTTATTACGGCCACTCTGTGGCCCATTGGGAGGGCTCGACACTGGTGGTCGATACCGTGGGGGTGAAGGAGTCGGTGCTCGGTCACAGCGAGATGCCGCACAGCGACCAGATGCACATCAGCGAACGACTGCGCCTGGTGACGCCGGACATCCTGCACGACCAGATCACGGTGCAGGACCCGGTGACGCTGGAGCAGCCATGGACTTTCACCTTTGCCTACAAGCGTATTCCCAATTACGAAATGCTCGAGTACGTGTGTGAGAACAACCACGAGTACATCGACGATCAGGGCGTGACGCACTTGCGTCTGCAGGACAACAAGTGAGGCTCCCATCATGAATGCTGCACTGAAGCCGGATTTTGCCCGTACCCAGGCCTTTCTTGCGCAACACCACCGCCTGCTCATCAACAACGAGTGGGTGGAGCCGCGCGCCGGCGGCCGCATTGAAGTGCTGAATCCGGCGACCGGCAAGCTGCTGGGCCATGCCGCCGCCGGTGGCGCCGAGGATATCGACCTGGCGGTGCGCGCCGCGCGCACCGCATTTGAGAGCGGCCCCTGGCCGAGCATGCCGCCCGTGGCTCGTGCTCGCCTGCTGTGGAAGCTGGCCGACCTCATCGAACAGGCCGCCGACGCGATCGGCCAGGTTCTCAGCCTGGACAACGGCATGCCCTTTGGCATGGCGAAGTTTGCCGGCGCCCTGGGCACGGCCAACGGAATGCGCTACACGGCGGGCTGGAGCGGCAAGGTGCACGGCGAGGTCCCGGAGCTGGCCGAACCCGGCAAGCTCGCCTACACGCTGCACGAACCGGTCGGTGTCGTCGGCTGCATCACGCCCTGGAATTTTCCCTTCGCCATGGAGGCCGACAAGACGGCCGCGGTGATTGCCTCGGGCTGCACCATGGTGCTGAAGCCCGCGGAGCTGACCCCCTTTGGCGCCTTGCTGCTGGGCAGGCTGGTGCTGGAGGCCGGAATTCCGCCGGGTGTCGTGAACATCGTCACCGGCTATGGGGATCCGGCCGGCAAGGCGCTGGTCGAGCATCCCGATGTGGACAAGATCGCCTTCACCGGCTCGACCGCAACCGGCAAGTGGATCGTGCAGGCGGCCGCGGCCACCCTCAAACGCGTCACGCTGGAGCTGGGTGGCAAGTCGCCCAACATCATTTTCCCCGATGCCGACCTGGCCCGCGCCATCCCCGGGGCGGCCATGGCCGTATTCGCCAACTCCGGTCAGATCTGCGTGGCCGGATCGCGCCTGTACATCCACAAGAAGGTGTTCGACCAGGTGGTCGATGGCATCACCGGCATGGCCCGCTCGCTGAAGGTGGGCCCGGGACTGGAGCCGGATACCAACCTCGGCCCGCTGGTCTCACAAGGACAGTTGGAGCGGGTCACGGGCTACATCGAAGCCGGTCGCGGCGAGGGTGCAGAGGTGGTGACCGGCGGACAGCGTCAGGGCACCGAGGGCTACTTCGTGCAACCTACCGTGCTCGCCCAGACCCATCGCAGCATGAAGGTGGTGCGCGAGGAGATTTTCGGACCGGTCATCTGCGCCATGCCCATTGATGATGATGACCTGGACCGCATCGCGCGCGTCGCCAACGACACCACTTATGGTCTGTCCGCCTACATCTGGACCCGGGACGTGGGCATTGTCCACAAGCTCGCCCGCAAGATCCGCGCCGGTACGGTGCAGGTCAACGGTGGTACGGGCCTTGATCCGGCCGTGCCCTTCGGCGGCTACAAGCAGTCCGGCTGGGGTCGCGAGCATGGCCGCGCCGGCGTCGAAAGCATGCTGGAGACCAAGGCCGTCGGGATCACACTATGAGGCTGCGCCCCACACGCAGATCCAGGCTCATGCGCTGGGCGTCCTCACGGCCCTGGTAGTAGCCCGGCATCACGCCGTCCACGCGGTAGCCCAACGCTTCGTAGAAGCGCCTGGCACCCGTGTTGGAAGCACGCAACTCCAGGCCCACCAGGAAGGTTCCCGCGACCAGGGCGCTTTCATGCAGCCAGTTCATGAGCTGCCGCCCCAGGGTGCGTCGCTGATGGGTACTCTCCACGGCGAGCAGATTAAGGTGGGCGCGATCATCGCCGAATTGCATGATGGCGAAACCGGCCAATGTGGCGTGAAAGCGCGCTGTCAGGACCACGCTATCGGTACGCTTGATGTGGCACAGTACGCGATCTGCCGGCCAAGTCGGCGGCAGCCCGGCCTCGATCAGGCGTCGCGACAGGGACGCGATGACTGCTGCGTCGCGTGGTGCAGCCAGTTCGAAACGATAGTCGTCCATAGGTGTTCAGATTAGGATATGTCAGAGGCGAAAGACCACCCCCACGTCAGTGTTGTCGTCCCGGTTTACAACGAGGAGGCGAATCTCCCGCTACTGTTCACCCGGCTGTACGCGACGCTCGACCGGCTGGACTGCAGCTGGGAATGCGTCTTCGTCGATGACGGCAGCAAGGACCGTTCCGCGGCGCTGCTGCGGGCCCAATACCAAGAGCGTCCGCAGCATACGCGGGTCATCATTTTCCGGCGCAACTTCGGCCAGCATTCCGCCATCATGGCCGGCTTCGAGGCGGCCGCCGGCGATGTGATCATCACCCTGGACGCGGACCTGCAGAATCCGCCCGAGGAGCTCCCCAACCTGCTGGCGGCGGCCGATGCCGGCCACGACTATGTGGGGACGATCCGCCAGGGCCGGCAGGATCACTGGGCACGCACCTTTCTGTCGCGGCGCATCAATGGGCTGCGCGAACGCATGACGCCCATTCGCATCACGGATCAGGGCTGCATGCTGCGCGCCTACTCGCGCCATGTAATTGACGCCGTGAATTCCTCGCAGGAGGTCAACACTTTCATTCCGGCGCTGGCGTACCTGTTCGCGCGCAATCCGGTGGAGATCGAGGTCAAGCACGAGCCGCGCCATGCCGGGGAGTCCAAGTATTCCTTCTACTCTCTGGTCCGGCTGAACTTCGACCTGATGACCGGATTCACGGTCATGCCGCTGCAGCTGTTCTCCATGCTCGGCATGGTAGTTTCCGGCGTCTCGCTGCTGCTGTTTCTCTACCTCATCTATGACCGCATCGTGCATGGTCCGGATGTGCAGGGTGTTTTCACCCTGTTCGCGATCGTGTTCTTCCTGCTCGGACTGGCCTTATTCGGCATCGGCCTGATCGGTGAGTACGTGGGCCGTACCTACGAGCAGGTTCGCGGCCGCCCCCGCTACCTGATCGCAGCGGTGCTGGCGCCAGGCCAGGAAGCGGATCCCGAGCGCCTGCGGGTGCTCGAGACCACCCGTGTTTAGCGCAGTCGTATTCGGCTACAGCGAAGTCGGTCACCGCTGTCTGCAGGCACTGCTTGATCATGGCGTCGAAGTGCCGTTGCTGTTCACGCACGAGGACCAGGCCGGCGAACGGCGCTGGTTCGGCAGTGTCGCCGAGCTTGCCCATGCGCATGGCGTGCGCGCCGTGACGCCGACACAGCCGGCCGCACCGCAGTGGCTGGATGAAATCCGCGGCCTCGCACCCGATTATCTCCTCTCGTTCTACTACCGCTCCATGTTGCCGCCACGGCTGTTGGCGCTGCCGCGCTGGGGCGCGCTCAACATGCACGGCTCGCTGCTGCCGCGCTACCGGGGCCGGGCGCCGGTCAACTGGGCGATCGCCAACGGGGAGACCCAAACGGGCGCGACCCTGCACTACATGGTCGAGCGCCCCGATGCCGGCCCCATCGTGGCACAGGAGGTCGTGGCCATCGGGCCGGATGACGATGCCCTGGCGGTTTCCCTGGCGGTGGCCGGCGCCGCCGCCCGCGTGCTCAAGGCCTCACTGCCCGCCATGGCCGCGGGGCCGCCGCCTGGCCGGCCCATGGACCTGGCACACGGGTCATACTTCGGCGGGCGCCGGCCCGAGGATGGCCGCATCGACCCTGACTGGCCGGGAATGCGGGTACACGCCATGATTCGCGCCGTGGCGCCACCGTTTCCTGGGGCCTTCGTCGAAGTCGCCGGTCGGCGCTTGGTGTTCGCAAGCTCGCACCTGACCGGCGAGCCGGTCCGACATCCGGGCGAGGCGCCGTGCCTGTATGCGGCGGACGGCAGGCTGTACCTGGATTGTCAGGATGGCGTCCGGCTGCTGGTGGGCGCGGTGCTCGTCGACGGTACGTCTGTGGACGGACCCGAATTTCAGGAACGCTTCGGTTCGCAGCCGTGGCGTTTCAGTCTCACTGCTCGCGATAGATAAGGAATGATCATGAAGAAGCTGCTCATCCTGGGGGTCAATGGCTTCATTGGCCACCACCTGAGTGAAGCCGTCATCCGTGAAACGGACTGGGACGTCTACGGCATGGATCTGGAGTCGGATCGGCTCACCAATGTGCTGGAGCATCCGCGCTTTCACTTCTTTGAGGGCGACATCACCATCAACCGTGAGTGGGTGGAATACCACATCCGCAAGTGCGATACGGTGCTGCCGCTGGTGGCGATCGCGACGCCGGCCACCTACATCTCCGATCCGCTGCGGGTCTTCGAGCTGGACTTCGAGGCCAACCTGCCGCTGATCCGCCAGTGCGTGAAGCATCACAAGCGTGTGGTGTTTCCCTCGACGTCCGAGATCTACGGCATGTCGCAGGAGGCGGAGTTTCATCCCTATGAGTCGCCGCTGGTGCTCGGACCGGTGCCGAAGTCGCGCTGGATCTATTCCTGCAGCAAGCAGATGCTCGACCGGGTGATCTGGTCCTATGGCCAGGAAGGCAAGCTTGATCACACACTGTTCCGACCGTTTAACTGGATCGGACCGGGCCTGGACCGGATGATGACCCCGAAGGAGGGCAGCTCGCGCGTGCTCACGCAGTTCCTGGGCAATATCGTGCGCGGCGAGGACATCAAGCTGGTGGACGGTGGCACCCAGCGGCGCTGCTTCTCCTATATTTCCGAAGGCATAGATTGTCTGTTGAAGATCATCGCCAACAAGGGCCGCATCGCCACCGGCAAGATCTACAACATCGGCAACCCCGCGAACGATCTGTCAATTCGTGAGCTTGCGGAGATGATGCTGGCAGTTGCGCGTTCCATCCCGGAGTACGCGCAGTACGCGAAGCCTGTGAAGCTCGTCGACGTGTCCGCCGAAAAATACTACGGCACCGGCTACCAGGACGTGCGGGCGCGCCGGCCGTGGATCAAGAACACCATCGATGAGCTCGGCTGGAAGCCCGATGTCGACATGCCCGACGCGCTGCGTCGCGTGTTCGAGTCCTACAAGGCCAATCTCAAGGAAGCCCGCGCCCTGGTGGATGCGAACTGACCCACCGTGCAGACCCGCCGGATCGCATTGAAGGTCGACGTGGACACGCTGCGGGGTACCCGCGAAGGCGTGCCGCGCCTGGCGACCGCCCTGGGTCGCCATCAGGCAGGCGGCAGCTTTTACTTCAGCCTCGGACCGGACCATACCGGCCGGGCCCTGAAGCGGGTGTTCCGGCGCGGCTTTCTGGGCAAAGTGCGCCGCACCAGCGTGGTCGAACACTATGGAATCCAAACCCTATTGTACGGCACGCTGCTGCCGGGGCCGCGGATCGACGCGAAGGGCGGCGCGGCGATGCGCGCGGTGCGCGAAGCCGGCTTCGAGGTCGGCGTGCACTGTCACGACCACGTGCGCTGGCAGGATGGCGTCGCGCAGGCCGATGCGGCCTGGACGCGGCGCGAGTTCGTGCGGGCACTGGACGCATTCCGCGGCGTCTTCGGCAGCGCCGCGCGGGCGCACGCGGCGGCGGGCTGGCAGATCAATGGCGCAGTCCTGCAGCTGGAGCAGGAGTTCGCGCTCGACTACGCCAGTGATGCCCGCGGCAGCGGCCCGTTCTGGCCCACCATGGCAGGGGTCGAGGGGCGTTGCATGCAGTTGCCCACGACGCTCCCGACCTTCGATGAACTGATCGGTGTGGACGGCATGGATGCCCAGGCGGCCGCGCAGCGGATCCTCGAACAGTCACGCAGCGGCGCGAGCGATACGCATGTCTTCACGCTGCATGCCGAGCTGGAGGGGCAGAAGCTGTTTCCGCAATTCGAATTCCTGCTGCGACGCTGGCGTGAGGCGGGACTGGAGCTCGGCTCCTTGCACGACTATCACCAGCGTCTGGACGGCGCGTCCATCGCGCGCCACGAACTGGTGTGGGGCGAAGTCGCGGGGCGGTCCGGAACCCTCGCGGTGCAGGGCGCGGCAATGTCGCGCCCCGGGACGCAGGCATGAGCCGTAGGCTCGCGGCACTGTTCGCCCTTTGCGCCGCGATCTGGATCGTCACCCTGGGATTTCGCGGCCTGTTCAACCCGGATGAGGGACGTTACGCGGAGATCTCGCGCGAAATCCTCGCCAGCGGCGACTGGGTCATTCCGCATCTGAACGGCCTGGTCTACATCGAGAAGCCGCCGCTGCAGTATTGGGCCACAGCGGTCAGTGAGGCCGTCTTCGGCCAGAATGCCTGGGCCGCACGCCTGTACCTGGGCCTGTGTGCCCTGGCGACGATCTATGTCATCTGGGCGATGCTCCGGCGCGAGTGGGGTGCGGCGGCCGCGACCCGCGGCGCCCTCATGTTGGGCTCGTCGCTGTGGTTCCTGGTGCTGGGTCACCAGCTGACCCTCGACATGAGCCTGACGCTCTTCATGACAGTCACCTTCGCCGGCTTCTGCAACGCCCAGCGCTCCGAACGCTGGCGCGGCTGGATGCTGCTCAGCTGGGCGGGCATCGCGGCGGCCTTCATGACCAAGGGACTGATTGCCGGCGTCCTGCCGCTGTTCACGCTCATCGCCTACTCGCTGCTGCAGCGCGACCTTGCCCCGTGGCGGCGGCTGCTGCTGGTGCGCGGCGCCGCGCTGTTCGCCGTGCTGTGCCTGCCGTGGCTGATCCTGATCCAGCACCGCCTGCCGTCGTTCTTCCAGTTCTTCTTCGTCCGCGAACACTTCCAACGTTTTCTGACGAAAATTGAAAATCGTTACCAGCCCTGGTGGTACTTCATCCCGATACTGCTGGCGGGCATTCTGCCGTGGCTGCTGCCGGCGCTGCGGGCGCTGTGGCGGGACTGGCGTGGGGGTGTCGCGCGCCCCGAGTTCGATGTACGACGCTTTGCGTGGCTGTGGTGTGTCGTGATCTTCGTGTTCTTCTCCGCCTCGGACTCCAAGCTCAGTACCTACATCCTGCCGATGTTTCCGGTGCTGGCGCTGCTGATGGCCACCGCGCCCTTGCCACGCCTGAATGCGGATCTGCGCACGACGGCGCTGGGGATGGTGGTGCTGGGCGTGCTGCTGCTGGCCGGCGCGGCACTGCTGCCGCGCATTCTGGCGCTGCCATTCGTGTACGACCCGCGCGGGGGACCGTACTTCGCCAACATTCGGCCCGCGCTGGCGCTGATGGGGCTGTGCAGCGCGGCGGGGGGCATCGCCGCGCGGCGATTGCCCGCCGATGACCTGCGCCCGACCCTGGCCATCGCTTTGGGTGGCTTTGCGACCTGGACCGCGGCGCTGTGGGCCGCGGCCGTGGTGGCCCCGCTTTATTCCGGTGCGGGTCTGGTCGCCCAGCTGCCGGAGGCTCTGCGGCGCGATGTACCGGTGTACAGCGTGCGCACGTATGATCAGAGCCTGACTTTCTATTTGCGGCATCCGGTGATGCTGGTTGAAGTTCGCGGTGAACTGGATTTCGGCCTGAGTCTGGAACCGAACAAGTCCATCGCCACCCTGGCGGCGTTTGCGCCGGTGTGGCGGGACAGCGCCCAGGCGCTGGCAGTCGTGGAGCAGAAGACCTACCAGCAGATGCAGGCCGAAGGATTTCCCATGGTGATGCGAGCGACCTCTCCCAAAGTCTACATCGTGAGCCGCCGATGACCTGGCTCACCTGGTGCCTGTTGCTGGGCGGCGTGCTGCTGAACGCAGCGGCGCAATTGCTGCTCAAGGCGGCGACCCGCCACAGCGGCGAGCTGGTTGCGGATTCCGGCCACGTGTCGTGGACAGCGGTTCTACAGGTGCTGGGGGCCGTGCCGCTGTGGGTGGGGCTCGGCTGCTACGGAATCAGCGTGATCCTGTGGCTGGGTGCGCTGTCGCGCGTGCCGGTGAGCGTCGCCTACCCCATGCTGTCGATCGGCTACGTGGTCAATGCTTTCGCGGCCGCGGTGCTGTTCGGCGAGGCATTGAGTGTGCCGAAGCTGGCCGGTATTGCACTGATCTGTGCCGGCGTCTTCACGCTGGCGAGGATCCAGCACGCATGACCACACCGCCGGATTTTCTGCCGATGACCCGGCCGAGCATCGATGAGGCCACGATACAGGGGGTGTGCGAGGTACTGCGCAGCGGCTGGATCACCTCCGGCCCACAGGTCAAGGCGTTCGAGGCTGCCCTGAGTGCCTACTTCGGCGGCCGTCCCGTGCGCGCCTTCAATTCGGGCACCGGCACGATGGAGGTGGCCTTGCGCATTGCCGGTATCGGTCCCGGTGACGAGGTGATCACGACGCCGCTGTCCTGGGTGGCGACCAGCAATGTCATCCTCGCCGTCGGCGCCACTCCGCGCTTCGTGGACGTCGATCCGCTGACCCGCAACATCGACCTGAAGCGCATCGAAGCGGCGATCACGCCGGCGACCCGGGCGTTGCTGCCGGCCGACATTGCGGGACTGCCGGTGGACCGTGAGGGTCTCTACGCCGTCGCGCGTCGTCACGGGCTGCGGGTGGTGGAGGATGCGGCGCAGTCCATGGGGGCGCGCTGCAACGGCCGACCGATCGGCTCAATGGGTGACCTGGTGTCCTTCAGCTTCCACCCCAACAAGAACATTACGACCATCGAGGGGGGCTGCCTGGTGCTCAATGACGAGCGCGAAGCGCGCCTGGCCGAGCAGTACCGTCTGCAGGGCGTGGTGCGCAGCGGCTTCGATGGCCTGGAGGTCGAGGTCGCGGGCGGCAAGTTCAACCTGACCGACGTCGCGGCGCGGGTCGGATTGGGGCAGCTGCCGCACCTGGAGGAGTTCAACGCGCGCCGCGCCGCGCTGGTGCGTCTGTACTTCCACGAATTGACCCGGCGCGGAGCGCTGGATTTCGGGCTCAAGCTGCCGGTGGCGGATTTCGACAACAGCAACTGGCACATGTTCCAGGTGGTGTTGCCGGAGGAGCGGCTCTCCATCAGCCGCGGTCAGGTCATGGAGCGGTTGGCGGCCTCAGGGATAGGCACCGGCGTGCACTATCCGCCGATTCACCTGCTGGCGCTGTACCGTCGCCGGGGATTCAAGCCCGGGGATTATCCGATCGCGGAATACATCGGCCGCAACATCGTGACACTGCCGCTGTTTCCCGCCATGCGCGACGCCGACGTGGAGCGGGTGGCCGAGGCGCTGATGCGGGTGCTGACTACTGCTGCACGCTAGGGGCGGCCTCGCGCGCGGCTCTGGCGCTGCTGCGACCGGCCACTTCGGCGCTGACATCGAAGTAGACGTCCTGGACCCGCACGCCGTAGGCCAGCGAAATGCCGTGCACCACATCGTAGTAGCGGCCGTTGCTGCCGCGCACTTCCACGTCACGCGTCTTGAGCACGATATGCTTGTCAGCCAGCACATCCTGTTCCTCATGCAGGGTCATCACCGGATAGGCTGAATCCTCGCTGCGGCCGTCGCCACCGCGCGTCAGCGAGCGCAGCAGCGCATCCGCGACCCGCGACTCGATGCGCGCCGGCTCGCCCTTGAGGCAATCGGCGCGCAAGCGGTGCGCGGCGATCATCGTGTAATCGGCCTTGAGCACCTCGTCGAGCTTTTCCAGGGCCGTCGAACAGTCCTTGCCGTTGGCGGCGATCTTGGCCTGCTCCAGGATCGGCGCGATATTGCGCGTATAGGTGTCCCACTGCCGGGTGTACGGAAAGTTGCTGCGCAGAACGGTGAAATCCACCGACCGGTCACCGGTTGCCGCCCGCGCGGTAAGTTCGTCGTAGCTTGCCTGAGCCTGATTTCGTCGCGTGATCATGGCCGCTACCTGGGTCGCATCCGGTGCACGATCCCCGAGCGAGTGCCGCTGACAGTCGCCGCTGTTCCAGTTGGCGTCGAAGTGATCGGTGGTGAACTTGATGGTGCCGGGACGACCTGACTGGGTGGTGAAAGTGGCATTGCCGTCCGCGTCGATCGTGCCCTTGAAGGCGCGGATGTTGTTCGGATTGTTGTGCATGAGACCCGACACCGAATCGCCTGACACGGTGATGGTCATCATGGCAACGCCGCGACAGGGGCCAGCGGGTGGAATCTGTCCAATCCAGTTGCCGTCGAACGGCCCGGCCATTGCCGGCGCGGTGCTCAGCATCGCTATCGTGATGGCAGAAGCCACAAACCCCTTCATGACATGCTCCTCGAGAGATCCGCTGTTGCTAAGTAAAGGTGGGCGTTCATGGCATCGATGACGCCAGGGTGTCGATGGCCGCCATGCGGCTCTTGCGGCCATTCACCAGGCTGCTGACATCGAAGTAGACCGTCTTCACGAGCGCACCGTCCGTCGCAGAAGTGCCCTGCACCACATCATAGAAATGCCCGTTGACGCCGCGCACCTGGGTCTGCCGCAACTTTACCACCAGGTGGCGGTTGGCCAGGACGTCCCTCTCCTCACGCTCGGTCATTATTACGTACGCGCTGGCTTCGGTGTTGCCGTCGCCGCTATCCATCAGGGAGTGAATCAGGCCATCGGCGATGTTTGATTCAATTCTGGAGGCGGGTTCGCGCCCGCTCGCGGCGAGACAATCGCTGCGCAGGGCGTGAGCGGCGTCGATGGTGAAATCCAGCTTCAGGATTTCATCGAGTTTCTCCAGTGCGCTCACGCAATCCTTGCCGGTCGCCGCCGCTGCGGCCTGGTCGAGCAGCGCCGTGGTCTTGTTGCCGTAAGGGTCCCACTGGTCGGTGTAGGGATAAGCCGAGCGCAACACGGTGAAGTCGACTGCCAGCTCACCCTGCGCCGCGCGCCTGGTCAGATCGGCGAACCGCGCCTGAAACTGCCGCCGCTGCGCATAGGCCGCCGCCGCCTCCGTGCTGCTGAGCGCGCGGTCGCCCATGGCGTGGCGCCGGCACGCGCGCTCGTTCCAGTTCGCCTCGAAATGATCGCCGGCGAACTTGATGGTGCCGGAGGAGTGCGGGTAGATGACCATGGTGCCGCTGCCGTCGGCCTCGATCTTGCCACTGAATGCTTCGGTATTGCCGAAGTTGCGGGTTTGTCCTTGGAAGCTGTTATCCGACATCGTCAGCGTCATGATCGATGTGCCGTTGCAGCTGTCCTGCGGCGGTAGCATTGCGGCCCAATTGCCGTCGAAGGCGCCCGCCAGGCAGCGCGTGGCGCTGACTGCCAGCAGCAATGTCGCGATGACGGGTGTGGTGTGTGCGCGCACGTCGAACCTCCTTGAGCGTCGGACTTTATTTTTCACTTGCCGGCGGTGCATCGGTTAGCGCCACATCCGCCACCGGGCGCTCGGTCGACCTGATGTAGAAGGTCCTGCCGGCGTGTTCGATGGTGGACGCCGGCACGTAGTCACGCGCGGCGACGTATACGGGAGTGAGCAGCGCCCGGGGGTCGTACGAGACCGTTGTAGTCGTATCACCGCGGTTCGCGTCCTGGTCGACTGCGGCAGCGGCGGCGCTCGGCCGCCCGCGCCTGCGGGCGGTAGCAGTCGTGTGAATTGAAGCCGGCTTCGCATTGCTTCGGGTCGCCGTGACGTGCACCAGTCGCAGGGGCGCGACGCTCGCGGAGTCCGCGCCCACGGCGGCCCTGGCAGTTGCCACCGTCAGGGCCACCAGCGACAGCGCTGCCAAAACCAGCACCTGCGCCGGCGCACTCAGGTTGCGGGTCGCGGTTGCACACAGAATGCGATCAATGCGCTGCTGGATGAGCGGACCCTTGGCCATGGCGATGACCAGCGGTGCAGCGTGCGCACGGCGCGCGACGTCCACCAGAATCTCGGCGTACATCAGCGGATCATTGAGACGGCGCACGGCGGCATCGTCGCTGGCCGACTCGGCAATTTCGGCAAGCTTGGCCTGCAGCCACCAGGCGAAGGGGCTGAACCAGAACAGGGCGCAATGCACCGAGGCCGCCAGCTGTACGAAAAAATCCCGGCGCGCAATGTGGGCCGCTTCGTGCGCCAGCACTGCCTCGCGCTTCACCGCGCCCCAGGTGGGAAAATCGGCCGGCAGCAATATCGTGCGTGCCAGCGAGGCCGGGCTTTTCAGGGTCGCACTGGCGCGGATCCGGCGTCCTCGCACCCAATCAGCCCGCACTGGCTGCGCGCGCATGAAAAGTCGCAACGTCAGGGCCATGCCGGTGAGCAGGCGCCCTAGGCATGCCAGCAGCCCCGCCAGGTAAATCAGCGACAGCAGCAGTTCGCCGTAGTGGGCAAGCCAGAGCAGCGTCGGCGCGGGTGCAACTGCGCCTGTGGATCGCCCCGAGGCCGGTGCCGCTGCCGACAGGTGCGGAACGGTGACCAGCAGCCGCGGCAGGTAGTGGCTGAGCAGCGGCATCGCCAGGGCAATCATCAGCACGAATGTCCAGATAATGGTTTCGGTGCCGGTGTCGCGCAGCCGCAGCAGCTTCAACAGGGCCCATACCAGCAGGCCGAGCAGCAACGACCGCAGTGCCGACTCCAGCAGCAGGGTCATTTCCTGCGCTCCCGGGCCTTGGTGATCTTGTCGGACAGCACCTGCAGCTCCTTCGGGCTGAGCGTGGCATTGTCGACCATGCCGGTCAGCACCTCTTCGAGCGATCCGTTGCAGAACCAGTCAGCGATGCGCTGCACCGCGCGGGCCGCGACCGTGCCGCGCGCCTCGGCTGCCACAAAATGGAAGGTACGGCCCTCGACCGTATGGGTGACGTAGCCCTTGTCCTCAAGGCGCCGCAGCACGGTGCGCACCGTGGATTCCTTGAGGGGTCGGCGCAGCTCCTCGCGCGCCTGCTCGGCCGTGATGCGGCCGCGTGCCCACACCAGCTGCATGACTTCGTGCTCGAGTTCGCCCAGCTCCCGCAATTCGCTGCTCAACGCATTCTCCTGTAGTGCTACACAGCGTAGCATATCGCTGCGAGCCGTCAAGTTCGGCTGCAGCCGGTAGGGTCGGGGGGGCTAGTGCCGGCGGGGCTTCAGCAGAAAGTCGTAGCGATCCGCGGAATGAACGCGCACCAGCGAGGTGTGCTCGCCACGGGTGAGCGTCAGGGGGATCTCGGCGCCAGCAGGACCGATGCTCCAGACCTTGCGGAACATGTCCGCGAGGCCCTCTACGCCGTGCCCGGCCACGGCGGTGACTTCATCATTGACGCGCACGCCGGCACGATGGGCGGGGCCATCCGGGGTCAATGCACCAACCACCAGCCGACCCTGCTGTTCGGTCGCGTACATCCCCAGCCACGGCCGGGGGGTCTGCAGGGGCCGTCCGGCGCGCAGCATGTCATCCAGGATGGGATCCAGAAGGTCCACCGGCACGAAGAGGTTGGCGTCGAAAGTTTCGTCGCGCGTGGATTCCTCCACCAGCAATGAGCCGACACCCAGCAGCCGTCCATCGGTGCCGACCAGGGCAGTTCCGCCCCATTGCGGGTGCGCCGGGGCGGTGAAGATGGCATCGTCGAGCAGATATTCCCAATGACCGGCGAACTCACGACGCGCCGTGACATGGACATTCAGTGAATGCGCGAGGCCCCCATGCCCGATGACAATGGCGCTGGCGCCCACTTCGAGTCCGGTCGAGGAGCCGCGCTCCAGCACCGGCGCACCGAGGTCGCCCAGCGGCTGCACCAGGCCAAATCCCGAGGTTGGGTCATAACCGGCGACGTGTCCGGGTACGGCACGGCCGTTATAGGTCGACAGCCACACGGTGCGCGCTTCAGTGATCAGGTAGCCGATGGTGAGGACCATGCCGTCCTCCCCGATGACCACGCCGCTACCGATGCGCTCGGTGCCAAGCAGTGGCGCGGTGAATGCGCCCTCGGGAATTTCCGAATGCACCATGACGACGGACTGCAGCGCCGAATGCAGGTCGAACGGCACCTGCTCCGGCCGGGGTTGCAGAGCAGCAGGAAATGTCCAGTTCTTGGATACTGTCATGCGTGCGTCAAATCTAGCAGGCTCGGAAGCGCGCCGAAACCATTTGGTGATCGCAAATGACAGGTGATGCGGTGCACGAGTGCGCCAGTGTGTCGGGTGTCGCAGTTTTGCGCCGAATTGCACTGGTGACGGCTCAGGAAGCGCGTGCACTCGACGAAGACCTTTTCCCGCTGGCGAAAGCCCTGCGCCACGCCGGCGTGGAAGCACACATCGCGTGCTGGGACGCACCACAGGATTGGTCGCAATTCGACATGCTGCTGCTGCGCTCGACCTGGAACTACATGTCGCGTCTCGAGGAATTCCTGAGCTGGGCAGAACAGGCAGCGCGCGTGGCGCCGCTGGTGAACAGCCTGCCGATGGTCCGCTGGAACATCGACAAGCATTACCTTGGCGTCCTGGCGCAGGCCGGCGTGCCGGTGGTGCCAACGACATATCTGGAACCCGGTGCCGAGGTATCCAGCGTGCTGGCGGAGTTTCTTGCCAAAAGTGAGGGCCGCGAATTCGTGGTCAAGCCGGCGATCGGCGCCGGATCGCGCGGTGCACAGCGCCATCATCGTGACGCGGGCTTGCGTGCCGTGGCACACGCCGACCGACTGCTCGCGAGCGGCCGCAGCGCATTGTTGCAGCCCTACCTCTCACGGGTGGACGACGAGGGTGAAGCGGCGCTGATCTTCTTCGGCGGTGAGTTCAGTCATTCGATCCGCAAGGGTCCGCTGCTGCAGCCCGGAGGAGCGGCGACGGCTGCCCTATTCGCACCGGAGTCCGTCAGTGCGCGCACGGTGGCCGCCGACGAACTGGCGCTCGCCCGGCAGGCGCTGGCGGCGATACCGTTTGCAATGCCGTTGTACGCGCGCGTCGACCTCATCCGCGATACGCGCGGCCAGCCGCTGCTGCTGGAACTGGAACTGATCGAACCGTCACTGTTTTTCGCCCATGCGCCCGAGGCTGCGGCCCGATTCGCCGCCTGCATCCGGCATTTCGCGCCCGCGTCAGCCGTACCGCTATAATGAAGGCTACCAACTTCGGAGCACTACCTTGAGCCGAATTCCGCACTCGACTGCCCTGCTGACGCGCCATCTGATCGTGGCCACATTGGGCCTCGGCCTGTTCGCCGTCCGTTCGCCGGCCGCCCAGGCGCCGGCGCTGACTTCCGGCCTCAACCTTGCGGCCATGGACAAGGGCGTCCGTGCCCAGGACAATTTCTTTGACTTCGCCAATGGCCATTGGCTGAAGACCACGCCAATTCCGGATGACCGATCCAGCGTCTCGATTGCCAGCGAGCTGTACGATCGGAGCATCGATCAGCTGCATGGGCTGATCGAATCCGCCGCCAAGGACACGGCGGCGCCCGCCAATTCCGAAGCGCGCAAGATCGGCGACCTGTATGCGAGCTTCATGGATGAGGCGGCGGTGGAGGCGGCGGGCCTCGGCGCCCTCAAGGGGGAGCTGGCGCGCATCGATGCCGTGAAAGCACGCAGCGAATTGCCTGCGCTCTTTGCACACCTGCATCGCATCGGCGTCACGACGCCCTTTGGCGTGGGCACCCAACCGGACCCGCGCGACTCGACGCGGGTGGCGGCACGTGTCGACCAGGATGGGCTGGGCATGCCGGATCGCGACTACTACATCAAGGATGACGATGCGCAGTTGCGCGAAATTCGCGGACGCTACCTGCTTGCCATCGAAAAGGAACTGACCCTCGCGGGGCAACCCGATGCAGCGGCCCAGGCCAAGTCAATTCTGGCATTCGAAACCCGCATTGCTAAAGCCCAATGGACCCGCACCGAGTTGCGCGATCCGGTGAAAACCTACAACAAGTTCGCACTGACCCAGCTGGATGCGACGACGCCGGGATACACCTGGCAGCGCTATCTTGCCGATGTCGGTGTGACCGGCAAGACCGACTACCTGCTGATGGGGGAGCCCAGTTACTTCAAGGTCTTCGGCGCCATGGTGCAGGATGAGCCGCTGGCAGTATGGAAGAGCTATCTGCGCTGGCAGCTCATTCACGGCTTTGCGCCCTACCTGTCCAAGGATTTCGTCAAGGCGGATTTCGATTTCTTCAGCACCGCGCTGCGCGGCACGCCGACCATCCGGCCACGCTGGAAGCGCGGCGTGACGCTGGTGGATGGCGCGGTGGGCGAGGCGCTGGGCAAGCTGTACGTGGGGAAATATTTTCCTCCGTCCACCAAGGCGCGCATGGACCAGCTGGTCGACAATCTGCTCGCCGCCTACCGCCAGGATGTCACGGGTCTTGACTGGATGGGACCTGCGACCAAGAAGCAGGCCCTGGAAAAGCTCACCAAGTTGCACCGCAAAATCGGCTACCCGAGTCGCTGGCGCGACTACAGCGGCCTGGTCATCCGTCGTAATGATCTGGTCGGCAATGTCATGCGCTCCAATGAGTGGGACTTTGCCTATCAGATGGGCAAGCTCGGCAAGCCCGTCGATCGCGAAGAGTGGTTGATGACGCCGCAAACCATCAATGCCTACTATCGCCCTGACCTCAATGAGATCGTGTTCCCGGCCGCCTTTCTCCAGCCACCGTTATTCGATCCGAAGGCTGATGATGCTGCCAACTACGGTGCGGTCGGCGCCGTCATCGGTCATGAGATGAGCCATGGGTTCGATGACCAGGGCAGCCAGTTCGACGCCGACGGCAATCTGCGCGACTGGTGGACCAAGGAAGATCACCAACGCTTCGCGGCCAAGACCGCCGTGCTGGTGGCACAATATGCGGCCTTCGAGGCGTTCCCGGGCTATCACATCAACGGCAAGCTCACCCTGGGTGAGAATATTGCCGACAACTCCGGACTGGCGGTCGCGTACAAGGCGTACCACCTCAGCCTGAAGGGGCAGCAGGCGCCGGTCATCGATGGCTTCAGCGGCGATCAGCGCTTCTTCCTGGCGTTCTCGCAGACCTGGGCGGGCAAGGTCCGTGACAAGCAGCAGATCGTATACCTGAAGTCCGATCCGCACTCCCCCTATGCCGCGCGCGGCTCGCTGCCATTGAGTAACCAGGACGCCTTCTACGGGGCTTTCGACGTGAAGTCTGGCGACAAGATGTATCTGCCGCCCGACAAACGCGTACGGCTCTGGTGAATCTCTCGACCTTCGACGTCTTCAAGATCGGCATCGGGCCGTCAAGCTCCCACACCATGGGCCCGATGCGGGCCGCACGGGACTCTGCCCTGCTATGCCATCGCAACCATGCGCCAAACCGGACATGACATGGCAGCCATCTGCTGACCCACTCCATGGAGGTGAAGCCATGCTGGCGGCAATAGTGACCCTGGGGTTGGCCGCGGCCGCCCCCGATCCCTTTTTGTGGCTGGAGGAGGTCGAAGGCAAGCGCGCCCTGGCCTGGGTGCACCAGGAAAACGAGCGCTCGCTCAAGCGCCTCACGGGTGATTCGCGCTACCACAGTGCCGAGCAACAGGCGCGGACCATTCTCGAGGATCGCGGTCGCATTCCCTACGGCACCCTGCGTGGTGGCCTGGTGTACAACTTCTGGCAGGACGAGCAGCATGTGCGTGGTTTGTGGCGCCGCACCCCCCTGGCCTCCTACGAGACCGAGAACCCGAAGTGGGAAACGCTGCTGGACGTGGATGCGCTGGCCCGCGCCGAAGGGCGTAACTGGGTCTACCAGGGCGTCGTGTGCCAGCCCGATGAGGGTCCGCGCTGCCTGATCAATCTGTCGGACGGCGGCGGGGACGCGCAGGTGGTGCGGGAGTTTGACGTGCCCTCGCGCAGTTTCGTCAAAGATGGCTTCAACCTCCCTGAAGCGAAGTCCGACGTGACCTGGAAGGACGCCAACACCTTGCTGGTGGCCACCAAGTTCGATGAGCATTCGCTCACCGAATCCGGCTACGCCTATATCGTCAAGGAGTGGCAGCGCGGGCAGGCGCTGGAGCAGGCCCGCGAACTCTACCGCGGCGATCCTCACGATGTCGTCGCAAGTCCGGGTCGTATTGACGGCGATCAGGGTACGCAGTTGCTGTACATCGTGCGCGCGCGGACCTTCTTCAGCACGGATTACCTGGCGGTGGGTCCCGGTCCGCTGCGACCCATGACGCTGCCGCCCAAAGTGGACCTGCAAGGCATCAGTCAGGGGGAACTGCTGTTTCTGATCCGACAGGACTGGCAGATTGCGGGCGCTTCATTCAAGAGCGGTTCGCTGCTGTCCATGCCGCTGACCTCGGTCACCGATGCCCATCCGGCGATTCGCACGGTGCTGGTGCCCGGGCCCCGCGATTCCATCGAGCAGGTGGCGGTGACGCGCGGCGGGGTCCTTGCCGCCCTGTATTCCAACGTGCAGGGGCGCCTGCTGCGTCTGCAGTTTGATGGCAAGACCTGGACATCGACCACCATCGCGTTGCCGGCGAACGGTTCGGTGAGCATTGCGACCGCCGACGAACGCAATGACACGGCGTTCGTGACCTACGAGGACTTCCTGACGCCGGCGACGCTGTATCAAGTGGCGGTGCCGACACTGCAGGCCATTCCCATCAAGAGTCTTGCCCAGAAGTTCGACGCCGCGAAATTCACCGTGCAACAGCTCGAGGCCACATCCAAGGACGGCACCCGAGTGCCGTACTTCGTGGTGCGACCCAAGGCGTTCGTGGCGAACGGTGCCGCGCCGA
Source organism: Steroidobacteraceae bacterium (assembly GCA_035943195.1). Lineage (GTDB taxonomy): Bacteria > Pseudomonadota > Gammaproteobacteria > Steroidobacterales > Steroidobacteraceae > DAIDKA01. The sequence goes on from DASZCK010000177.1 coordinate 21,736, forward strand.
CGCTCTTGTACGGTTATGGCGGCTTCAACGTCTCCATGTTGCCCAGTTATCTGGGTGTCACCGGAAAGCTGTGGCTGGAACACGGTGGGATTTATGTGCTGGCCAACATCCGCGGTGGCGGGGAGTTCGGTCCGGCCTGGCACGAGGCGGGACTGAAGACTCATCGGCAGGTGGTTTATGACGATTTCATCGCCGTCGCCGAAGATCTGATTGCGCGCCGCATCACCTCGACGCGCCGGCTAGGGATAGAGGGAGGGTCCAACGGTGGCCTGTTGATGGGCGTCATGCTTACCCAGCGGCCGGAACTGTTCCGTGCCGCCGTCATCCAGGTTCCGCTGCTCGACATGCTGCGCTTCGACAAACTGCTGGCCGGCGCCTCCTGGGTGGACGAATATGGTTCGCCGCAGGTGCCGCAGGAGCGGGCATGGCTTGAAAAGATGTCGCCGTATCAGAACCTGCATTTTCGCAAGGACTTTCCGCAAGTTTTCCTCCTGACCTCCACCAAGGATGACCGCGTGCATCCGGGACATGCGCGCAAGTACGCCGCCAAACTCGAATCCCTGCACATGCCTTTTCTGTACTACGAGAATGTCGACGGCGGTCACTCGGCGGCGGCGGATCTTCAGGAGCGTGCCCGGCGACAGGCGCTTGAATTCGTCTATCTGTCAGAACGTCTCATGGATTGAGAGGTCGCCATGCGAATGATGCTTGCGCTCGGATTGCTCGCGGTGCCGGTGGTGGCCAACGCGGCCGATCACCTGCTCGGGTTTGATGCCGCGGGCAGTCGCGCGCAGTTGGCCCTGGAGCAGCAGTTCGATGCACACCTGGATCCGGCACAGCTGCGCACCTGGCTCGCAGACCTGTCCGCCGCCCCCAACAACGTGGGTTCGCCCCACGATCATCGTAATGCCGAAAAAGTCCGCGACATGCTCGCGTCCTGGGGCTGGAACGCGCATATCGAAACCTTCCAGGTGCTCTATCCCACACCGCTCGAGGAGCATCTGGAACTGGTGGCGCCCACTCGGCATGTGGCCCAGCTGCTGGAACCGCCATTGGCCGGTGACGCCGGCAGTGCCGTTCCCGGGGCCTTGCCGGCCTACAACGTCTTTGGCGCCGATGGCGATGTAACGGCCGAAGTCGTCTACGTGAATTTCGGCTCCGAGTCGGATTACCAGGAGTTGGCACGCCGCGGGGTGAGCGTGGCCGGCAAGATCGCACTGGTCCGGTACGGTGAGATGTGGCGCGGCCTCAAGGTGAAGCTGGCGCAGCAGCATGGCGCCGTCGGCTGTGTGATCTATTCGGATCCGCACGAGGAGGGCTACGCGGTGGGCGACACCTATCCGGTCGGCGGCGGGCGCCCCGCCACCGGCATCCAGCGCGGATCGGTGGCAGACCTTCTGATCTATGCGGGGGATCCGCTGACACCGGGGGTCGGCGCGACGAGCGATGCGGCGCGATTGCCCATCAAGGATGCGCCGACACTGATGAAGATCCCGGTGTTGCCCATTGCCTGGGCCGATGCGCAGCCCATTCTTGCGGCCATGGGCGGCCCCGTGGCGCCAGCCCCCTGGCGCGGCTCGCTGCCCGTCACCTATCACCTGGGGCCCGGCGCGGCCACGGTGCACCTGATGGTGAAATCGGATTGGAGCCTCAAACCCATCTACGACGTGATCGCAACCCTCAAGGGACGGGATTTCCCGGATGAATGGGTGGTCCGCGGCAACCACCGTGACGGCTGGGTCGAGGGCGCCTGGGACCCGTTGGCCGGCGCCATCGCCGAGCTTGGCGAGGCGCAGTCCATCGGCGCGCTGCTCAAGACCGGCTGGCGGCCGCGACGCACGCTGGTGTACGCCAGCTGGGATGGCGAGGAGCCGGGCCTGATGGGCTCCACCGAGTGGGTGGAAACCCACGCGCAGGAACTGCGCGCCAAGGCCGTGCTGTATCTGAACTCGGATGAGAGCGGCCGCGGCTTCATCATGCCCGGCGGCAGCGATTCACTGCAGCATCTGTTGAATGAAGTGGCCGCGGCGGTGACCGACCCTGAAACCGGGGTCAGCGTGCAGGCGCGGCTGCGCGCCCGTACGCTTGCGAACTCACTGGGGGGCGGGGCCGAAGGCGATGCGCGTGCCGCAGCCGATGCCGCGGCCGCCGGTGCCGACCTGCCGCTGCAGTCACTCGGCGCCGGTTCGGACTTCGTACCCTTCGCCCATCACCTGGGCATCTCCACCTTGTCGGTGGAATACGGTGGGGAAGCCGACCAGCAGGGCGTCTACCACTCGCGCTACGACACCTTCGATCACTACGTGCGGTTCGGTGATCCGGGCTTCAAGTACAGCGTGGTGCTGGCCCAGACCAATGGGCGGTTGATGCTGCGCACGGCCGATGCGCAGTTGCTGCCGCAGCAGGGCGGTTCGCTGGCGCAGCGTGTCGAGAGCTATGTTCACCAGCTGCATGCGCTGCTGGAGGCGCGGCGCCGGCACGCGGCCGATCTCGCCAAGCTGCTCAGCCTGCGGGTCTTTGAGCTCGCCTCTGATCCGCAGCGGCCGTTGCTGCCACCGGCGGCGGAGCCGGCGGTGCCCAATGTCGACCTCACGTCACTCGACTCGGCCGCCGCTCGCCTGACCCAGTCGGCGCGCGCCTTCGATGCCGCCTACGCCGCGCAGCTGGCGGCGACGGGCGGCATCTCCAACGCACGTGCACAGAAGGTCAATGCGCTGCTGCGCAGTCTTGAACAGGTGATGACCGATCCACGCGGGCTGCCGGGGCGCAGCTGGTACACGAACCTGGTGGTCGCACCGGCACTGAACAACGGCTACGCCGGCAAGACATTGCCCGGCGTGCGCGAGGCGATCGAGCAGGGCCAGTGGCAGATCGCCGAGGAGTATGGGCGCCGCACCGCGGCGGCGCTGATCGCCTGCAGCGACCAGCTGGATCGTGCACGCGCTATGCTGCAGCCGGCAGATTGACCAGCGTCTGCAGCTCTCCGGACTCGACCAGCGCCGTCGCCGCTTCGATGTCCGGGTGGATGAGGCGGTCGTGATCGTAGTTTGAGACCCGCTGCCGCAGCATGGCGAGACCCCTCTCCAGCGGCGGCGAACTGGTCAGGGGCCGGTGGAATTCGATGCCCTGGCCGGCGCACAACAGTTCGATGGCGACGACGGTTGCCGCGTTACGGGTCATGTCGGTCAGGCGCCGCGCCGCATAGGTGGCCATGCTCACATGGTCTTCCTGATTGGCGCAGGTCGGAATGCTGTCCACGCTGGCAGGATGGGCCAGCGACTTGTTCTCTGAAACCAATGCCGCCGCCGTGACCTGCGCGATCATGAACCCGGAGTTCAGTCCGCTGTCGGGCACCAGGAAGGCGGGCAGATTGCTCATCTTCGGGTCCACCATCACCGCCGTGCGTCGCTCGGACATGGCGCCGATTTCGGCGACGGCCACCGCCAGGCAGTCGGCGGCGAAGCCCACCGGTTCGGCGTGGAAATTGCCACCGGACAGCACCGTGTCAGCGGCGGCGAACACCAGCGGATTGTCAGTGGCCGCGTTGGCCTCGATCTGCAGAATGCGCGCCACGTGCCGGATGGAGTCCAGGCAGGCGCCCATCACCTGCGGCTGACAGCGCAGCGAATACGGGTCCTGAACCTTGTCGCAGTCACGATGTGACTCGCGGATGCCGCTGCCGTCGAGCAGCGCCCGATAGGCACCGGCGACCTGCATCTGTCCGATCTGACCACGCGCCGCGTGAATGCGGGCATCGAAGGGGGCATCGCTGCACTTGAGCGCATCGATGGACATGGCGCCACCCACCACGGCGGCCGCGAACACCTCTTCGGCGGCGAACAGCCCCTTCAGGGCGAGCGCGGTCGACACCTGCGTGCCGTTGAGCAGTGCCAGCCCTTCCTTCGGGGCGAGCGTGAGGGGTGCAAGTCCCAGCTGCGAGAGCGCCTGCGCCGCCGGCAGCCTGCGGCCCTGGAGGTGGATATGCCCTTCGCCCAGCAGCGCCGCGGTCATGTGCGCCAGGGGCGCGAGATCCCCGCTGGCGCCGACCGACCCGCGCGAGGGAATGCACGGCAGCGCCTGTGCATTGAGCAGCGCCGTCAGTGCATGGAGCACCTCCGGGCGCACGCCCGAGTAGCCACGGGCCAGGCTGATCAGCTTCAGCACCATCACCAGTCGCACCACCGCATCATCGAGCAGCGGGCCGGTGCCGGCCGCATGCGAGAGCACCAGGTTGCGCTGCAGTTCAACCAGTCGCTCGCGCGCAATCCTGGTCTGAGCCAAGAGCCCAAAGCCGGTATTGACCCCGTATACCGCGGCGTCCTGGTTCTCGATGCGGCCGATGACCGCGCGCGAGGCGCCGATTCTCTCCAGGGCCTGCGCTCCCAGTTCGACCGGTACGTGTTGCCGCAAAATGGCGCGCAGGTCCTCGAGGGGTGCTGGTTGCGCGTTCAGTGTGAGGGCCATGCCTTACCTCAGCCGCTACGCGGCATCATCGGCAGTTTCAGGCCGCGCTCGCGGGCGCAGTCCATGGCTTCGGGATACCCTGCGTCGACATGACGCATGACACCGGTAGCCGGATCATTCCACAGCACCCGCTCGATGCGGCGCGCCGCCTCGGGCGTGCCATCGCAGACGATCACCAGGCCGGCATGCTGTGAGAAGCCCATACCCACGCCGCCGCCGTGATGTATCGACACCCAGGTGGCGCCACTGGCGGTATTGAGCAGGGCGTTGAGCAGCGGCCAGTCCGATACCGCGTCCGACCCGTCGCGCATGGCTTCGGTTTCGCGGTTGGGGCTGGCCACCGAACCTGAGTCCAGGTGGTCACGGCCGATTACCACCGGCGCCTTGAGCTCGCCGCGCGCCACCATTTCGTTGAAGGCGAGACCCAGGCGGTGCCGGTCGCCCAGTCCCACCCAGCAGATGCGCGCAGGCAGGCCCTGGAACTGGATGCGCTCGCGCGCCATGTCCAGCCAGTTGTGCAGGTGCGGATCGCCGGGGATGAGTTCCTTCACCTTGGCATCGGTGCGATAGATGTCCTCAGGGTCCCCTGACAGTGCGGCCCAGCGGAACGGGCCGATGCCGCGACAGAACAGCGGTCGGATGTAGGCCGGGACGAATCCCGGAAAGTCGAAGGCTTCGGCAACGCCCGCATCCAGGGCGACCTGGCGGATGTTGTTGCCATAGTCGAAGACCGCGACGCCCTGGGCCTGGAATTCCAGCATCGACTGCACGTGACGGGCCATGGAATGGCGCGCCGCGGCTGCCACGGCCTGCGGGTCCTCGACCCGCATCCGGTCCCATTGGCTCAGCGACCAGCCGCTGGGCAGGTAACCGTTGACCGGGTCGTGCGCCGAGGTCTGGTCCGTCAGGGCGTCGGGCCGCACGCCGCGGCGCAGCAGCTGCGGCAGGATGTCACAGACATTGCCGGCGAGGCCGACGGATACGGCGCGGCCGGCGTGCATGGCACGCCCGATCTGTTCCAGCGCTTCATCCAGCGTCTGCGCCGCCAGGTCCAGATAGCCGGTCTGCAGACGGCGCGCGATGCGATCGGGCCGGCACTCCAGCGCCAGCATGCAGGCGCCGGCCATGGTCGCCGCCAGCGGCTGCGCACCGCCCATGCCGCCGAGGCCGGCGGTCAGTATCCATTTGCCCGCGAGGTTGCCATTGAAGTGTCGGCGACCCATTTCGACGAAGGTCTCATAGGTGCCCTGCACGATGCCCTGGCTGCCGATGTAGATCCACGAGCCCGCCGTCATCTGGCCAAACATCATCAGGCCCTTGCGGTCCAGTTCGTTGAAGTGTTCCCAATTGGCCCAGTGCGGCACCAGGTTGGAGTTGGCGATGAGGACGCGCGGGGCGTCGCTGTGGGTGCGGAAGATGCCCACCGGTTTGCCGGACTGGATGAGCAGCGTTTCATCATCTCCCAGGTCTTTCAGGCAGGCCACGATGCGCTCATAGCACTCCCAGTTGCGTGCCGCACGGCCGATGCCACCGTAGACCACCAGGTCCTGCGGCCGCTCCGCCACGGCCGGGTCGAGATTGTTCATGAGCATGCGCAAAGCTGCTTCGGTGAGCCAGCTGCGCGCGCTCAAGGTGGTGCCATGCGCGGCGCGCACGGTGCGGGGGCCAATGGCGGGAGTAGTGGTCATGCCTTCCTCTACGGGGTGAATTGACCCTGAAGTTCAAATCGTGATGCCGGATGCGACAGCGTCACTGCGCTGGCGACCGCCCCGCGCGACCAGGTGCGCCGGCGCAGCACCAGGCAGGGCTCACTGGCATCCATCTGCAGCAGCTGTGCCGTGCCCGGATCGGTGCGTGCCGCCTGCACAATGTGCTCGACGCTCGACAGGGGTGCCACGCGCATGAGGTAGGCGTTCGGCGTCGTCACCGCGAAATCCTGGTCCAGGTAATCCGGCGCCACCGCCGGGTTCACGTAGCGGTCCTCCAGCTGCAATGGCAGGCCGTTTTCCAGGTGCACGACGCGTGAGTGGAACAGCTCATGACCCGCGCGCAGGTTGAAATGTGCGGCGAGCCGCGAGGAGGCGGTGCAGCGTTCGAGAGTAAGCACGCGCGCGCTATGCAGGTGGCCGCGCGCCACGATCTCATCGGCGATATTGCGGATGGCGAGGGGATGTCCCTGGGCGCGCCGGTCCGCCACGAAAGTACCGACACCCTGCAAGCGCACCAGGTACCCGGCAGCGGTGAGCTCGCGCAGCGCCCGGTTGACCGTCATCCTCGAGGCGCCGACCCGCCGTACCAGCTCGTTTTCGGACGGGACGCGCTGGGCGGGAGCCCAGTCGCCGTTGGCGATGCGGGAGAGGATGAGCTCCTTAATCCGCTCGTAGAGGGGTGCATGGACGCCAACCATGCTCTATTATCTATGGTTGTATAGACAACTGGCAAGCCAAAGCGAATTGGCGCATTGCACTACACTGGGTCCAGGTCATGACCGCTGCCTCGCCATTCAGCCGCGCCCCGGATGCCCCGGCGCTACCCGCCACACCCATGCGTTTCGTGGGCTATTTCGTGCGCGAATTCCGCTGCTGGTACCTGGGCATGCTCCTGTTCGAGACCGTGAACTCCACCTGCGGCATCCTGATTCCGTATGCCATGGCCCGCATCATCCATGCCGTGACCGGCGGCCACGCCGGCAGTGACTTGCTGGCCGGGCCGCTGCTGCACCCCTTGCTGCTGTTCCTGGGCCTGGCGGTGCTCGAGGTGCTGGCGAGCCGGGCCGCGGGGTACTGCCAGGTGACCGTGGGTCCGCGCCAGCGCCATGCGGTCACCCGTGCGCTGTATGCCTATCTGCAGCATCACTCGCACCGCTACCTGCACAATGACTTCGCCGGTGCTCTCGCCCACAAGATCAGCGAAACCTCGCTGGGCGTATCGCAGACTGTGTGGGCGGTGATCTTTGATTTCTGGCCGATGGCGATCGTGTTCATCGTCGCCACGGCGGTGTTGTGGTCGGCCTATGCGGGACTGGCGCTACTGGTCGGCATATGGGCAGCCTGCTTCGTGAGCCTGTCCTGGTTTCTCGCCACGCGTGCGCGGCCGTTCGCGGTGACCGCCGCGGCCGCCCGCAGCGATACCACCGGCAAGGTGGTCGACGCGGTCACCAACCTCACCAGTACGCGACTGTTTGCACGGCTGCGTTTTGAGCGTGGTTACCTGGACCGGCAGCTCAATCACGAGATGCTGACCATCAGGCGCTCGAATCATTATGCGGAGGGTGTGCGCTGGTTCCAGTTCTCGGCCGCCCTGATCCTGAAGATCGGCACCCTGTGCTATGCGCTGCTGCTGTGGAGCCGGGGCGTCATCAGCGTCGCTGAATTCGTGATGGCGGCGACCACGGCACTGCTGATCATCAATGAAGCGCGCAATCTCAGTCGCCGCTTTCTGGATTTCTTCGAATACGTGGGCAATGTCACCAATGGCGTGCGCACCATCGTGCGGCCGCACGAAATCGTGGATCTGCCGGGCGCGCTCCCCGCCCACATCACCCGCGGTGCCATCGAGCTGCAGCATGTGAAGTTCGCCTACGAGGGCGCGGCTACCGTGTTTCACGACCTGTCGGTGCGCATAGCGGCCGGACAGCGGGTGGGGCTGGTGGGCTATTCAGGTTCGGGCAAATCCACTTTCGTGAGCCTGATCCTGCGCCTGTACGAGCCGCAGTCCGGACGGGTGCTGATCGACGGCACTGACGTACGTCAGGTCACCCAGGAATCGCTGCATGCACATTTGGGTCTGATTCCACAGGATCCGAGCCTCTTTCACCGCAGCCTGATGGAGAACATCCGCTACGGGCGTCCGGGAGCCAGTGACGAGGAAGTGGTGGCGGCTGCGCGCAAGGCCCATGCGCACGAATTCATCCAGAATGTTCCCGGCAGCTACGCGGCGCTGGTGGGCGAGCGTGGCATCAAGCTGTCGGGCGGCCAGCGTCAGCGTGTCGCCATCGCCCGCGTCGTCCTCAAAGACGCCCCGATACTGATCCTTGATGAGGCCACGTCGAGTCTGGATTCGGTGACAGAAAAGGCCATCCAGGAGACCTTGAGTGAGCTGATGCGCGATCGCACGGTGCTGGTGGTGGCCCACCGTCTGTCGACCATCGCGCATCTGGACCGGATCCTGGTGTTCAATGAGGGGCGCATCGTCGAGGATGGCTCCCACGCGCAGCTGCTGGCGGCCGGCGGCCTCTACGAGACGCTGTGGACGCGCCAGGCCGGCGGCTTTTTGCCGGACAGCCGTGATTCCGCGACGGAATTTGCTGGTCGGGGCGCTGAGAAGGGCCAATCACGACACCGTTCACCTATAATTCCCTCATGAACAAGCCTGATCCAAGAAGTGTGCCCTTCGGTAGTGTGTTCACCGATCTGATGGCCGTCGCCAATTACAAGAATGGCGCCTGGTCCGCGTTTGACATGGTGCCGATGAGCGCGTTGTCGCTGCACCCGGCGGCCCATGCCCTGCATTACTGCAGTTCCTGCTTCGAAGGCTTCAAGGCCTATCGGCGCAACGATGGCGACATACACGTCTTTCGCCTGGATCGGCATATCGAAAGACTGCGCCAGAGCGCGCGCCAGCTGGTGCTGCCCGAACCGGATGCCGGCCTGGTTCGCGGCATGGTGCTGTCACTGGTGGATCGCTGCCGCGGCGAGGTGCCCGAAGCACCCGGATCGCTGTACGTGCGCCCGCTGCTGTTCGGCACCACACCCAACATCGGTGCGGCGGCGACGCCGGCCGATCAGGCGACACTGGTGGTGATGGCGAGTCCCGTCTGGGACTATTTCGCGGGCGGCATGAAGCCGTTGCGCATCCTGATGGAACCCGCGCCGCGCTCGGCGCCGCACCTGGGTGTGGTCAAGACCGGCGGCAACTATGCCGCGGCGCTGGGGCCGACACTGGCGGCGCGTCGCGAATACAAGGTGGACCAGGTGCTGTTCTGTCCGGGCGGCGAAGTCCAGGAAACCGGCGCGGCCAATTTCCTGTTGCTGCGTGATCGGCAAATCCTCACCCGCAGCCTCGATTCGACTTTTCTGCACGGCGTGACGCGCGAATCACTGCTGACACTGGCCCGCGACCTGGGCTACAGCACCGAGGAGCGCATCGTCACGGTCGAGGAGACGCTGGACTGGGTCGCAACCGGCGAGGCCGCGCTGTCGGGGACGGCCGCCGTGCTCGCCGGCGTGGGCACGCTGATCTGGCAAGGGCGCGAGGTCACGGTTGCCGACGGTGATGTGGGGCCCGTGACGCGGGCGCTGCGCGCGGCGCTCGTGGATGTGCAGCGCGGCGTGACGCCGGACCGGTTCGGATGGCTGACACCGGTCTGAAAATGCGATGACGAGGGTACCGCGACTGCATGTCCCGCACCCTCCGGCCCGGCCGGGCGAGATCCCTGACTTCAGCTACCTGCAGATCTCACCGGCCGGTGCCGTCACCCGTCCGGAGACCACGGCGGCGCTGACCGATATCGAGTTCCTGTCCACCGGCATGGTGCGGGTGCTCGATGACAACCAGGCGGCCGTGGGTCCCTGGAATCCGCACCTGGAGCCCGCCGAGCTGCAGGTCGGACTGCGTCATATGCTGCTGACGCGGGTATTCGATCAGCGCATGCAGAACATCCAGCGCCAGGGCCGCATTTCCTTCTACATCCGTTCCCTGGGTGAGGAGGCGGTCTCGGTGGCGCAGACCATGGCACTGAACCCCGATGACATGCTCTTTCCCGCCTATCGCAACCAGGGCGCCCACGTCGCGCGCGGCCACAGCATCGTCGATCTCATGTGCCAGTGCCTGTCCAACACCGGTGACATGTGCAAGGGCCGGCAGATGCCGATCATGTATCACTGGGCATCGGGAAATATATTTTCCATTTCCGGCAACCTGGCCACGCAGTATCCGCAGGCCGTGGGTTGGGCGATGGCCTCGGCGCTCAAGGGCCAGGATCGCATCGCCATGGCCTGGATCGGCGAAGGCAGCAGCGCAGAGGCGGATTTCCACCACGGCATGACCTTCGCGGCCGTGTATCGCGCGCCGGTGATCCTCAACATCGTCAACAATCAATGGGCGATTTCCACCTTCCAGGGATTTGCCGGGGGCGAACAGCGCAGCTTTGCGGCCCGTGGCCCCGGCTACGGCATTCCCGGCATCAGGGTCGACGGCAATGATTTCCTGGCGCTGCATGCGGTGACCGGCTGGGCCGCCGCGCGCGCGCGCCGCGGCGGCGGGCCGCCGCTGATCGAGCCGGTGACCTACCGTGCCTCGGCGCATTCCACCAGCGACGATCCGGCGCGCTACCGCCCCAAGGATGACTGGCAGGCGTGGCCCCTGGGCGATCCCGTCGAGCGTCTCAAACAGCATCTGATCGGCATGGGCGAATGGTCCGAGCAGCGCCACGAGCAGCTGGTGAAGGAGCTCGAGGCCCATGTGGCCGAGTGCTGGAAGCGGGCGCAGAGCGCCGGCACCATGACCGACGGCCCGCGCCTGGACCCGCGCACGATGTTCGACGATGTGCTCGCCGTCACGCCACCGCATCTGCTGCGTCAGCGTCGGCAGCTTGATCAGGAACTCGCGGCAGCCGCGAAGGACGCGACGCCCACTTGAGTTCGCGGAGCAACCATGCCGCAGATGAACATGATACAGGCGATCAATTCCGCATTGGATGTGATGCTGGAACGCGATCCCAGTGTCGTCCTCATGGGCGAGGATGTGGGCTACTTCGGCGGCGTATTTCGCTGCACTGACGGCCTGCAGCGCAAGTACGGCGAGCAGCGGGTACTGGATACGCCGATCGCCGAGGGCGGTATCGTCGGCGCCGCGATCGGCATGGGGGTGCACGGACTGAAGCCGGTCGTGGAAATCCAGTTTGCCGACTACGCCTATCCCGCCTTCGACCAGATCGTGAGCGAGCTGGCGCGTCTGCGCTATCGCACGGCGGGCGAATTTCATGCGGCAGTCACGGTGCGCATGCCCTGCGGCGGCGGTATCCGCGGCGGCCAGACGCATTCACAGAGCCCCGAAGGGATTTTCACGCATGTCTGCGGCATCAAGGTGGTGATGCCGTCCAACCCCTACGATGCCAAGGGCCTGTTGATCAGCGCCATCGAAGATGAGGATCCGGTGATCTTCTTCGAACCCAAGCGCATCTACAGTGGGCCCTTCGATGGCGAGCACGAAAAGGCGGCTGTTCCCTGGAGTACTCATCCCAAGGGGGATGTCCCCGCCGGCCACTACAGCGTGCCTTTGTCACGCGCCGAGATCGTGCGGCCCGGTTCGCAGGTCACGGTGGTGGCCTACGGCACCATGGTGCATGTGGCACAGGCGGCCGTGACCCACAGCGGCATCGACGCCGAAATCATCGATCTGCGGACGCTGTCACCGTTGGACACGCAGACCCTGTGTGCCTCGGTCAATCGCACCGGCCGCTGCATCATCGTCCACGAAGCAACCCGCTTCGGTGGCTTCGGTGCGGAACTGTCGGCCACGGTGCAGGAGGAGTGCTTCTGGAACCTGCTGGCGCCCATCGAAAGGGTGACGGGGTGGGACACGCCATATCCGCACGCCTTTGAATGGGAATACTTCCCCGGTCCCGACCGCATCGCGGCCGCGCTGACCCGGGTCATGGGGGACTGATGGGCCGGTATGTATTCAAGCTTCCGGATCTGGGTGAAGGCGCGGTGGATGCCGAGATCGTCGCCTGGAAGGTGGTGGCCGGAGACGAAGTCCAGGAGGATCAGCCACTGGTCGAGATGCTGACGCAGAAGGCGACCGTGGAAGTTCCGGCGCCGGTTGCCGGGCGCGTCCTGAGCACCACGGGCCGTGCCGGCGACCGGATCGCGGTGGGCGCCGAGCTTGCCGTTTTCGACACCGGCGCCAGCGCCGCCGAACCCGCCCGGGCGCACTGGGATCTGCCGCGCGCAACGGCGCCGGCGGCCGTCCCGGCAACCGCCAGCGAGTCCGACGCGGCGCCGACGCGGCAACGCGTGGCCACCTCGCCCGCCATACGCCGCCGCGCCCGTGAGGCGGGCATCGATCTGGCGACGGTGGCCGGCAGCGGTCCGCATGGGCGCATCGTTCCCGGCGATCTTGAGTCGCGGCTGAAAGCTCCAGCGGCCGTGGTCCTAAGCGCCGCGCCGGTTCCGGATGTGCAGGAGATTCCCGTGACCGGCCTGCGGCGGCTGATCGCTGAACAGGTCAGCCGCAGCGCCCACACCATTCCCCACTTTTCATATGTGGAGGAGGTCGATGTCACGGCGCTCGAGGCGCTGCGCGAGCAACTCAACGCCAGCAGCGGCCGCGGTGAGGTCGCGATGAGCTACCTGCCGTTCATAGTTTTGGCGCTGATCCGCGCGCTGGGGCAGCACCCGCAGTGCAACGCACGTTTCGATGAGACACGGCAGCTGCTGCTGCAGTATCGCGCGGTGCACGTGGGGATTGCGGTGCAGACCCCGCAGGGCCTCAAGGTTCCGGTCATCCATGATGCGCAGAAGCTGTCGCTCAAGGAGATCGACGCTGAGATCCGCCGCCTCAGCAGCGCCGCGCGCGACGGTCGGGCGCGGCCCGCGGAACTCACCGGCTCTACCATCACCGTGACCAGCCTGGGAAAACTGGGCGGCATTGCCTCCACGCCCATCATCAATCAGCCGGAGCTGGCCATCGTCGGTGTCAATCGCGCGGTGGAGCGGCCGGTAGTACGCGCCGGCGTCATTGCCGTGCGCCGCATGATGAACCTGTCCTCGAGTTTCGATCACCGTTTCGTCGATGGCTTTGATGCCGCACGGTTGATCCAGACCCTGCGCGAGTCCCTGGAGCAGCCGGCGCTGCTGTTTATCTGACTAATCGGCGAATCCCAGGCCCCAGCCACCGTCGATGGTGATCTGCTGGCCGGTGATGTAGGCCGAGCCCGGTGAAGCCAGGAACAGCGCGAGTCCCTTGAGGTCATCCGGAAAGCCGACGCGGTGCATGGGAATGAACTTGCCCACCGTGGCCTGGGTTTCCGGCTTCTTGGCGTGACCTCCGCCGATATTGGTGACGATGAACCCCGGCGCGATGGCATTGACGGTAATGCCGTAGGCCGCCAATTCCAGCGCCACGCACTGCGTGAGATGGAAGGCGCCGGCCTTGGCCGCCATGTAGGCCGAGCCGATCGCCGGTTCCACCTTGTTGGCGGCCAGCGAGGTGGTGACGATGATGCGGCCCGAACGGCGCGGCCGCATGTTGCGGGCCGCGGCCCGCAGCGTCGCGAATACTCCGTTGAGATTCACGTCGATGACGCGGTTCCAGCGCTCGTCGGTGTAGGCTTCCAATGCGCCGTCGGCCACGCGTTTGCGATCAGCGCCCACCCAGCCATCGACAAAGCCGGGCCCGGAATCCACCCCGGCATTGGCGAATACCACATCCAGCCGACCGTAGAGTTTGGCTGCCCCGTCGATGGCCGCGTCCAAGGCGGCATGATCCGTGACACTGACGGCGACCCCACGGACATCGAGCCCGGCTGCGGCCAGACGCGCGCTCTGTTCGGCGACCTGCGCGGCGTTCAGGTCCAGGATAGTCACCCGTGCACCGTTCTCCGCCAGCGCTTCGGCGTAGGCGAGGCCCAGCCCGCTCGCGCCCCCGGTCACCACCACCCCATAACCACTCACCGCGAACAGTTCCGAAATCTGCATTGGCGTTACCTCATGAGGGGCCATCGAGTAGGGGGTCCGCATATTACAATGAAGTGTGCCAACCCGACCCTTATGCATTCTCGCCCTGATCGCCGGCCTGTGTATGGCTGCCGCCGCGCACGCCGCGACGCCCGGGCCGGCGGCCGAACTGTCCCCGGACGGGCGGCCGGTTCTGCTCCTGCAGGCGCCGCAGAGCGAGTTGCTGCTGGTGCATCACGCGGCGCTGCTGCCGGAACATCGAGCGCGCCTGCCGCCGGTCTGGCACACCGGCGAGCCGGACCGAGGGTTCAGCGCGGCGCTGTTGATGCAGCTGTCCCATGTGGCGGCCAACTGGCCGTGGCGGACGCTGATCATCAGCACTTCGGGCCCGGAGAGCGACAGCCAGCTGCAGAGTCTGGGCGGCGAGGATGCGGTGGTGGCCGTGGTGAAGGAGGAACTGGTGGATCTGCGGGGTCGGGTGCAGTTCCATGTGACGATGGATCTGGTCACGGTGCGAGCGATCGCTACCCGGCAAGAGACCCGGGCACGCACCCCGGTACAGTATTTCGCGCCGGAGCTGGCAGCCGACAGCCGCCTACCGCGGCGCAGCCAGGCGGCCTTCGCAGTGGACGGGACCTTGGATGGCCAGGTGAGCACGGCGGCCACCGATCTGAGCCAGTTTCTGGCGACGTTTGTGGCGCGCGTCTCGGTACCCGCCAGCCTGCGTGCGCACAATCCCACCCTGGGAGAGCTGGGCGCCCACCCGGTCTGTCGGGACTGCCGACCCTCGGACTCCGTGGTCTACCAGCAACCCGGCCGGGTTTGGGTGCGGGTTGCAAAGACTGGCGGCAGCATCCTGGCGCTGCCTCTACAATCGGCTCGGCCGGCGGCATCGAGGAACAAAGAGTTTGGATCCCAGGCATTTCCGTGAAGTGGTCGGACTGTTCGCGACTGGCGTGACCATCATCGTCGCCGAGGTGGCCGGACAGGTGCACGCGATGACCGCCAATTCGGTGACATCGGTGTCGCTTGATCCACTGCTGATGCTGTTCTGCCCGTCGCGCAAGGCGCGCATTGCGCAAGACCCGCAGGTACTGACCCGCTTCTCCATCAATGTCCTGCGCCAGGACCAGCAGGCCCTGTCGACTTACTTCGCAGGTGGCTGGAAGGACTCTGCGCCGCCCAAATTTCGTTTCGTTGACAGTCCCGCAGGGCCGCGTCTGGAAGGCGCCCTGGCCTCCATCGGTTGCCGCACGCACAGCATCAGCGAGGCCGGCGATCACTACCTGGTGCTGGGCGAGGTGATCTTTCTTCACAAGGGCATCACGCCGCATCAGCCGTTGCTGTTCGTGTCGGGCAAGTATCGTCGCGTGGATTTCAGCGAAGGTGTCGAGGCTCCGGATCTGGCGGACGTCGAGGACGAGCCGCCGCACATCTTCTACCATCACTGAAAATATTGGCGCATCCAGCCCAGGCTTGCCGGCGTCGCGCCAACCGGGTGATATTCCGCGCCCACCCAGCCTGAGTAACTGCTGTCGCGAATGGTGCGGAAGATGCCGGCGAAGTCGAGGCTGCCGGAGCCGGGTTCCCCTCGACCGGGATGGTCCGCGAACTGCACGTGGCGGATGCGCGCCAAGTGGCGCGTGAACGTCTGCGCCGGATCCAGGCCGAGCATGGCCGCGTGATAGACATCAAACTGCAGGCCGACCCGCGCGTCAGTGGCCTCGAGGATGCGGGCCGCCGATTCGAAATCCGGGACGCAATAACCGGGACCATTGACTGGATTGATGACTTCGAGCAGCGGCCGAGCGTCCACTGTTGCGAGGATTTCGGCGGCGAGCGCGAGATTGTCGGTGAGCCGCTGCAATGCTGCAGGCTGATCCTGCGGATCGCAGCGGCCCGCCAGGACATTGACGCATCCGGTTCCCAGCGCCTGCGCATACTCGGCGGCGCGCTGCAGCTCGGCGCGCAGCTGCGCGCCGCGGCCCGGCAGACTTGCGGTGCCAAAGGTGCGGGGGTCCTCGCCCAGCGGCGCATTGATCAATACCACTTGCACCTGTGCTGCACGTGCGGCATTTGTCAGCGCGGCGGCCGAATGTTCGTAGGGAACTTGGATTTCCACTGTCGGAAATCCCGCCGCGCGCGCGGCGGCGAAACGCGCAAGCAGCGGCATCTCTCGGAAAAGCAAGCTTATATTGGCGGACAGTCCCAACATTATCAGATCTCTTTGGCGTAATCGTAGAGGGTGGACAATGTAAACAATCGTGACCGGACGGCGTTAGTATGATTGGCGATACTGATGAGGTTCACCATGCGCAACCAAAAGTTTTTCACCCTCCTGACGCTGCTCATACTCTGCGCTGCACCGACTCTGTCGCATGCTGCGCTAGACGTGAGTCTGTCGGTCAGTTTCGCGCCACCGGAGATTCCGGTCTATGTTCAGCCGCCGCTTCCGGCACCCGGATATCTGTTCGTCCCGGGATACTGGTCATGGGACGGGATGGATTACTACTGGGTGCCCGGCACCTGGGTTGAACCGCCGGTGAGTGGCATGTTGTGGACGCCCGGGTACTGGGACTACCAGGATGGCGAGTACGTCTGGACCGACGGCTATTGGGGCCCGGATGTGGGCTTCTATGGCGGCGTGAACTATGGCTTTGGTTACACGGGGGTCGGCTTCCAGGGCGGCTACTGGCATGGCGGGGCCTTCTTCTACAACCGCGCGGTTGCGAATTTCGGCACCGTGAATGTCGTGAATGTCTATACCACGCCCATCCGGATCCACGAGCGGTCACGCGTCAGTTTCAACGGCGGCCAGGGCGGCCTGCGGGCACGAGCCTCAATCGAAGAGCGTCGCGCCATGACTGAGCGTCACCGGGCCCCGACCGGCATGCAGATGCAGCAGCAGCAACACGCGCGCGGTCTGCCCGAGCTGCACGCCAAGCAGAACGGCGGCCGGCCGCAGATCCTGACCACCCAGCGCGCCGGCGACTTCGCGCATCCGGGTCCAGGACCTGGGCTGCATAATCACCAGCAGCCCGGCCCTCAGGGACGTGCAGGGCCATCCCCTGAAACCCGTCAACAGGCCCAGCCGCGTGACCAGGCCCAGCAGCGTGAACAGACTCAGCAGCGCGAGCAGGTCCAGCAGAGAGACCAGGCGCAGCGGCGCGATCAGGTGCAGCAGCGAGACCAGGCCCAGCAGCGAGACCAGGTGCAGCAGCGCGAGCAGGCGCAACAGCGTGACCAGACGCAACAGCGCGAACAGGCCCAGCAGCGAGACCAGGCGCAGCAGCGCGACCAGGCCCAACAGCGTGAACAGGTCCAGCAGCGCGACCAGGCGCAACAGCGTGAGCAGGTGCAACAGCGCGACCAGGCCCAGCAGCGTGAACAGGCCCAGCAGCGACAGCAGGTGCAACAGCGTGAGCAGGTCCAGCACCCGCAGGCGCAGCCGCGAGAGCAAGTGCCGCAGCGTGAGCAGGTTCAGCGGGCCGCGCCACCGGCAGAGCGCCCCCAGGAGCGCGCCGCGCCCAAGCGCGAATCGGATGACAAAGACAAAAAGGATCACTAGCTAGTTGGTGCGGGTCTGACACCTTTGGCCCGCGCTGCGCGAGCGAGGTCTCGTGGCACCGGCCCAGTCAGGAAGCGTCAGGCCCGCATGCCGCGGGTCCGACTGCGTCTGTGGCTGTGGCCGAGTGCGCGGCTGCGTCAGCGCACCTGGCGGGTCGTACGCAGGGCGCCGGGCTGGCTGCAACTGCTGATGGCGCTGGCGCTGCTGGCGGTGGTGGCGCTGCTCGTCAACGGCGTCTACCAGGTCCTGCGCAAGCCCACGGAACTGTTTTTTCCAGTGAGCGGCGCACTCAATAAGTTGCCTGCGGAGACCTGGAGCCGATACGGGCCGATCTTCAAGGAGCATGCCACGGGGGTGACCACGGCGCCGTTTCTGGCGGCTCTGGCGCAGGTGGAGGCGGCGGGCAATCCGGTGGCACGTACCTACTGGCGGTGGTCGTGGCGGCCGCATTTCTTCGAACTTTACCGTCCGGCATCCAGCGCCGTGGGCATGTACCAGATCACTGACGGTACCTTTGCCGAAGCGCGTCAGCTGTGCATCCATGATCACCAGGTGGTGCACGAGGGGTCCTGGAACGACTGGCACAGTTGCTGGATGAACGGCCTGTACTTCCGGGTCATCCCCAGCCACTCGGTGGAGCTGGTGTCTGCCTACCTCACGGAAAATACCGGGATACTGCTGGCGCGCTATCACCGCCATAATGCAACGCTGCAGCAGCGCCAGAATCTGGCCACCGTGATCCACCTGTGCGGGGCCGGGGCGGCGGCCGCTTATGTCCGGCAGGGGCTGCGAGCGGTGCCGGGCCAGCGCTGCGGCGACCAGGAGGTGGGGACGTACCTGGGGCGGGTCCAGGCCATGACCCGGCTGTTCGCCCGCCTAGAGGCGCAGGACCCGGCATCATAAGGCCTTTGAATGGTCAACAGTTCCCGCTGGCGGTGGGCGTGATAACCTGCGGCGCTGACGCTACCAACCGAATGGCCTGGAATGGCCAAGGGACCGTCCATGAACAACAGCGACCCGCGCCAGACCCTTCTCAATTCGCCCATGGGCATGCTGCAGATCATCGTGGTTTTCATCGCGGTGGGTCTGAACGCCCTGGATGGCTTCGACGTCATGTCGATCAGCTTTGCCTCGATCGGCATCCAGAAGGAATGGCACATCAACAAGGCGACCCTGGGCGCGGTGCTGTCCATGGAACTCATCGGTATGGCGGCCGGCTCAATCCTGCTGGGCGGCCTCGCTGACCGCATTGGCCGCCGATTCACGGTGCTGGGCTGCCTGGTGCTCATGACCATCGGTATGTTCATGGCCACCCATGCCTCCGGCGTGGTCGATCTGTCCGTCTACCGAGTGCTGACAGGGCTTGGGATCGGCGGTGTGCTGGCCGCCGTCAATGCCATGACGGCAGAATTTGCCAACGCCCGGCGTCGCGATGCCTGCGTCTCCTTCATGTCCATCGGCTATCCGCTGGGTGCGGTGTTCGGTGGCGTCATCGTCGCGCACCTGCTGAAGACGCATGACTGGCGCTCAGTGTTCTACTTCGGCTCGGCCTTTACGGCGACACTGATTCCGATCGTCTGGTTCCTGGTGCCCGAGTCGGTCCACTGGCTGGCGCGCAAGCAGCCCGCGAACGCGCTGAACCGGATCAACGATGCCATGAAACGCATGGGCTTTGCCGCCATTGACAATCTGCCAAGCCAGGTGACCGATGTTGCCAAGGGCAAGATCTGGGACATTTTTGCACCCGCTATGGTCGCCACCACCGTCGTTCTCACCATTGCGTACTTCTTCCACGTCACAACTTTCTACTTCATCCTGAAGTGGGTGCCGTCGATCATCGGGACCATGGGCTTTCCGGCTTCTTCGGCCGCCGGTGTACTCAACTGGGCCAACGTGGGGGGCGCCGTCGGCGGCGCGCTGTTTGGTGTTCTGACGCAGAAACTGCCGCTCAAACCCCTCACCATCGTGACCATGCTGCTGGCGACGGCCGGTGTGATCTTCTTTGGTCACAGCCCCGCGGACCTCAATAGCCTGGCGTGGCGCTGCGCCGGGGCCGGCTTCTTCGGCAATGCGGGCATTGTCGGTATGTACGCGATTTTTGCGCGGGCCTATCCCACTCACGTGCGCGCCTTTGGCACCGGCTGGGCCATTGGCGTCGGTCGCGGCGGTGCGGCCCTGGCTCCCTGGGTGGCGGGCCTGCTGTTCCAACATGGCCAACCGGTGCCCAATGTGGCGCTGGTGATGGCGCTGGGTTCCACCGTCGCCGCCTTGGCGTTGTTGTTCCTGAAGATGCGCCCGGATGAAACCAGCGTCCAACCGCAGGCGGTGGCCAGTCCGGCTGCCGTGGGCGGTCTGTCGGGCGCTTCGGCCGTTTGAGGACTGCGCACCGCCGGTAGCGGCGGTGCGAGCTCGCGAACCATGCTTTACCTGGCATCGCTGCCGGTTCTGATCTGGCTGTACCTGGCGCTGGCCCGTGGCGGCTTCTGGCGAGTGCCGCGATGGCTGTCCACTGACGCAGCACCTTTGGGCGCCAGTGCACGCGTCGTGGCCATTATGCCGGCCCGCAATGAGGCGTCGGTCGTCGGACTCGCGGTCGAGTCCTTGCTGGCGCAGCAATTTGCCGGCGAGCTGCACCTAGTACTTGTCGATGATGCCAGTACCGATGGCACGGCCGCGGTGGTACGCGCGGCTGCGGCGCAGGCGGGCGCGAGCGAGCGTGTCACGATCATCCGGGGCTCAGGACCTGACCCAGGCTGGAGCGGCAAGGTGTGTGCCATGGCGCGGGGCGTAGCGGCGGCAGGGGCGCTCCAGGCAGATTTTTTTCTGTTCACCGATGCCGATATTCATCACGAGCCGGACAATGTCGCGCGACTGGTGGCGAATGCCCGGCGCCTGAACGCGGACCTACTGTCGTCCATGGTCCAACTCACGGTCAGCAACGTCGCCGAACGCTGGCTCATCCCCGCGTTCGTGTTCTTCTTTTTGAAGCTGTATCCACCTTCGTGGATCGCGCGCGCCGGAGCGGCCACGGCTGGCGCCGCTGGCGGCTGCATGCTGGTTCGCCCGCAGGCCCTGGCGCGCAGTGGTGGTCTGGCGGCGATACGCTCACAGATTATCGATGACTGCTCGCTGGCGCGTTCCATCAAGCACAGCGGTGGCCGCGTGTCTTTGGGGCTGACGCGGCGGGCGCGCAGCCTGCGTCCCTATGGATCGGTGGCCGAGATCGGCCGGATGATCTCGCGCAGCGCCTTCAATCAGCTGCGTCATTCGTGGCTGCTGCTGTTCTCGACGCTGCTGGGGCTGCTGGCCAGCTATCTGTTGCCGCCGCTGCTGTTGCTCAGCGACAGTCGGTTAGGTCTGGTCGGGGGCCTCGCGGCGTGGGCCCTCATGAGCCTCTGTTATGCGCCCATGGTGCGCTTCTATCGTCTGAATCCTCTGTGGACGCTGACACTGCCGGCCGCCGCGGCGTTCTATGCCGGGGCGACGTTTTATTCAGCGTGGCAGTACCAGCTCGGGCGCGGCGGCCAGTGGAAGGGCCGAGCGCAGGACCTGCACGGCTAGTGATGGTGCCCGTGTGCGCCGTGCACGTGACCGTGCTCGAGCTCTTCCTCGGTCGCTGCGCGTACCTCGGTAATGTCGACGGCAAAGTTCAGGTTCTTGCCCGCCAGCGGATGATTGGCATCGATGGTGACCGTGTCGCCCAGTACCTGGGTGACGGTGACCTCACGCGGGCCCTCCTGAGTCTGAGCATGCAGTTTCATGCCCACATGGATCTTAGAGATGCCCTTTAACTGCCGGCGCGGTACGCGCTGCACCATGGCGGCGTCGTATTCGCCGTAACCGTCTGCCGGCGAAATCTTCACATCCAGCTTGTCGCCGGCGACCTTGCCCGTCAGTTCGCGTTCCAGTCCGGCGACGAGGTTTCCATGCCCATGAATATAGGCGAGCGGATCGCCGCCGTCGGAGCTGTCGATCACCTCGCCGGCATCGTCCTTGAGGGTGTAGTGAAAAGTGACGACGGAGTCTTTTTGGATGCTCATGGGTACAGTGTAGCGAAATACGCCAAATCGCGGGAGTGTGCAAAAATAGTCCATGCGCTCCAATCCCCTGTTGCAGGTCAGTAACCTGCCATACCAGCTGCCACCATTCGACCGCCTGGAAGACCCGCACCTGCGGGAAGCAATCGCCCTGGGCATGGCGGCGCAGCTGCTGGAAGTGTGCGCGATCACGGAGCAGCAGGCCGTGCCGACTTTCGACAACACCATCGTGGCCCTGGAGCGCTCCGGTGAGCTGCTGGAGCGCGCGATGGCGGTATTCTTCAACCTCAATTCCTCCAACACCAACGATGTGCTGCAGCAGTACGAGTCCGAGCTCGCGCCGCAGCTGGCCGCGCACGAGGATGCGATTGCGCTGGACTCAAAATTGTTCGCACGCGTGAGTGAGCTGCATGCGAAGCGTGCGCAGCTTGGGCTCGAGTCCGAGGCCGTTCAGCTCATGGAACGCTACTACACACAATTCGTGCGCGCCGGGGCGCGGCTGAATGAGGCGGACAAGACACGCCTCAAGGCCATCAACGGCCAGATCTCCAGCCTGACCACGAGCTTCAAGCAGAACGTGCTCAAGGCGACCACTGAGGCGGCGGTGGTGGTCAACGATGCAGCCGAACTGGCAGGACTGGCAGCCGAGCAGATCGGTGCCGCAGCCGCGGCGGCCGCGGCCCGTGGCCTCGCGGGCAAGTGGCTGCTCACCCTGCAGAACACGACCACGCAACCGCCGCTTGCGCAACTGGCAAATCGCGCACTGCGCGAGCGCGTGTTCAAGGCTTCTACGGCGCGTGCCCGCGATGGGGCCGCGGACAATACGCGGATCGTGCAGCAGCTGGTGGCGTTGCGCGCCGAACGCGCAGCGCTGCTTGGGTTCCGCGACCATGCGACCTACCAACTGGAGGACGAGTCCGCCGGCAGCCCCGCAGCCGTGCACCGCATACTCACGGACCTGGTGCCGGCCGCGCTGGCGCGGGCGCGCGAGGATGCCCGGGATCTGCAGCAGCTCATTGACGCCCATGCGCGCGAGGATGGCTTCGCCCCGTTTCGGCTGGCTGCCTGGGACTGGCTCTACTACGCCGAGCGCTTGCGCAAGGCACGCTTCGATTTTGATCGGGCGCAGGTCGCGCCGTATTTCGAACTGAACCGCGTCGTCAAGGATGGGGTGTTCTATTCGGCGCATGAGCTTTATGGGCTGACGTTCAATGAGCGCACGGATCTGCCGGTGTATCACCCGGACGTGCGGATTTTCGAAGTCTTCGACAAGGATGGGGCTGCTCTTGCGCTGTTCGTGGCGGACTATTTCGCACGCGACAGCAAGCAGGGCGGCGCCTGGATGAGCAATTTCGTGCGCCAGACCCGGCTCCTGGGTCTAAAACCCGTGGTCGCCAACAATCTGAACGTCCCCAAACCCCAGCCCGGTCAGCCGGCGCTGCTGACTTTTGAGGAGGTCACGACCCTGTTCCACGAGTTCGGGCATGCGCTGCACGGCATGCTCTCGGACGTGCGCTATCCGTTGCTGCAGGGAACCAACGTGCCGCGCGACTTTGTGGAGTTCCCGTCACAGTTCAATGAAATGTGGGCGCGCGACCGCAAGGTGCTCGCGAACTTTGCACGCCACTATCGCACCGGGGAGCCGATGCCCGCGGCACTGCTGGAAAAGGTGCTGGCGGCCCAGAAGTTTGACCAGGGCTATGCGACCACCGAATACCTGGCCGCGGCGCTCATCGATCAGGCCTGGCACGAACTGGCTATACAGGATGTGGCGCAGGCCGCCGATCCGGCGCGATTCGAGGCGGCAGTCCTGGCGCGGTATGGCATCGACTCCTCGCTGGTGCCGCCCCGCTATCACACGGCCTATTTCGCCCATGTGTTCTCCGGCGGTTATTCGGCCGGTTACTACGCCTACATCTGGAGCGAGGTACTGGCGCGTGATGCGGGCGAGTGGTTTACCGCCAATGGCGGGCTGAGCCGGGCCAATGGTGATAGCCTGCGCACCAAGGTTCTCTCGCGTGGCCGCAGCCGCGACCCGCAGGCCATGTTTATTGATTTCTATGGTCGACCCCCTGAAGTGGCACCGCTGGTGGCCTATCGGGGGCTTTGAACGGCCTGGAGCGGGACGGCGTGCAAAATCTGCTGATACTTCCCATCGCCGCGGCCACCTGCGTGGCCACCATGCTCGGCGGCTGGGTGGGGATTTCCCTGCGTGACCGCCTGCACCTGATCCTGGCCTTCAGCGCCGGCGCGGTCATTGGCGTCGCCTTCTTTGATCTGCTGCCCGAAGCCGTGGACCTGGGTGCGAGCGTCGGGCCGCATGCCGGACTTGCGCCGCGCGCGGTGTTGGCGCTGGCAGGCCTGGGGTTTCTGTTGTACCTGCTGCTGGATCGGTCCTTGCCCGGCCATGCGAGCGATGCCAGGGGCCGCCCCAACCCGCAGCGCGCCTGGGCTGCGGCCACGAGCTTTGCCTTGCACAGTTTCCTGGATGGTTTTGCCATCGGCATTGGCTTTCAGGCGAGCCGGGCCGTGGGCATCGCGGTTGCCGTCGCCGTCCTGGCCCATGATTTTTCAGATGGCCTGAACACCGTGAGCGTGGTGCTGCGCAACGGCGGCGACCGCCGCGGTGCCTTCAAATGGCTGGTGGTGGATGCCCTCGCGCCCGTGGCAGGCGCGCTGACCAGCATGGCACTGACCATCCCCACCCAGGGGCTGGCGGTGGTCCTGGCGCTATTTTCCGGATTCTTCCTCTATGTCGGAGGCAGCGACCTGCTTCCCGAGAGCCACCATGCGCATCCGCGCCTGCTGACCACCTTCGCCACGGTTCTTGGCGCGGTGTGTCTGTATGTGGTGGCGCAGGTCGCGGGCTGATCGAAAGCCCCGGTCAGGTATTCCCCGACCGGGGCCGATTCAGCTACTTCGGCTTGACGAACTTCAACGCGAATTCGTCCGTGTGGCCGCGGATCGAGGAGTCTCGGACGGCCGCGGTATGCGGATCATCCGGGTTGTGCGCGGCATCGCTGCTGCCCGCCAGCTTGAAACCGGCGGCTTCCACCTCGGTCTTGACCGCTTCCGGATCGATCCGGTGCAGGGTGCTGGTGGCGCTGGTACCGGTGCCGGCGGCCGCCACATGGTCGATGATCAGGAACACGCCACCCGGCTTCAATACCGAAAACACATGCTTGTTGAAGGCCGCGATGTCTGCGGTGGGGCCGTTGTGCAGGTCATGGTAATTGTCCGAGGTCCACACCAGGTCCACGCCGGTCTGTACGGTGGGTGGGTCTGAGTTGATCGCCGCGATCGTGCTCACGGTGATGTTCGGATAGTGCGGATCCTTGGCGAGGGTTTCCAGCGGATTCGGCATGGCCATGGCCGGTGCACTGCTGCCAGGCCGAGGCGGCCGTGGCGGAAAGCCCAGCGCATAGATGTGCCCCTTGGGGCCCACTGTCACGCTGAGCAGGCGGGTGAAATAGCCACCGCCGGGCAGCAGCTCGATGATCTGTTCACCCGGCTTGATGCCCGCAAAGGCCAGCATTTCTGCCGGCTTGCGCGCGGCGTCGCGCTCGGTATCCGCCTGCGGACGGGCGCTGTCGGCGACCGCGGCGGCGATCGGCTTCGGAATCTTCTCGGCCGCCAGGACTGCTGAGCCGAACAACGGCGCAGCCATCAACGCTGCGGCTACGAACAGTGATGCACGCATATATCCCCCTTGAGACAAGACGGTCGCCATCATAGGCCGGCCGCCCGTGCCATACCATCACAGCCGCGCTGCGGTCGCGCCTCAGCCGCGTTTGGTGCGGCGCGTTTTCGCACCAGCTTTGTGCCGGTGCTCCTGGGCGAGATGGGCCGCCAGCACCGAACTGACGAGGGGCCCAAAACGCGCTGAGATCTCCTGGCAGCGCGCCGTATTGTGCAATTCCACACCTTTGCGCTCGCTGCGGATGAGGCCGGCTTCGCGCAACGCCTTGAAGTGTTGGGAAAGCGTGGACTTGGGAATAGGGCGATCGCTGATCTCGAGGAAGGCGGAGCAGGTTTGTGCACCATCAGCGCGCAGGATCTTCGCCAGGATGTGCGCCCGTACCGGATCGCTGAGCGCATGCAATATGCCCTCAACGGTGATGTCGTCCAGTGACGGGTGGTACAGCGGTCGCATGACGATAGAACCTTTTGATCTGGCAGATCATTTGACCCTGCCACTCACGACGAGTATAACACAGTCCAATAGTTCACAAACTACGAACTACCGAACAATGCTGCAAGTCAGGCAAGGAGCAGGATCATGAGCAATCTAAGTGGACGGGTCGCCATCGTAACGGGCGCCTCCAAGGGCATCGGCGCGCAGATCGCGCGAGCGCTGGCGGTGGCTGGTGCGTCGGTGGTGGTGAACTATGCGGGCTCGCGTGACGGCGCTGAGAGCGTCGTCAGCGAGATCAAGGCAGCCGGGGGCAACGCCCTCGCGGTACAGGCCGATGTCGCCCAAGCCCCGGCTGCGCAGCGCCTGGTGGCGCAAACCGTCAAGGCCTTCGGTGCACCGGATATCCTGGTCAACAATGCCGGCGTCTACGACTTCGCGCCGCTGGAAGCGATCACCGCGGAGTTCTTCCATCGCCAGTTCGACATCAACGTGCTGGGCCTGCTACAGGTGACGCAAGAGGCGGTCAAACACTTCGGCGCCAAGGGCGGCAGCATCATCAACATCTCCTCGGTGGTTTCGACCTTGAGCCTTCCGGGTTCCAGCGTTTACGCTGGCACTAAGGCCGCTGTTGACACCATCACCCGCGTCCTCGCAAAGGAGTTGGGTGCGCGCAAGATCCGTGTCAATTCCATCAACCCGGGCGTGATTGAGACCGAGGGCACCCGCAATCAGGGCATCATCGGCAGCGACTTCGAGAAGAACGTGCTCGCCCAGACCCCGCTGGGCCGCATCGGTCAGCCGGAAGATGTTGCCAAGGTGGCGGTGTTTCTGGCCTCGGAGGATTCGGGCTGGATCACCGGCGAGAGCATCTTGACGTCTGGGGGCTTGAACTAACTCGGCCCGCGACACATCGCAAGCACACGGCGCCGCGCGGCCTGCAGTGCCGGTGCCGTGGCGTTGGTCAGGGCGGTGACGATGGCGCCGCGGATGGCATGGTCCCCGGCACCGGCCGCCTGCAGATACCAGGATGCCGCTGCCTCGGGATGTCCATGCTGCGCGAGTACGGCGGCGTAATTGAACTGGCCGCGAAAATAGCCGGTGTGGGCCGAGCGCTCATACCAGCGCAGCGCGGCCACTGGATCGGCACTGCAGCCCCAGCCTTCCTCGAGGCAGCGACCCAGTAGATTCATGGCGCGCCCGTGGCCTTGGCGGGCGGCCCGGCGATACCAGTGCAAGGCCTGCCGGCGATCGCATGGCACACCGCGGCCATCGAACAGCAGATTGGCGAAGTTGTACTCACCCCAGTCGTAGCCGCGTTCGGCCGACGCTCGGTACTGCGCGGCCGCCTGCACTGTATGCGGCTCGCATCCCCAGCCATTCTCCAGGCAGCGGCCCACCATGTTCAGGGCCCCGGCGTCGCCACGCGCGGCGGCACGCTGGAACCAGGCGAGGGCGGCTGCGGGGTCCAATGGCACTCCCCTGCCTTCCAGCAGCATCCGGCCCAGCCGCAGCTGGGCCGCGATCAATCCGCAATCCGCAGCACTGCGGATCCACGCCGCCGCCTCGGCCGGATCACCTTCCAACAGCTGCTGCAGCTCCCGGTAGCTGAAACGCAGCAGCTGCGCCAGGCGCAACTGCCGTTCCTCGGCGGCATTGGCCCGGGCGAACTGCTCGCGAGTCAGTGCCATGGATGGTTACAGTTCCGCCCAACGTCGCAGCAGGTTGTGATAGCAGCCGGTGAGCCGCAGCAGCGCGGCAGCATCGGCGCCGCGGCTGGTCAGGTCGCGGATCGAAGTATCCACGTCATACAAAAGCGTGCGCGCGCCGTCATCGCGCACCATGCTCTGGATCCAGAAAAAGGCCGCCTCGCGCACCCCGCGGGTGACCGGCTCCACCTGATGCAGGCTGCTGGCCGGATAGACCACCAGGTCGCCGGCGGCGAGCTTGAGCGAATGGCTGCCGTACAGGTCAGCGACGATGAGCTCGCCGCCGTCATAGTCGCCGGGCGCGCTCAGAAACAGCGTGGCGGAAATATCGGTGCGCAGCCGATGGGGAGTGCCGGGAATCAGCCGCACCGCATTGTCGACGTGAGCGCCGAAGGCCATGCCGGATTCATAGCGGTTGAACAGGGGCGGGAACACGTGGTGGGGAAGTGTGGCGCTGATGAAGGTGGCGCTGCGCTCCAGCGCCCGGACGACGATGCCGCTCGCCTGCTGCGCGGCCGGATCGGCCTGGGGTAGCTGCAGATTCGCTTTGACTGCGGCCGAACGGTAGCCCGCCGTGAGTCGGCCATCCGCCCAGGGTGCGCCGCTCAGGTGCGTGCGCACCGTTTGAACTTCCTGCGCGCTAAGCAGGCCCGGGACCGACACCAGCATGATTTCAGAGACTCACGTTGATGGACAGCGTGGCGCTACGACCGGCGCCGGGTACGACGTGGTTTTCCGCGGGATTGGTGTAGTAGGGCGCGACGAAGTAGTAGCGATTGAACAGGTTCAGGCCATTCAGCTGCAGCGCGACATGTTGGCTCACCTTCCAGGACAGCATCGCATTCCACACCACATAGCCCGGCAGACGCGCCATCTGGCCGCTGTCGGCGAAGCGCTGGTCCACCCAGTTACCGCCCCCGCCGACTTCGATGCCGAAGGGCAGGGAGTACTCGGTCCACAGATTCAGCGTGTCGTGCGCGACGTTGGGGATAGCCTTGCCGACATAGGAGGCGGTGCCCGAGGAGAGGGTCTTGCCATCTAGCAGGCTGTAGCCGGCGAACAGCTCCCAGTTCTTCGTCAGATGGCCATTGGCCTGCAGTTCCAGCCCATCGACCCGCTGATCGCCATTGAGGATGGTCAGCGTCGGATTGTCCGGATCATTGGTCTGGGCATTGTTCACTTCGGTGCGAAACACCGCGGCCGACACCAGCAATCCGCCGCCCAGCAGCGACTCCTTGGCGCCGGTTTCGTAACTCTTGGCCTTTACCGGTCCGAGGTTTGCGGTCTGGGGGGTGAGGGTCAGTGCTTCGGCCGAGGGGTCGAATGAGGTGCCATAGGCAATGTAGTAGGTCTGCGCCGCCGATGGTTTGTATTCGAAGGCGACGCGCGGGCTGCCGACATTGTCGACGTGACTGAGGATGAGGACTGCGCCGCTGGTGACCGTCAGTTGGGCGTAGTCGGCCGAGAAACGGTCATAGCGCGCGCTCGCCAAGAGGTCGAAGTACTGATTGAAGCCGATGCGGTCCGTCACATAGAAGGATTCCGAGCGGGCCGTGGTGTGCTGCCGAGAGGTCACGGGCAGAATGCCGGCCAACGGCTCAACCGGATTCGGATTCAGCAGCGAGGTTTCCGGCACCCAGTTGTTGTTGGCGTTGAAGGGATTGCTGTAGCGGTCCAGATCCGAGGTCTGCCGCGCCACTTCAAGACCGGTGACCAGCGCGTGGGTGATCGGCCCGGTACTGAAGCGTACCGTCAGGTCCAGCTGCTCCGTCAGGTTGGCCTGAACCCCCGCGCTTCCCGGCCGATCGCGCCCGACCAGGATGTCGGCCAGCGGCGTGGTCGCGGTGGGTACCGTG
>DASZCK010000178.1:0-11823 GCA_035943195.1 Steroidobacteraceae bacterium
CCTTCGTGCCGAACCCCGGCCTGGGTTCCAGCACTCAGGCGGGCATTCTCTCGCAGTTCCTGCAGAATGCGGTCCCACTGCTCGGCAATGCACCCCAGGCAGCCGACATCAACGTCATCCCGGGCGCCGGTTTGGACTCCAGCAATAACGGCAATGCCTCGGGCCTCCCGCTGAAGGGCGGCGCGTTCACCGCCGGTACCGGCTCCACGGAAATCTACGTCAACCCCTACACCCGTGGCGGCAATAGCTGCAACGCACCAGCCGCAACCCTGTAAGGGCTAAGTTGATCTTTACCTAAACCGTAACGAACAGTCTGTACCTTTATTTCCGGCCTCCCGAAAGGGGGGCCGGATTTTTCGTTTTTGACACGGTCTGAATGTGAAAGCACTGCTCCTGGTCAGCGCGCTGTTTGTGCTGCAAGTCAATCCGCTGATGGCCGCCGATGCCCCCGCGCCAGCACCGAAGTTCGACGTGCACGAGTACCGCGTGCTGGGCAACACCGTGCTGGATAACCGGCAGATCGAGGGGGTTCTGTACCCGCTGCTGGGCGACGGCAAGACCATGACCGAGGTCGAGGCAGCGCGCACCGCATTGGAAAATGCCTACCATGCGCTGGGATATGCCACGGTATTTGTGGACATTCCGCCGCAGCAGGTGAACGAGGCCATCGTGCGGCTGAAGGTCACCGAGGGCCACATTCACGCACGCATCATCAGCGGTGCCAAATACTTTTCCGAAGGCAAGATCCTAGAGGCCCTGCCCGAGACCACACCCGGGACAGTGCCGCGAATGCCGGAACTGCAACAGGAACTGACCGTCCTCAACCAGAAGACGCCTGACCGTTCCGTGGTGCCGGTGCTGAAGGCGGGTGCCGAACCGGGCACCATGGATCTCGCCCTGAACGTCGATGACCACCTGCCGTTGCATGGCAGCTTGGAGCTGAACAACCAGTACACCCAGGATACGCGCCCGCTGCGCGCCACCGTGAGCCTGGCGTACACCGATCTGTTTGCGGCGCTGGACAGTATTGCCGCGCAGTTCAACACCTCGCCGCAGGATCTCAGCGAGGTGCGGGTACTGAATGTCAGCTACGGTTTCCGGCCACTGGGGCCGGGAATCCGTCCCGCCCTGAGTTTCACGGATTCATCGAGCAATGTGGCGACCGTGGGCACTCTGGGTGTGCTGGGTGATGGCCAGGTGTACGGCGGGCGGGTGCTGTTTCCGGTGATCATGCTGCCGGGCGACGTCCAGAGCCTTACGCTGGGGGTGGATTACAAGCACTTCCACAACACTATCAATCTCGCGGCCCAAGGTGATTCTGGCGGTGCGGTGAGCGACATCATGCCCGTCGCCTATGCCAATCTCAGCCTGGCGTACACCGGGCTGTGGCAATGGATGAGCAGCAATGGTCGGCTGGGACAATCACTGCAGTTCGACCTCAGCGCCAATGGGGGACCCCGCGGTATCACCAACGACACTTTGAACTTCGACAACAGCCGCTTCGAGGCGCGCGGCAACTACAGCTACGCGCGCGGCGATTTTCAATTCACCACGCGCCTCCCGGGCGGCTTGCAATTGGCGGTGCGGGTCGCGGGGCAGGCCGCGCAAGAGCCACTTCTGGTGTATGAGCAGCAGGCATTGACTGGAGCTGACGGAGTGCGCGGCTACCTGGAAGCGGAGGTCCTGAGCGACGACGGTGTCAAGGAGTCGGTCCAGCTCACCTCGCCGGACCTCAGCTGGCACAAATTCCTGGTCGGCGATGCCTTCGCCTTTTTCGACAACGCCCATGCGCACTACCTGGCGCCACTGCCAGGACAGCCGACGGACACCGACCTGCGCAGTGCGGGCGCCGGCTTCGACCTCCTGCCTGGGCATGCCGTCACCGGTACGTTGTCCTGGGCGTACACCCTGTTGCCCGGGCCGATCACCCGTACGCATGACTCGCGGGTCCTGTTCGACTTCAAAGGATCATTCTAGCCATGAAACTCAGGCCACGTCCGTCGAGGGTTTCCCGCAGCGCCATCGCCCAGGCCGTGACGGCTGCGCTGACCTACGGTCATGTCGGCCTGGCGGCACCGCCGCCGGTGCTGCCTGTGCCCTGTTTCCCGGGCACCTGCGCGCCGGGCGCGACCCCGGGCTTTAACACCAAGCTGCCCAATGGCACATCGACGGGGCCCGGTGGATTTGTGACTTACGGAAGTGCCTCGGCCACTCAAACCGGTAATAGGCTGACGGTCAACCAGAGCTCGGGCAACGCCATTCTCAATTGGGCCTCATTCAATATCGGCGCCGGCGCAGTGGTGCAGTTCGTCCAGCCTTCCAGCACGGCGGTCGCGCTGAACAAGATCTACCAGAGCAGCCCCTCCAGCATTTTCGGCACGCTGAATGCGAACGGCCAGGTGTGGCTGATCAATCCCAATGGCTTCGTATTCGGCTCTTCGGCAACGGTGAATGTGGGTGGCCTGATGGCCTCATCGCTTGGGCTGTATGGCGGCGATGCCCAATTCACCGGTGGTAGTCTCGCCTCCAATACCGGACCGGCGCTGCAGTCGGACGGACGCATCTACGTCACCGATGCCACTGGCAATCCGGTGCTGGACGCCAATGGCGTTCCGGAGCAGGTGCAGATCGAGGTGCAGCCAGGCGCGACGCTGACCGCCGGCGATGCAGGCCGGATCATGCTGGCGGGGCAGGTAGTCGACAACGCCGGAAGCCTGTCGTCGCCGGACGGGCAGGTCCTGCTGGCGGCCGGCCAGACCATCTACCTGCAGTCGAGCAGCGACTCCTCCTTGCGCGGGCTGCTGGTGGAGGTCAGCAATACCACGCCGGCCGGCAGCGCACCCACGGGACCGCCGAGTCCAGCACCGAACGTCCCGGTCGGTACGGCGGCGAATCTTGGCGGCGGCTCGCTGTCGGCGCCGCGCGGAAACGTCTCGCTGATTGGTCTCGCGGTAAACCAGTCGGGACGCATTTCCGCCACCACGTCCGTATCTGAAAACGGTTCGGTGATTCTCCAAGCTGCGCAGGGCACGATCAGTGGCAGCAGCAACAGCGCGCAACTGCTCGCAACCCAGGGTGGCACGCTGACGCTCGGCCCCACCAGCGACATCGAGGTGCTGCCGGAAATCAGCAATACCGCTGCCACGGCGGCCGTGGCGCAGCCACAAATGCTCTCCAGTGTGCAGCTCTACGGCGAAGCCGTATATATGGATGGCGGCACCATCAATGCGCCTGGCGGCAACCTAAGCGTGCTGGCGGCCGCCCAGCCCAGCCAGGGTTTGCTGAACGAGGGAAATACCGCGGCACAGATCCGAGTGGGCGCGGGGGTCAACATTGATCTTGCCGGCACCACGGCGAATCTACCGATGTCGTCCAATGTCGAGGCCGTCCAGCTGTTCGGCAACGAGCTGGAGGACGATCCCCAACAGCGCACCGGTCCGCTGCACGGTCAGACGGTCGACGTGGACCTCCAGGATGGCAGGCCGCCGCTCATCAGCGCGTCTTCCTGGCTGGCCATTCTGCAGGGTCTGCA
Source organism: Steroidobacteraceae bacterium (assembly GCA_035943195.1). Lineage (GTDB taxonomy): Bacteria > Pseudomonadota > Gammaproteobacteria > Steroidobacterales > Steroidobacteraceae > DAIDKA01. The sequence goes on from DASZCK010000178.1 coordinate 3,533, forward strand.
GGAGAACGTTGCCCAGCGCATGGCCGCCGGCGGTTCGGTGTCATTCCAGTCTGAAGGCGATCTTGTCATTGCGCAGGGCTCCACTATCAACGTGTCGGGTGGTGCGTGGAACTACGCCGCGGGTCCCGTACAGACGTCGCAGCTACAGGGTGCCGATGGCCACACCTACAGCATCGAGACTGCCAATCCCGCGCTTGCGTACGTCGGAGTGTTGAATCCCACGTATACGCAGAGCTTCGCCGGCTTTGGTGTGCAGACCACGGGTACCACACCCGGCTTGGGCGGACAGATTCAGTCCGCTTATACCCAGGGGTTCTCGGCGGGCACGGTGCGGATGGCCGCACCGGCCATGGTCATGCAGGGCACGCTGGTTGGCACCGCCGTCAACGGTGCCTTCCAGCGCAGTGGCGCCAGCATTCCGGCCGACAGCCTCGCGGCAGTGGTCGCCAATGGCGGCACTATCCCCTCGTCGGGGACCGTGGCCATGGCCAGTGGGGGTACGCTCGTCATCGGTGACCCGGTGGGTCCTGCGGCGCAAGTCGCGCAGGGCAGCTTGCCGCAATTCTTTGCGCCTGCCGTGACCTTCACCGCCCATCCCGCGCCGGTAAGCGTCGCCGACGGCGCCGCCTTGCCGCCGCAGCCCTTGCAGCTGGCGCCCGATTATCTGGGCAATGGTTTCCAGAACACCGAGATTTTCAGCGATTCCGCCGTCACCGTGCCGGCGGCACTGCCGCTGAATCTGGGGTCCGGCGGATCGCTGCTGGTCGTGGCGCCGAACATCCGCATTGGATCCGGTATCACAGCGCCCGGCGGTGCCATCAACTTGGAATCGGTGGACACCGCGCGCTCCTCGGCGATCACGCTGCGTCCCGGCATCAGCGTGGCCGACAACGTCACACTCGATGTCGGCGGCCAGTGGACCAATGACTCCAGCCTCACCACGACGAACCCGCAGGGCGCGACGCTGCAGGACGGCGGGAGCATCACCTTATCCCTTGCCCTCAATCCCAACTGGCTGCCCGTGGCCATCTGGCCAGCCGCTACCGAGCCGTCGCTGCTGGGCGCTTATTCCTCGTTCAGTCCCGGTGGCGAGCTGTCGCTGGGCAATGGCGTCAGCCTGCTGGCCGATGGCGGTGCCTGGCTGAAGTCCAACAACACTCTGACGGGCGGCACCGGGGGCACTATCAACATCGGCGCCAGCCCGTTCGCTGCGGGGCTGCAGGTCGGGACTGGCACCAACGTCCAAGCGTTTGGTGTACAGGGTGCGGCGGGCGGCAGTTTCGCACTTCAGGCGCCGCGCATCCTGGTTCAGGACGGGTCCAGCTGGTCGACGGCACAGGCCATCGACGACAGCGTCACACCAGGCGAATTCTTCGCCGTGGGGTCGGCGCTGTTCTCCAATGACGGGTTCTCGCGCGTGGGGCTTACCGCGACCGGCCTGGCGGCAGCGGATTCCGCGAGCAACGATGTGCTCACGGTGGCAGCCGACACCACTATCGATGCCGCGGCCCAGTCCCTGCAGCTCAGCGGGAGCTACATTGGTCGGCGCTCGGGCGGGGAGGTGCTGGGCTTTACCGAGCCGCAGCTGTTCCCGTTGGCCACCCAGACGCCGTCAGCGCTGAGCTTTGTGTCGCAGCTGACCAATTCCTATTTCGGCAATCAGATCATCATGGGCGATGTGGACGTTCAGCCGGGCGCCATCATTGAAGTAGGTCCGGGCGCCACGGGCTCCATTGCGCTCGCCAGCCAAGGCAGTATTCTGGAGAGCGGCACGCTGCGCGCGCCCGGCGGCAGCATCTCCGCTCATATCACGGTGCCCACGACGCTGAATGATCCGGGGTATGTGCGTGGGCAGGACGTTGATATCGGCGACAATGCAGTCCTGAATGTAAGCGGCGCGATTATCGCGACGCCGAATTCGCTCAACCTGCCGCTGGGAACCGTGCTACCGGGTGGCAGCATCACCCTCACTGCGGACCGCGGCGGGATCGTCGCCGACGGCGGCTCTCTGATCGACATTGCAGGTGCGTCGGCGGAACTGGATGTGCTCAATGCGCCCGGCAGCGGGTATCTGCATACGCTGGTGGGCAGCGCTGCCGGCGCGCTGACCTTGGTGTCCTCCGAATCCATATCATTGCTGGCCACGTTGTCGGCCGCTGGTGGCCAGGGCGCGCCGGCGCAGGGCGCCATCGACGGTGGTTCCCTGAACGTGCAATTGCGCGCGCCACTGGGCGCGGCTTCGGGTAATACTTCGCCCACGCTGTTCGTGGGTCCTTACAGCATCCAGCTGGTGCAGTCGATCGACTCCACCACGCAGCCCGACTTCTCCGGCAGTGCCGTGCTGGGCATCAACCAGCTGCAACAGTCGGGCATCGACTCGCTGACCCTCAGCGCCGGCAACGCTCCGGTCGATGCTGCCGGCAACGTCGCCAGAGGCAGCATCATGTTCACGAGCGGCGGCTCTCCCACGCTCTCGATGGGTCGCCAGATCACACTCGATGCACCGATTATCTCCCTCTACAACAGTACCCAGGCCACGGTAAGCGCCCCGTACGTGGTGCTGACGGACAGCCAGCAGATACCGACCCAAGAGGCGGCCAGGGCGACCGCCGCGAGCACCGGGACCGGGGCCCTGACGATCAACGCCCAGGAAATCGGTCTGTCCGGCTACACCTGGATACAGAGCGCAGGCAATGTCACGCTGAACACCGTCAATGATGTCCAGCTGCTGCCCGTCAATGCCACCCAGGCCAGCGGCGCGCTGTACGCCGGCGGCAATTTGAATGTGACTGCCGCGCGGGTCTATCCCGCGACGCTGGCGAACTACGCTCTCAACGCCGGCGGCGATGTCAGCATCAACCGCACGGCCGGTTCGCCGATCCCGGCTACGCCGCTTTCGGTGGGCGGAACGCTCGCCATTACTGCCAATGACATCAATGACAATGGCGTGGTGGTGGCGCCGTTCGGTGCTATCAGCCTGAGCGCCGCCAACCAGTTGGCCCTGGGGCCGAACAGCTACATCTCCGTCAGCTCCGACGGCAGTGTGCTGCCTTTCGGCCAGACCACCTATGGCGGCCAGGAGTGGGTATACAGCGCGGGCAATGACACGGCCGCGGTCACGGGCATCGGGTCGCTACCCACCACGCTGGTCAATGGTGCTGGAACCGGCTCGCGCACCGTGACCCTCAGCGCGCAAGGTGTGCAGTTTCAGAGTGGCTCCACTGTTGACGTCGGTGGCGGCGGTGATATCAGCGCCTACGAGTGGGTACCGGGCCTCGGCGGCTCGACGGATGCACTTGGTCTGGCACAGGCCGCGGCGGGCGGGTTGTACGCGATCCTACCGTCGGCGGGCCCCTTCGCCGCCTACGACCTGCAGGAGTTCACTGGTTCCAATACCGCGATCGGTCGCAGTGTGTATCTGAGTGGCGTGCCCGGGTTGGCAGCGGGGTTCTACGCGCTGCTGCCGGCGCGCTACGCGCTGTTGCCGGGCGCGTACCTCGTTCAGGCCGAGCCTTCGTACAGGGGCACGACCTCGGGTCAGCTGGGAAGTCTGGCGAACGGCACCGCGGTCGTCGCCGGCTACTATTCATTTGGCAACGGCAGTGCTGGGCTGACGGACGTCGCAGGCTCCCAAGGCTTGCGTGCCAGTTCCGGCTATACCGGCTTTGCGGTCTATCCGGGCAGCTATGGTCAGCAGCTGGCACAATACGACGTCGCTACCGGCACGCAGTATTTCGGACAGGCGGCAGCAACTGCGGCCCCCGGAGCGGCGCCAACGACGCTGCCAGCGGATGCCGGCACGCTGGCGGTCGCGGTCGGCAGTACGCTGACTTTGGGTCAAGGCAGCAAGGTCAACACCCAACCGGGCACCAGTGGCGCGGCGGGCTCGGTCGACATCTATACCGTCGCGAGCAGCGCCCAGGGCAGCACGGCGGCGCAACCTGCGAGCATCTATGTGGGCGATGCCGGACAGGCGCCAGCCGGTGACGTTGTCATCAATCCAGCGAGCCTGGAGGCGTGGAATGCGGGCAACTTATTGCTCGGGGGCAATCAGCAGGCCGGGGGCGCGATCAATGTCACCGCCGGCAGCGTGGAGTTCGGCGCCGGCGCCAGCCTCACGGCCGGGCAGATCACGGCGGTGGCGAATTCGTCGATCGACGTGGATGCCGGCGCGACGCTGACGGCCACAGGTCCCGGCGTCGTGCAGCCGCAGGCCGTGACACTGGCGGGTGGTGCCAATACCGCACATGACGCCGCATTGCTCGCTGTGTCCAACAGCACACTACCCGTGTTACAGCGTACGGGCGCCGGGGATGCCGCTGCCGCCAGCATCACGGTGTCGCCCGCCACCCTGAACGGCAACGCCGTGGCGCTGGATGCGCCAGCCGCTGTGACGGTAGCGGATGGCAGCACGCTGGGCACGCGCGGCGCGAGCATTTCCCTGGCGTCGAACAGCGTGGGTTTCGTGAGTACGGGCGGCGCGCCCAACAGCGACGCGCTGCAGATCGATCCGATGCTACTCGCACAGCTGAATCAGGCCGGTTCAGTGCGCATCGCCAGTGCCGGCAATATCGACCTGCTGGCGCCCACGACACTGGGTCCGGGCACTTCCGCCGCGCCGGGGCTGCAGTCACTCACGCTGGTGGCCGCCAGCATCAACGATACGGTGCCCCAGGCCTCGTTCACAGCCGGTGACATCAGCCTGCAGGGCAATGGCTCTGCCTCTCAGGCGGCGCAAGTGATTGCGCCGGTCACCGGCGCACAGTCGCTGACCTTCAGCGCAGGTGAAATCGACTTTGGGGGCCCGGTGGGCGTGACAGCTGCGGGTGTCACACCGTCGGTCGGTGCAGGCGCTCTGGCCATCAATACCGGTGCGCATGCTACCACCACCTTCAATGCCACCGGTTCCATCGTCGGCGCGGGCGGCGGCACGCTTGCCGTCAACGGCAATCTGGCGCTCAACGCCCAGCAGCTGACGGCCAGTGCAGGTTCCTCGGCCAGTCTGGCGGGTACGGGCAACCTCAGCATTGGGCAACAGGGTACCGCCGCCTCCGCATCCTCAGTGCAGTCCTCGTTGGGCGGCGGGCTCAGTCTCAGCGCCCAGTCGATTGCTGACAGCGGTTCCATCATCGTGCCAGGCGGCAACATCCGACTGACGGCCACGGGTGGGGACCTAAGTCTCGGCTCCGGCGCTCAGCTCGATGCCTCGGGCATCGCGGTGGGTGTCGAAGATCAGACCCGCGGCGCGGCGGGCGGCGCGGTCAACCTGACTGCCGCGGGCAATGTGAGTCTGGCACAGGGTTCGCGTATCAATGTCGCGGGCGCTCTGGGTGCTGCGGATGGCTCCCTGGATATCACGGCGGGTGGCACAGCAACGATCGCGGGACAACTGAATGGGGGCTCGCCAGCGGATGTCACCGGCGGCAGCTTAATCTTGTACACGGGTCAGCTGAGCGGTGGTCTCCCCAGTCTTGTGGGGACGCTGTCGGGATTCATGCGCTCGATCAACGTGGAAAGCGGCGGTGGTGACCTCGACCTGTTGCAGGGACAGGTCCTGACCGCGAATCAGGTGGTGCTGAGCGCGGACGGCGGTGCCATCGACATCGCCGGCACGATTGCAGCCGCATCGGCCGACACACGCGGATCCATTGGCCTGTTCGCCAACGGCAATGTGACTCTGGATGGTTCCGGTACGCTGAGCGCCGAAGCCAGTACGGTCAATGACGACGCCAGTGGCCGCGGTGGCACCATAGAGCTTGCCACCGTGTCGGGTACAGTGAACCTGCCGGCCAGTAATGCCACGGCCGCGGGCATCATTACGTCGGGCCCACAGCAGGTCGGAACATTGATTCTGCGCGCGCCGACGATGAACGGCGATGACGTGGCGGTTTCACAAATAGACACGACGCTGCGTGGTGTCGGTCAAATCCTCGTCGAGCCGGTGCTGCAGACCGCGGACTTCACGCATTACGGAAATGGCGCTGCCCCAACGGGTGACTTCACGACGAGTACCAACTGGAACCGGATCGCTAACACCGTGAACGGTTACGTAAGCGCGGCAGCGGACGTGGTGCCGGCCCACCTGCTGCCGCAGTCCTCGGGCCAGGGAACGCAGGTGCCGCAGCTGATCCTCGAGCCTGGAGTGGTGCTGGTCGAGCCCATCAATACCACGCTGACCAAGGCCGTGGACTTGAGTACGCTTGATACACCGATCGACCTGACGGTGCGGGCCGCGAATTCGCTGAACATCAGTGCCAACTTCAACGATGGCGTCAGCGGTGGCAGCTTGCTCGATCAGGCCCAGTCCTCTTCCCTGCACTTTGTCGCTGGCGCCAACGTCGCCGGTGCCGATCCGCTGGCGATCCTGCCCGGTAAGGCGGCGACCCTGACATTGGGTACGGCGGGCGCCAAGACCGGCAAGGGCGCAATTTTGCAGACGTCCACCGGCAACATCGATCTGGTGTCTTCGGGCAACGTCGTCATCAACACCTTCTCCGGCGCCTACACCACCGGTGTGGCACCGGCGGCCAGCACTGGCGCTGCGACGGGCACGGTCACGGGAGCGGGCAATTACACGTACATGGTGGACGGTGGCAACGTCAGTGTGGAAGCCGGCGGCAGCATCACCGCGGCGCCGGTGCAGGAAAATATTTCAGCGTGGCTGGCTTTTGGTAGCACCAACTCCGGCAGCGCGTCGGTCGGCGTCTGGGGTACCAATCTCGCGGCCTATGCCGCCAATCCCTGGAGCGTGGCGACTCTGGGCGGCGGCGATGTGCGCATCTCTGCGGGTGGGAATGTCACTACGCTGTCGGCTGCTGCAGCCGGCGGCATGAACGCGACGCCCACCACGCAAACTGAGTATGCGAGCGGCGGCCTGGACGTCACGGCCGGCGGCAATGTCACGACCGGCCAGTTCTATTTGGCCGAGGGTAGCGGCACTCTCACCGCAGGCGGTGCGTTCAACACATCGCCATTTAGTGTTTTGGGGCTGTCCGCGCCCCTGCAGGTGGGCTCGCTGTTCGCCATGCAGGACTCACAGGTGGCGTTGTGGGCGCAGGACGGCATCGCCATCAGCGCTATCGGCAATCCCACCGACCTGTTGCAGCCCAAGGCGGCCGGCACGGCGGCAACCCTGAGTTTTCTGACCTATGGCGCGGATTCATCCTTCAGCGCTCAGGCCAGCGCCGGGGACGTGGTGCTTGCCAACAACTCCAATATCCTGCCGTACTTCACCGGTAAGCTGCCTGGCAGCCAGGCCAACAACACCACGACCGTCTATTCAATCCTGCCGGGCACGGTGTATTTCAACGCCCTGGGCAAGGACGTCGATCTCTCCAGTGGCGCCGCCACTTTGTTCCCGTCCGCGAGTGGTCAGCTGGGCCTGTTCGCGTCTCGCGACATCATCGGTGGGTCATCGGTGGCTATGTCGGACGCGCCCCCAGGCGCCTTCGCCACGGGCGCTAACACGGCGAACGGCGGTTTGGGCGTGATCTACAACTTCGACGCCAGCCTGCACGCCAGCAATGACATTCCAGCGGAAATCGTGGCCGGGCGCGATATCAGCAATCTGTCGCTGTCGTTGCCGGAGCCGGCGCATATCGAGGCAGGACAGGACATCTCCAATCTGATGTATCACGGCGAGAACCTTGCCGCGAACGACATGACTCTGATCAGCGCCGGGCGGGACATTAGCTATCCGCTGTTCTACGGTGTCAGCGGCATTGCGGTCAGCGGTTCGAGCCTGATCAGCGTGGGCGGCCCGGGTTCTCTGGACCTGCTCGCAGGGCGCAACATCAACCTGGGCTTCGACAACGGCGTCATCACCACGGGCAACACGACCAATGGCAACCTGGCGCCCGGGGGCGCCAGCATCAACATGATCATGGGCCTTGGCCAACAGCCGGATTACGGCGACTTCCTGACCAAGGTCATCGAGCCGTCGACAAGTTACAGCCAGCAGCTCGTGAGTTACGTGGAGTCCATCACCGGGCAGACAGGGTTGACCACGGACCAAGCCCTCACCGAGTTCACGGCGTCGGGTACACCGCTGAGTGCCCCGCAGCGCGATGCCTTCTTAGACCAGGTGTTCTTCAACGAATTGAACCTGTCGGGCATCGAGAACAACACCGTACCGGGTGCCGGCTATACCCGAGGCTACAACGCCATCGCCACGCTGTTCCCCGGGACACCCACGGCGCTGGGACAACAGGCGGACAACGCCTTCAACGGCAGTCTCGATCTGATTTACAGCCAGGTCTACACCGAGGACGGCGGAGGGATCACACTGCTGG
>DASZCK010000179.1:0-33245 GCA_035943195.1 Steroidobacteraceae bacterium
GGAGTCGGGGTTGCGGGTGCTGCGATCATAAGTGCGGGTGACCTTGATGGCCTGATTGCGCCCCTCGCTGCCCACCTCGATCTTGACCAGCAGCTGCCGCCCATCGGTCGACAGGGTGTAGGTTTCCTTGACCGACGGGCCGATCTGGGGCTTCAGGTAGATCAGGTAGTTCCGCCCCGACCAGCCCGAATCCTGGTCGGCAACCCCGCTGGAAACGGACACCACACTGTGTTCGCCGGGGGTGTAGCTGCGGGAAGTGGCCGCGTTGACGATGCTCACCTCAGTGTCGGTTTGGCGGATTTTCAGCCATTGGCCGCCCAGCAAGGCATTGTTCTGGAAGTCCAGGGGCGGGCGGTAGGTATCGCGCTCGCTGGGCCTGCCGTACGCCCCCGCGTAGCGCCCGCCGTTGGAGAGGTCGATGGGCGGCAGATCGGTCGTGGGGTCGTTGATGACCTCGGGGGCAGGTTTGTCCCCTGGCCCACTGCCGGCGCCATTGCCCCGCCCCTTGCGCTCGCCTCGTGGCTTGGGCTGTAGCGAAGCCAGTACCTTGGCCTCATCGGAGCTCAGGGCCGGGTTCAGTTCCCACATGCCCGCGATGCTGTAGTTGGGTGGGGGTGTGTCATGCACCCGAACCGCGCTGCATCCCGCCACGCCCGCGAGCATCAGGTAACCCAGATAGGTGGCAAGGTGGTACGGGCGGGCTTGGAGCATCGCAGTTCAGAGTGTCAATCGGGACAAAAGTTTCAAGGGCTTGGCGCGATTCTAGCGCAAGCGCGCGACGCCGCTGTTGCACTTTGGTGCGCGCGACGGTGCGGTGCTCGCGCGCGCTGCAGAATTTACCACCGCCAGCTGAGGATTCGGTCACGCCGCCTCCGGGAGGCGGGCCCGAATGCTGCATACGGGTACACGATGTCGTAATTCCGACGCACGGAACCGTAATGTCGCGCGAAGGTCAACCGCCTACATGATCTTACGTAGTTATGAGTATGGCCTGCGAGGATCATGAGGCGGATCACGTTAACTGGTGAGCAACGGACTTAGGTTAGGGTCGAGAGGTTTGGGTCAAGCGCTCAGCGCCGGAGGGAAGGCTGATGAGTACGCGAGAGGATCCGATCATGCGCAAGGACTTCCTGGAGTCCTTGAGTTCATTCAGCAAGCTGCATCGTTCGCAGAAGTGGGAGGGCACCTTCGGCGAATTCCTGACGAATGTCGTCGCCGCCGCTCCCGCGGCCGCCGCGCGCAGCAGCCATCAGTACATCTGGGACATGCTGCGCTGGCATGGTCACGCCGCCGAGGAGGGCGGCGACAGCCTCAAGGCGCGCGCGCTGTTCCGCCGCGAGCTCTTCGGCATCGATGAACCGCTGTCGCGGGTCGTCGACTACTTCAAGGCCGCGGCCGCCGGCTCCGACGTGGGTCGGCGCCTGCTGCTGCTGCTGGGGCCCCCGTCAGGCGGCAAATCCACCCTCGCCATCCTGATGAAGCGCGGCCTGGAGGAATACAGCCGTACGGATGCGGGGGCCCTGTATGGCATCAAGGGCTCGCCGCTGCGCGAGAACCCTTTGAACCTGGTGCCCGCGAGCCTGCGCGCCGAGTTTCGCGAGCGCTATGGCGTGGAGATCCAGGGCGAGCTCTCGCCGTGGGCCCGCGAGTACGTCGAGCGCGAGTTCGACGGCGACTTTGCCCGCGTGCCGGTGGAACGCATCTTCATCTCCGAGGCCTCACGCGTCGGCGTCGGTACCTACGCGCCCCACGACCCGACCACCGCGGACATCGCCGACCTCGTCGGCTCGGTGGACCTGGCCAAGGTTTCGCAGATCGGCGATGAAGGCGATCCGCGCGCCTGGTCATGGTCGGGCGCCGTGTACGCCGCCAGCCGCGGCATGCTCGAGATGATCGAGATCCTGAAGGTGAAGCGCGAGTTTCTCTACCTGCTGCTGACGATGACCCAGGAGAAGAACGTCAAGGTGTCACGCTTCCCGCTGATACACCTGGATGAGACCATCCTGGCGCACACCAACCTCGCGGAATTCCACAAGTTCCTGCAGGAGAAGGAGAATGAGGCACTGCTCGACCGCATGGTCATCATCAAGGTGCCGTACTCCCTCTCCTACCAGGACGAGGCACGCATCTACAAGAAGCTGGTGACCGGTGCCCCGGCGTTCCGCGACGTCCACCTGGACCCGCATGTGCTGGATCTGGCCTCGGGGTTCGCCATCCTGACGCGGCTGACGAAGCCGGAACGGGAGGGCCTGGACCTGGCGAAGAAGCTGCGGCTGTATTCGGGCGAGTCGGTCGAGGGCGTGCCCGAGTCAGAAGCCGCTCGCCTAAAGACCGAGAGCTCCGATGAGGGCCTGACCGGTGTCAGCCCGCGCTTTGTCATCAATGCCCTGTCCAATGCCATCACCCGCGGCAACACCCACAGTCTGACCAGCATGGAGCTGCTGCTGGCACTGAAGGACGCCATCGACAGCGATGCGCGGATGGAGAGCAAGCACAAGAAGCTGTGGATCGACCACCTGGTGACGGCGCGCAAGGAATTCTACAACCGCTGGGTGAAGGAGGACGTGCACCGGGCCATGTTCGCGTCCTTCGAGGCCGAGGCACAGCAGCTGCTGGAGAAGTACCTCGATGAGGTGGAGGCCTCGCTGGATCATCGCCAGGTGACCGATCCGATCACGGGTGAGACCCGACCGGCCGATGAACGCTTCCTGCGTCAGGTGGAGGAGAAGATCAAGGTCTCCGACTCCGGCAAGCTGTCGTTCCGCCAGGAGGTGGTGCGCAAGGCCATGGTCGCCTTCAAGGCCGGCGAGAAGTTCCAGCTGGCGAGCCATGCGCGCATGCGCGAGGCCATCGAGCAATACCTGTTCGAGGAACGCCGCGACGTGCTGCGGCTGGTGACCTCCACCGCGCGTCCCGACGATGAGGCGCGACAGAAGATATCCGTGGTTCAGGAGCGACTGATCAAGGAGTATGGTTACGACGAGCACAGTGCCAAGGAAGCACTGAGCTACGTCACGACACTGCTGGCACAGGAGTAAGGCGTCAGCAAAGGACGGGTCATGGCTGCGAGCGGCGACGAATCCAGTTCACTGGGGCTTGCCAGGTGGTACGACCTGTTCTCACGCGGTGCCCGTGACTGGCTGCGCCACGATGAAAAGGTGCGCGAGGCGGTGCGCGAACACCTGCCGAAGATCATCGCCAACGGCGACGTCATCAACGACACGGCGCGCACGGTGCGGGTGCCGGTGCGGATGCTGGAGCACTACCACTTCAGGCTGCGCAACCCCGGCGACTCACAGAGCGTGGGGCAGGGCGAGGCGAAACCCGGCGATGTACTGGCCGATGCCCAGCCGGACCAGGGGTCGGAAAAGGGCGAAGGGGGCCAGGGCGATGGCGGCATCCAGCTGATGCTGGAGATCAAGATCGATGACATCGTCGACTGGTTGTGGGAGGAGATGCAGCTGCCGAACATCAAGGCGCGCGTTGGGCCCTCGGATGACAGTGACTGGGTGCGTGAGGGTTGGGACAAGCGCGGCGCCCGTTCGCGCCTGGATCGTCGCCGTTCCATCAAGGAACTGGTCAAGCGCCAGGGATTGGGCGGCCCGAAGACCTTCACCGACGAGGATCTGCGCTTCCGACAGCTGGCGCGGCGGCGCCAGCCGGCGATTCATGCCGTCGTGTTCTTCATGCTGGATGTGTCGGGGAGCATGTCCGACCGCGACCGCAAGCTCGCCAAGACCTTCTTCTTCTGGGTGGTGCAGGGGCTGCGGCGCGAATACCGCTCGCTGGAAACCGTGTTCGTGGCCCACACCACTGACGCCTGGGAGTTCCCGGAAGCCGAGTTCTTCCAGGTCACCGGCACCGGCGGCACAGTCGCCTCCACGGGTTTGAACAAGGTGCGCGAGATCATCGATGCGCGCTTCAATCCGGCGCGGCACAACATCTACCTGTTCTACGCCTCCGACGGCGACAACAGTATCGGCGATCACGCTCCGGCCGAGGAAGCCCTCAACGACATCGCGACCAAGGCCTGCTTTTCCGGCTACGTGGAAGTGGCATCGGGTCTGTCGCGGCAGCTGGCCACCGAGACCGGGCGGCTGTTCGGCGATGCCGCCGCCAACGGCGCACCGGTGGCGAGCTACGTCATCGATGATTTCGATGGGGTATGGGGCGCGGTCCGGCATTTCTTCACCGCGGAGGCCGTAGCCCAGGAATGAATCCGCAATGAACGAACCGCTCTCAGGTCCGGCCGGTGACTGGCGCAGCTACGTGCAGCGCATGGAGGAGCTCGCGGCACGTTCGGGCATGAACTTTCATCCCGTGGAATTCGAGGCGGTGCCGGACGCCTTCATGATGGAGATCGCCGTTTACGGCCTGCCGGTGCGCATGCCGCACTGGTCGTTCGGCGTGCGCTACATCTACCAGCTGATCCAGCGCAACATGGGCCACTCGCGCCTGTTCGAGGTGGTGTTCCCGGGCAATCCGGGCCACGCCTACCTCTCGAACGGCAATGGGCTGGCGGAGAACGTGCTGGTGACCGCCCACGTGCTGGGGCATGCCGACTTTTCGCGCAACAACCTGCTGTTCCGGCGCTGCCAGGAGCAGGTGAGCGAACACATCGTCGAGCACGCCGCGAGCCACGCCCGTCAGATCCAGCAGGCCATCGAAACCCACGGTGCACAGCGCGTCGAGGCCGCGCTCGATGCGGCCCTCGCCCTGGAACAGCACATCGACATCGACCAACGGCTGCGGCGCGAGCGCTACCCCGAATTCCTCCCCGATGCGAAGGCGCTGGTGGATGATGATTTCAGGCGCCGCTTCGCGTCCTTGGATCCGGCCGCCGCCCACGGCGTCTTCGAGACCCGCAAGCGCGCCCCCGTGCCGCCCCACCCCGAGCGCGACCTGCTGTGGTTCATCGCGCACTACGCTCCGGAGATGGAAAGCTGGGAACGCGACATCTTCCTCGCGGTGCGCGAGGAGTCGTTCTACTTCTATCCGGTGTTCGCCACCCAGATCATGAACGAGGGGTGGGCCTCCTATTGGCATGCGCGGCTGCTGCGCGAGGCGGATTTCGTGCCGCCGCAGGCCTACGTGGACGCCATCAAGTGCCATTCGGACGTGGTGCGACCGATGGCGGCCGACCAGCAGATTGCCTTGGCCGTGAACCCCTACCACCTGGGATTTTCACTGTGGGAAAAGATCATCGAGAAGGAAGGGATGGAGAACGCCCGGCAGATCATGCAGCAGGACGATGACTTCGGCTTCGTGCGCAATCATCTCACCCGCGAGATCGCCGATGAGCTGGAACTGTTCCGCTTCTCGGCGCGTCGCGACGGACAGATCAAGGTCATGGACCGCGACCTGCACGGGCTGCACGAGGCACTGCTCGCACCGAAATACAACTTCGGGGCGCCGAACATCTCGGTATCCGAATTGCGCAATGACGGCGCCCTGGAACTCGAACACGACCACGTGACCGATGGCCGCGGCATCGACGTGGACCGCGGCCGCAAGGTACTCGAGTACATCCGCCGCGTGTGGCGCCGGCCGGTGACGTTGCACACCGTCGATCAAGGCGGATCGCCACTGGAGCTCACCTCGCAGTAGACTGGCGGTCCTCAACCTCTTCAAGGCGCTCGGGGCATGGCTTGGGATGATCCCACTCAGGAGGGTCCGTGGACCACCCTTATTGAGAGCTGCCTCGCCCGCGGCGCCTTCGACAAGGCGGTCGAGAGCGCGCTGTCAGCAACGGCCGCGATTCCCGCCTCGCACGGTCTGCAAGGCATGCTCGCGTTCAGCAGGCTCATGAATCGCGACTTTCCGGAAGCGGAAGCGGCGATCGAGAGTCTCTGGAGCAATCGCCCGACCGACCTTGCCGCCCTCACCCACATCGGCCTGGTCGCCACCGGTGTTGGGCGGCACGATCTGGCGCGAGCGGCGTTGGAACGAGCCCTGCAGCTGCGCCCCGAGGATCCGCAACTGCAGTTCAATCTGGCCACGGCCTTGCGCAATGTCGGTGAGCTGGCAGGAGCTGAAACGCTGTACGACAGCGTCATTCGGCGCCAGCCGGACCATTGCGAAGCTCACAAGAACAGAAGCGACCTGCGTCGACAGACCCTCGATCGCAATCACCTTTCCGAACTCAGGGCCGCGATCGGCAGGGCCGCGTCGGATTGGCGAGGCGCGATGATGCTTCATTATGCCTTGGGCAAGGAACTTGAAGACCTGGGCGACCACGATGCGGCTTTCGCGGCCTACGATGCCGGCGCGAAGCTTCGGCGCCGACATATGCAATATGACGTCGCGGCCGATGTCGAGCGGTTGAAGCGTATCATCCGGGTCTTCGATGCAGAGTGGCTGGGCCGGCAGCCGATCGGCTGCCAGAGCACGGAGCCCCTCTTCATCATCGGCTTACCCCGCACGGGCAGCACCCTGCTTGAACGCATGATGGGCGCGCACCCCGGGGTATTGGCTGCCGGGGAAATGCACAATTTCGGCATTTGCGTTGCGCAGCGCATTCAACGCCTGGAACAGAGGCAATCCGGGGACATGATCGAGGCGAGTGCGCACCTCGATCCCTTGCAATTGGGCGACGCCTATCTGGCCAGCACCCGGCATAGGACCGGGAAACATCCCCACTTCATCGACAAACTACCCGGAAACTTTCTGTATGCGGGTTTGATTGCCGCCGCGTTGCCGAACGCCGCGATCATTCACATTCACCGTAATCCCGCCGACGCCGCATTCGCCATGTACAAAACGCTGTTCAACCAGGCCTACCCTTTTTCCTATGACCTGCGTGAGACTGGCCGGTATATCCGCGGCTATCAGAACTTGATGGCGCATTGGCACCAGCTGCTCCCGGGCCGCATCATTGATGTCGCTTACGAGGAGCTGGTCGGGGACCCCGAAGGCGTGCTCAGGGAAGTCTTCCGGCGCTGCCGGCTTTCATTCGATCCCGGTTCCCTGGCCTTTTTCCACAGTCCCGACGCCGTCAGCACGGCCAGCGCCGTGCAGGTGCGACAACCCATCTATCGAACCTCCGTGCAATCCTGGCGGCACTACGCCCGCCATTTGGGGCCTTTGCTCGAGGAACTGGAAACACGTTAGGTTGCCGTCACGCGGCGCAAAAAAAAGGGGGACCGATAGGTCCCCCCTTGGTTCAGCTTTTCCGAAAGGAATTTAGAAGAACTTGTACTTCACATTGACGTAGAAGTTGCGCATCAGAGGGTCGGCATTCAGCGAGTTGTAACCCGCCGCAAAGTTGTTCTGATATGCGTTGGTGAACGGCGGCGCCCGGTCGAGCAGGTTCTTGATGCCAAACACCACGGCCAGCTTATCGATCGGCTTGACGCTTACGTAGGCATCAACGAGCGAATAACTGCCTACGTTCCGCACATTGCCCGCGCCATCCGGGAACTCGTCGATGTAGGTGGAGAAGAAGCGGTTGGCCAGTCCACCGCCCCACATGCCGGAGGGGCTGGTCCAGTCGAGCCGCAGGTTATGCTGCCAGCGATAGGCGGGCGGCAGTTCGTTGTACCAGCCCACGAGGTTCAGGAGCGGGCCGCCGTTGTACTGCTGCGCCAGGTACTGCGTGGTCGCCGTACCTTCCAGGTCTTCGTGGAAGGTTCCGATCGATGTGTGCTGCGTGTACTGGATGCTGATGTCGACTCCGTCGGTGGTGATCCGGCCGGTATTCTGATCGGTCAGCGAGATGTAGCCGCAGGTCGGTTGCGTGTAGGGATGGCAGGACGAGGCCTCGGCAATCGACGGCGTCAGTCCCCCGGTGTTGTCCAGCGTGTAGTAGCTGGCGAACGTGGCGGGGTTGCCGTAGATGGCCGTTTCCGGAACGTTACCAATGGTGTTCTTCAGCAGGATCCGGTAGTAGTCGACCGTGATGCCCAGATCCTGAAGCGGCGAGACGATGACACCCAGGTCGAAGTTCTGCGACGACTCGGGCGTGAGGCTCCTGTTGCCTCCGAACAACCCCAGTCCCTGCGTGCTGCAGGTTGCCGGGGTGAACGGCGCAACGGGCGTGCCGGCGCAATCCGGATTGCCGCTGCCCATGGTGCCTGAGCTCGAGGCTGCCAGGAAATTCGGCGAGTACAGGTCATAGAGCGTGGGCGCCCGGAAGCCGGTCGAGGCGGTGCCTCGGAAGGTCAGGAAAGAGGTCGGCTGGTAGCGCACCGATACCTTGGCGTTGTTGGTCCTGCCGAAGTCGCTGTAGCGGTCCTCGCGATCTGACACGTCCAGATCGACGGTCTTGGTGATGGGCAGGTCCAGTTCGAGGAAGGCCGCCTGCGTCTGGCGGGAACCTTCGACGGCACTGTCCGTCAGCCCGGTCGCGGCGCTGACGACGTCGTTATACGGCGTGGTCGCATAGGTGAAGCGTTCACCCCCCACGTCGAAGCCCAGTGCCACGGTCGCCGGAGTGCCGGAATTGAAGGCGTCGCCCAGCTCGTGGGTGGCGTGACCGTCGAGGCTCCAGCGTGTGTCTTCGCCGAGCGCGTAGACGCCACTGACATAGGACGAGTTGATCAAGGCCTGGCCGGCCGCGCTCTGCGGACCGAAGGGGTTGATCAGATCACTCAAATCGCCGCCGGGGCCGGATGCGAACACGTCCTCGTTGGGGTAGCCGGAGACGTTGTGGTTGTCGTTGGTGTTCTTGCTCCAGTTGACTTCCGTGGTGTAGTCCCAGCCGGCGTTGCTGCCCGAGAACGTCAACAGAATCCGCTGCTCGGCATTGATGTTGCCGTTGTAGCGATCGTTGTAGGGGTCGGACCAGATGGCCAGGACCGACTTTGGCTTACCGGTCCGACTGCTGATACCGGACAGGTTCAGCGGGGTATCGCAGCTCGACGGGCCGCCGGAGCAGATCAGCTGGCCGGGCTTCGGGAAGTAGGGGCTCGCCGGGTCCAGCACGAACTCGTAGAACATGGGACCGGACCAGTCGGTCACTTCCGACTGGGTATAGAAGTACTGCAGCTGGACCTGGTTGTTGCCCGGCAGGGACTTGGTGAAGGAGGCCATCGCGGAGGCTTCGCTGGACTTCGGCGCCAGATCCGTTGCCGCGGAATAGCGATAGGCGCAGTTGCCGAAATACGTGGTCAGCTCCGGATTGCCCGCGCAGGCCGGAAAGCCCGACTGATACAGGTTACGGTCCGAATCATCCACCTGCCCGGGCCAGGTTCCCGGATTATTGGTCGAGGTGTAGCCCCCGGCAGGATAGAAACCCGCAGCGGAGAAGTCCCGCTGCGTCGCGCGCAGTTCCTGCATCTTCTGATAACTGCCCGTGATCATGAAGTTGTAGCCGTCGTTCTGCAGGTCGCCGTGCCCGAAGGTGAAATCCACCTGGCCCGAGCCGCCGCCGTTGCTCTGGGGACGGTCGAAATTGGCCTCGACTTCGGCGCCCTGGTAATTCTTCTTGGTGATGAAGTTGATCACACCCGCGATCGCATCCGAGCCGTACAACGCCGATGCGCCTTCGCGCAGCACCTGCACGTTGTCGATGGCGGAGAAGGGAATACCGCTCAAGTCCACCGCATTACCGGTGTTGGCATTGTTGGCCAGCCGTTGGCCATCCAGGAGCACCAGGGTGCGACCGTCGCCCAGGTCGCGGAGGTTCGCGTACGTGCCGCCTCCGGAGAACGTGCCAACCGATGCGGCAATGTTCAGCGCCGGGTTGTTGGCGGTGAGCGTGTTCAGCGCCTGCTCGATATTCGTGATGCCCTGATCCTTGAGGGCGTCCGCCTTGAGGACCGTGACCGCCTCAGCGGTTTCGGCATTGGCGCGCTTGATCATCGTGCCGGTGACGATGACTTCCTGAATGGGAGCGTTGTCGGCCGCCGGCGCCTCTTGCGCCTGGACTCGTGTTGCCGCGCCGCCTGCAGCAAGTGCGGCGATAACGGCGAGATGGACTGAATGGCGGATTAAGTTGTTCGAAAGGTTAGAAACCTGTTTCTTGCTGTTTCCAGACATAGCGAAAATCTCCGGTATGCCGGCTCCCTACACTCATGGGTGTATCTGTAGCTTTTCATGGACACCGAGTGCGGCTTCCGTGCATACGATCCAAGTTGATACCCAAGCAGCTGCCGTGTATTTCGCCTGTCCTGCCAGGCGCCTACGGGTCACATCGACCGGCACTGCTCCCTTCTGTAGGGCCAGCATAAGCTGTAAATCAAAGGCAACACAACTGCGTGTTGTCGCGGGGCAACATCTTGGTTGGCTGCCCAACCGAGGTGCGGAGGCTGGTAATCGCCATGGCGCTAGGTGTTCGACCCCGCCAGAGGGCGTTTTGATTGAATCAAACGACAGAAAAGGGTGATTTGTGCGTTCTGAACAACAGTCCAGGCCGATATTGACATTATGTCAAATAAGCATCGATCAGGGCACGCTCTTCCATTTGGCGAGGTCGCCGACCTTGATGTGCAGCATGTCGCTGATGCCGCCCTGAAGCTCGATGATGCCATGGACCGGCACCTCGGAACTGATGGTGGTTTCGTCGTGGGGGATGGCGTGGGCAATCTTGACCACATGGCCGTCGAGGTCGACGAACAGCATGTCGAGCGGGACGTAGGTGTTCTTCATCCACATGGTCCACACCTTCGGCTCAGGTTCGCTGAACACCATGCCCTGGTTCGCGGGCAGCTCGCGCACGAACATCAGGCCCTGCTCCTCGCGCGCGGCAGTGTTGGCCACCCACACGGTGAACTGGTGGCTGCCGGCGCTGCCGCTGACCGTGAGGGTCGTCTGGGGAAACGCCGACAGTTCCTCCAGCGGCGGGGTCGGGGTCTGGGCGCGCCCGGCCACGCCGTGCAGCAGCAGGGCCGTGCCCGCCAGGATCAGTGTGGCAAGCCAGATACGGGTCTGATCAATTCGCACGTTCATTACAGACAATCACTCCATCGACTGCGGCCGCAGCTTCAGCCGCGACCGGAAAACTCCACCCGGCCGGCAAAATCAAAGCGGCTGACGAGGATGCGGCCCTTGCCATCGAGCGCATTGGCCGGCGTCACGCAAAAGCCCCGCGCCTGGATACGCCAGGCCCGCAGGCCCCGCACCGTCGGCAGCGGACGCTGCGAGAGCTGGTCCGTCGTGCACTTGTCATCGCCCTGCGTCGCAAAGATCCGGCCGCCATCCAGCAGCACCGTGAGGTTGGTGGGCTTTTCCCGACCCGGCTTACCCTCATGGGCCGCGCTGATTCCGAACACCAGCCGCAATACCTTTCCACCGGGCCCGGGTCCGGCAAAACTCACCCGCAGGCCGCTGCCATCAGGGCGCGCATCGCCCGAGCAGGCCAGCTGCGCGTCCTTCCAGCTCAGGTCCAAATTCAACGCGCCACGAATGCGGGCGCGCACGAAGCCGGTGCCATCACCCAGGCAGGCGCTTTGCCCCGGCGTCAGTTTCCGTACCAGGTTCGGGTCCAGGTTCTGTGCGGCACCGGGCCCCGGATCGGGTGCGGCGCGGGCAACCCCTGCCGCGATCACCGCGGCGACCCACAGCGCGCTCCATGCCGCTCGTCTCATCATCGGCGCAAGTTTAGCGCGCCCTGGGATCGCATAGGGTTTGCAACATTCGGGTTACCCCAGCGTGACCGAGTCGACAGGCAATGGCGCCGGAAACGGTACCAAAGCTGCGACTTGTCCTATGGACAATGGCGATATGAACACGGAAAGTAACGACATAACGCAATGACAACAGATTCTTGAGCGGTCCACCATGCAGAGACAGCCTGCCCGCGCATCCTACGGACGATTCGTCAGCCGCCTCACCAGCGGCACGCTTGCGATCGTCATGGCGGGCGGGCGCGGCGAACGGCTCAAGGGTCTGACCGTCAATCGCTGCAAACCCGCGACGCCGTTCGGCGGCAAGTTCCGCATCATCGATTTCGTGCTGTCGAACTGCGTGAATTCGGGTATCCGCCAGATCTCCATCCTCACCCAGTACAAGCAGCAGCCGTTGATCCAGCACGTGCAGCAGGGCTGGAGCTACCTGCGCGGTGAGTTCGGCGAATTCGTGGAGATCATCCCAGCGCAGCAGCAGATCGGGGAGATGTGGTATCGCGGCACCTCCGATGCGCTGTACCAGAACCTGGATCTGATCCGCTCGCACCGCCCCAAGCATGTGCTGGTACTCGCAGGCGACCATATCTACAAGATGGATTACGGTCCGATGATTGCCTACCACGTGGAAAAGGGCGCCGACATCACGGTCGGCGTCGTGCAGTTGCCGGCCAAGGAGTCCACGAGCTTCGGGGTATTGACGGCCACGGAATGGAATCGCGTCACCAGATTCTCGGAAAAGCCGCCGGTACCGGACACGCTGCCCGGTCGGCCGGATTCGATTCTGGCCTCGATGGGCATCTACGTGTTCAACACCAGCCTCTTGGAGAAGCTGCTGACCGAGGATGCTCAGGATCCGAACTCAGTGCACGACTTCGGCAAGAACATCATCCCGCAGGCCATCGGCAACCGGCAGGTCTTCGCCTATCCCTTCCAGGATGTGAAGACGCGCGCACAGAGCTATTGGCGCGACGTGGGTACCGTGGATGCCTACTACGATGCCAACATCGAGCTCGTGCACGTGAAGCCTGAGCTCAATATCTATGACCGCGAATGGCCGATCTGGACCTACCAGGAACACCAGCCCCCGGCGAAATTCATTCTCGATGACGACGCGCGCCGTGGCATGGCGGTCAACTCCATGGTCTCCGGCGGCGTGATCATCTCCGGATCGCACGTGCGCAATTCGCTGATCTTTTCCGACGTTCGGGTTGATGAGCGCTCCTTCGTCGACAGCGCGGTCATCCTGCCCCACGTGGATATCGGGCGCGGCTGCACCATCAAACGCTCGATCATCGATGAGGGCTGCCAGATTCCCGATGGCATGAACATCGGCACCGACCTGGCGCTAGACGGCCAGCGTTTCCATGTCACGGAGAACGGTGTGGTGCTGGTCACCGCCGACATGCTGCGGCGCCTGACCAACCCGTAACGCGCCGCGATCGCAAGCCGCATGGAGTCCCCCGCCCGCCTGCCGGTCGTGCTGCTGTGGCACATGCATCAGCCCCAGTACCGCGATGCCCTGACCGGCCAGTACGTCCTGCCGTGGACCTACCTGCACGCCATCAAGGACTACACCGACATGGCCGCGCATCTGGAAGGGAACCCGGCGGCGCGCGCGGTCGTGAACTTTACCCCGGTGCTGCTCGACCAGCTCGCTG
The DNA here is from genome assembly GCA_035943195.1 of Steroidobacteraceae bacterium. GTDB lineage: Bacteria > Pseudomonadota > Gammaproteobacteria > Steroidobacterales > Steroidobacteraceae > DAIDKA01. Next base: position 13,223 of record DASZCK010000179.1, read on the forward strand.
AGCTGTCGCAGCGCCTGCATCAGCATCTGGTGCAAGGTGCGCCGCTGCCGGATGGCGTACTCGCGCTATTGGGGCCCGACCCGGTGCCAACCGCCGCCGAACCGCGCCTGGCGCTGCTCAAGGCCTGCCTGCGTGCGCACCGCAAGAATCTCATCGAACGCTTTGCGCCGTTTCTGGCGTTGGTGAGTTTCGCCGAGCAGTGCGCAACCCTCGAGCACGTCAGCTGGGCCTCCGACGCCTTCCTGCACGATCTGGCCACCTGGTTTCACCTGGCCTGGATGGGCGAGACCGTCCGCAACTCCGATCCGCGGATCGCCGCGCTGTCCAGGCAGGCGTCCGGTTTTTCACCGGCGCAGCGGCGGCAGCTGTTGGAACTGATCAGCGAACTGGTGAGCGGCATCATTCCGCGCTATCGGCGGCTGCAGGAGTCGGGGCAGTGTGAATTGTCGGTGACGCCGTACTCGCACCCGATATTACCGCTGTTGTTCGACTTCAAGGCCGCGCGCGACACCGTGCCCGATGCGCAGCTGCCCCGGCATCCGGGCTATCCCGGAGGCGCCGAGCGCGCGCGCTGGCAGGTGGCCGAGTCGATCCGCTGCTACGAGCAGTACTTCGGGGTGCGGCCGCTGGGCTGCTGGCCCGCCGAAGGCGCCATCAACGAAGCCACCCTGCGGCTGCTCGATGCACACGGCTTCCGCTGGACCGCCTCCGGTGCCAAGGTGCTGCACGATTCGCTAGCGGCGAACCAGCTCGCTGCGGATGCCGCGGATGCCTACAACCGCCCGTACCGGTTGCCGGGCACGCAGCTGCAGTGTTTCTTCCGCGAGGAGGGGCTGTCGGATCTGATCGGCTTCACCTACGCCACCTGGCGCGGTGATGATGCGGCCAACAATCTGGTGCATGCGCTCGAACAGATGGCGCAGGGCAAGAACACCTCCGGGTCGACCCACGCCGTGCTCATCGCCCTCGATGGTGAGAATGCCTGGGAGTACTACCCATTCAATGGCTATTGGTTCCTCAAGGCCATGTACGAAGGGCTGGCGACCCATCCGCAGCTGGAACTGCTGACACTGTCGCAGTGCCTGGAGCGCGGCATTCAACCGCTCCCGCTGCAGCGCGTGCTGGCGGGAAGCTGGGTCCACGGGACCCTCGCCACCTGGATGGGCGAGGCGGCGAAGAATGTCGGTTGGGACCTGCTGTGCGAGGCCAAGCAGGTCTTCGATGAAGTACTCGCGTCCGCCACCTTGGATGCGGCCGGCCGGGCGGCCGCCACACGTCAGCTGGCATTGTGTGAGAGCTCGGACTGGTTCTGGTGGTTCGGTGACTACAATCCGGCCGACGCCGTGAGCCAGTTCGATCAGCTCTACCGCCGGCAGCTGCTCAATCTCTATCAGCTGCTTGGCCGCGCCGCGCCCGCTGCGCTCTCAGTCCCGATTGCGAGCGGCTCAGGTGACAGGGAGAATGGCGGCGTGATGCAGCGCGCCTGAGAGAGTTGAGCCAGAGAATTGAGCAATCGCAGTGACTGAACCCGGGATCGATGGTACCCCCCAGCCCGCGGGCCTGCGCCGCAGGGCCCGCTACAGTTTCTTCGGCGCCCGCCTGAATCAATGGCTGGGGCGCCGGGCCGACGCGCAGCGCATGTGCCGCCGTGCGCTCAGCTACTGCGACTACACCAAGGCTTATCGTTTGCTGTCCGAGCTGGAGCTGCCCGCCGAGCATTACTTCAAGCTGCTGGCGCGCGTGCACCGGCACGTGCGTCCTGCGACCTACCTGGAAGTCGGCGTGTCGCGTGGCGAATCGCTGAAGCTGGTGGCCCCTGAGACGTTGGCGCTGGGCATCGACCCGCAGCCGCGGGTGGCCTGCAGCCTCGCGGCTAACCAGCGGATCTTCACGCAGACCAGCGATGAGTTCTTCGCCAGATCCGACGTGCCGGGGCTGTTGGGTGATCGGCCGCTCGAGATGGCCTTCATCGATGGCATGCATCACTTCGAATACGCGCTGCGCGATTTCATCAACATCGAACCGCTGTGCCGGCGGCAATCGCTGATCTTCATTCACGACTGCTTTCCGATCGACGCGCGCAGCGCCGAGCGTCACCAGACCACCGCCTTCTGGAGCGGTGACATCTGGCGCCTGATGGTGCTCTTGAAGAAGTACCGCCCGGACCTGGCCATCCGGACGCTTGGCACCCCGCCCACGGGGCTCGGCCTCATCACGCAGCTGGATCCGGCCTCCACAGTGCTGCGCAGCCGGCTGCCGCAGCTCATCGCCGAAGGCCTGGCGCTGGATTTTTCAGCCATCGCGCAGCGCCGCGCGGAGGCCCTGAACCTGGTGCCGGGCGATTGGCCACATGTGCGCCAGCTCCTGGACTCGCGTTAGCACATCCGGTATCGGTAGGGCATGGGTCCTTCCACCAACCCGGTCCTGCAACGGCGGCGCGCCGGGGTCCTGCTGCATGTGAGCTGCCTGCCGGCCGGACTGGGTCGCGGCGGGCGTGAATTCATCGACTGGCTGGCGAGCGGCGGTTTCACGGTGTGGCAGATCCTGCCACTGGGTCCCACCGGCGCCGACGGGTCACCCTACTGGGTGCGCTCGGATTCGGCCGGCAACGCGACGCTGATCGATCCGCACGAACCGGCCCCACTGGAGTCCAACGAGTTCCAGGCTTTCCAACAGGGTGCGCGCGACTGGCTGGAGGATTATGCGGCCTTCGAGGTCCTGAGTACGACGCAGCGCGGCGAGCCGTGGTGGACCTGGCCGGTCGAGTATCGCGACCGGCAGCCTGAGGCGCTGGCCCAGTTACGGCGCGACCAGGCGCCGGCGCTCGGCGCCATCCGCGCGCAGCAGTTCAGCTTCGCCTGGCAATGGCAGCGCCTGCGCGAGTACGCGCATTCGCGCGGGGTCTTCCTGTTCGGCGACGTGCCGTTCTACGTGGCGCCCGATTCGGCCGAGGCCTGGTCGCATCGCGACCAGTTCCAGCTGGATGCGACGGGTCGTGCCATCGCGGTGGCCGGCGTTCCGCCGGACTACTTCTCCGAACTCGGTCAGCTGTGGGGCAATCCGCTCTATGACTGGGATGCGATGCAACGCGACGGGTTCGGCTTCTGGCGCTCGCGCATCCGTCGACAGCTGCAACGCGTCGACCTGCTGCGTATCGATCATTTCCGCGCGCTCGCCGCCCACTGGTCGGTTCCCGCCGGCGCGCCCGACGCCCGCGGCGGTAGCTGGCAGCCCTCGCATGGCCGCGAGCTGCTGCAGTTGCTGAAGACCGAGACGCCGACACTGCCGGTGGTGGCCGAGGACCTCGGGGTCATCACACCGGATGTCGAGGCGCTGCGCCGCGACTTCGGCCTGGCCGGCATGCGCGTCCTGCAATTCGGCTTCGATGGCAGCGGCGACAACGTGCACCTGCCGCACATGTACGAGCGGGCGAGCGTGGTGTACACCGGCACCCACGACAATGACACCACGCTCGGCTGGTACCGGAGCCTGGATGCCGATACGCGGCGGCGGGTCGACTACTTCCTGCGGGCCGCGCCCGGTCAGATGCCGGACGCGATGATCCACGCGCTGATGGCGAGCGTGGCGCAACTGGCGGTGGTGCCCATGCAGGATCTGTTGTCGCTGGGAACCGAGGCGCGCCTGAATACCCCGGGCACCGTGGTCGGCAACTGGTCCTGGCGGCTGCCAGAAGACTGCCTGACGCCCGAACTCGCGCAGCGCTTCGCGCTGCTCAACCGGGTCTTCGGTCGTGTCTAGGTTCCTGTGGCTGCCGGTCGCGCTGCTGCTGGGCGGCTGCTCGCTGCTGCTGCCGCGCTTGCAGACCCCGACCCTGGCGGTGGTCAACATCCAGGTGGGGCACAGCGATCTGTGGCAGCAGCATCTGCTGGTGCGGATGAGCGTGCACAACCCCAATGACCGGCAGCTGCCGGTCAAGGGGTTGAGCTATGCGCTGGATGTGAACGGCGAGGAGTGTGCGCATGGGGAGTCCGGCGCCAGCTTCGTCGTGCCCGCGCGCGGCGACGCCGAGTTCGACATGAACGTCACGGCGAACGCTGCGGCGGCCCTGCTGCGCATGTTTGCTCGCGGCAACGCCGCGGCCGAATACCGCATACACGGCAAGGTGGAGCTGTCCTCGGGGCTCGTGCGCTCGGTGCCGTTCGACCAGCACGGCGAGCTGCCACTGCATTAGGGGCTGATGCGCGCGGTCGCCAGCATGCGCTCGAACAGCGCCACGTAGTGGCCGCCCTGGCGCGTCCAGGAAAAATCCTGTGCCATGCCATTGCGCTGCAGGCGCAGCCAATGCGCGGGCTGCGCATGCAGATCCAGCGCCGCGTCCACGGCCGAGATCAGTGCCGGCGCCGTAAAGGGCCCGAAGACGATACCGGTGCCGGCGCCCGTGTCCGGATCATAGCGTTGCACCGAGTCGGCCAGACCCCCGGTGCGGCGCACCACCGGTACCGTGCCGTAACGCAGGCTGTACATCTGATTGAGCCCGCAGGGCTCGTACTGGCTGGGCATGAGGAACAGGTCGCTGGCCGCCTCGATCCAATGCGCCAGCTCCTCGCTGTAGCCTTGGCTAAAGGCGACGCGGCCCGGAAAGGCGGCCGCCAGCGCCGCCAGCGCGGCTTCATAGCGCGGCTCACCGGCGCCGAGCGCGACAAAGACCAGGTCGCGCCCTTCCAAGAGCGGTGGCAGGGCCGCCAGAATGAGGTCTATGCCCTTTTGTGTCGCGAGCCGGGTGACCACACCGGCGAGCGCGGTGCCCGCTCCGGCGCGCAGGCCCATGCGAGTAAGGAACTGCTGCTTCAGGACCGCCTTGACGGTAAGCGCAGAGGCGTCGTAGTGCTGGGCGATATGCCGGTCGATGCGCGGATCCCACTCCTCGTAGTCGACGCCGTTCAGGATGCCGACCAGCGAGGAGGCGCGGCTGCGCAGCACCTCCTGCAGGCCCATGCCGTACTCGGGCGTGCGGATTTCGCTGGCATAGGTCGGGCTGACGGTGGTGATCGCGTCCGCATACATGCAGCCATGCTTGAGGCTGTTGATGCGGCCCGCCCGCAGGTCGTCCTGGTGCAGCAGGTAGGTGTTGTCGCCCAGGGCCAGGTCCGCCACGGCACTCGCGGCGAACTCCCCCTGGTAGCCGATGTTGTGGATGGTGAGCACGGTGCGCGTATCGGCGAACAGCCGGTCCCAGCTGTACAGGGCGCGCAGCAGCAGCGGCCCGAATCCGGCGTGCCAGTCATGGCAGTGCAGGATCTGCGGACTGAAGGCCAGGTGCTGACAGCATTCGATGGCAATGCGCGTCAGTGCCACAAAGCGCAGGTGCTCATCCGGCGCGCTGGAATAAATGGCTGCGCGCGCATACAGCGGCGGGCACTCGATGAGGTAGACCGGCGCTTCGGATCCGGGCATCACCGTGGTGTGGACCGAGTACTGGTAGTGATGCGGGCCGATGCTGATGCCCAGTTTGCTGAGCTTCGCGACTGGCGTCAGAGGGAAGCGGTCGCGGTCGATGGCCGAATACAGTGGCACGAACAGCCGCACGTCGTGGCCATGGGCATGCAGGTACTTGGTCAGGGCCGCGGCGACATCGGCCAGCCCGCCGGTTTTGGCCAGGGGCGCGACTTCCGAAGCAATGGCGCAGATCCTCATATCGACTAGGATACCGGGTGCATCGCATTGATTTGGTGATGGAGCCAGGGCTTCTTGCGCAGACAGTGGCTGATCGGTCTGGTGTTGGTGGTGATCTTCGCCATCGCGGTGAGTGTCGGCGTGCTGGTCGCCAGTTGGCCCCACTGCTGCCAGCTCTAACGGCCCGCGAAATCACCTGCTGCGACGCAGCAAATCCGGCCATTGCGGTGGGCGTGTCAACCATGGGCCACAGACATAAACCTATTTTATATCAATAGGTTAGTTCGCCGCGCGGCGTTCCGTGGAGGGCCCCGCTGGTACAATGGCGCCCATTCCTCGCCTCGGTATCCATGATGTCAGCCCCACCGTATAAGCAGCTTGAACAGGAGTTCAAGCGCCTGCACGCCTTTCGCGGCGCCATTTCCCTCTTGAGCTGGGACGCATCGGTGATGATGCCGCGCGGGAGCGCGGCGCTGCGCGGCGAACAGCTGGCCGCGCTGCAGACCGAATATCACACGCTGCTGACGGCGCCGAAGATCACGCGGCTCCTGGATCGTGCGCACGCCAACACCCAGGGCCTGGATGAATGGCAGATCGCGAACCTGCGCGAGATGCGACGCCAGCGCGATCACGCCATCGCGACACCGGCCAATCTGGTGTCACGCCTGGCTCATGCCACCGCCCAGGCTGAAGCACACTGGCTGCAGGCGCGCGCCGCAGGCCGCTTCGAGATCTTCGCTCCGCACCTCGAAGAGGTGGTCATGCTGGTACGCGACAAGGCGGCGCTGTTGGGTCAGGCGCTGAATCTGTCGCCCTATGACGCGCTCATCGATGAGTTCAGCCCCGGCATCTGCAGCAGCGACATCGACGCGGTCTTCAAGACCATTTCCCGGCGCCTGCCCTCGCTGATACGTGAGGTGATCGCCATGCAGGAGGCCCGTCCGCCGTTGCCGCTGGAGGGCAAGTTCACGCCCGGTCGCCAGCGCGCCCTGGTCGTGGACATCATGAAGACCATGGGCTTTTCGTTCGACTGTGGACGGCTGGACGAAAGCGAGCACCCCTTCACGGAGGGCGTCCCGGGCGACATGCGGCTGACCACGCGCTATGACCAGGCGGATGTCTTCAGCGGCCTGCTGAGCGCCATGCACGAGACCGGCCATGCCATGTACCACATGGGCTTGCCGGAACAATGGCGCGACCAGCCCGTGGGTCGCGATCGGGGCATGGTGGCCCAGGAGAGCCAGTCGCTGCTGCTGGAACGACTGGTGTGCCGCAGTCGCGCCTTCGCTCGCTACCTCAGTCCGCTTTTGATCAGGCAATTTGCGGTCGCCGGCCCGGCCTGGGATGCCGACAATCTTTACGCCCATCTCACCCGAGTGCGCCGCGGCGCGCTGCGGGTGGATGCGGACGAGCTGACCTATCCACTGCATGTGCTGGCGCGCTATGAGCTGGAGAAACGACTGATGTCGGGTGATCTGGCGGTCCGCGACCTGCCGGCGGCCTGGAACACGGAGATGGAGCAGCGCCTGGGATTCCGACCGGAGAACGACCGCGAGGGATGTCTGCAGGATATCCACTGGGCGGTGGGCTCGTTCGGCTACTTCCCCTCCTATGCACTGGGCGCCGTCATCGCCGTGCAGTTCATCGAAAGTCTGCGTAACGACGTCCACGATCTGGATGAGCAGATCGCGCGCGGGGACTTCACTGGCCTGTTCGGCTGGCTGCGCAGCCGCGTGCATTCGCAGGGTGCCCGACTCACCCTGCAGGACCTGCTGCGCGAAGCCACGGGCAAGACCTTGTCGGCGGCTCCGTTCATGCGTTACCTCGAAGGCAAGTACCTCGAGTCGGCGACCAGCAGCGCTGCCGCCTGATACCATTCGGCAATGACCCAAGCGTACGAGCTAGGGCTGTCGCGAACCGCGCAGCGCCTGCAGTCACATCTGCGCAGCGAGGTGGGCAAGGCCATCGCCGATTTCGGCATGATTCGCGATGGCGATCGCGTCATGGTGTGCCTGTCGGGCGGCAAGGACTCCTACACGCTGCTGGACATCCTGCTCTCCCTTAAGCGCGGCGCGCCGGTGGACTTCAGCCTGGTCGCGGTCAATCTTGACCAGAAGCAGCCGGGTTTTCCCGCGCAGGTGCTGCCGGACTATCTCAGCAAACTCGGGGTGCCGTACCACGTCATCGAGCAGGACACCTACAGTGTCGTGAAACGGGTGGTGCCCGAGGGCCGCACCATGTGCGGCCTGTGCTCGCGCCTGCGGCGTGGTGCCCTGTACCGGTACGCGGCGGAGCATGGCATCACGCGCATTGCGCTGGGCCACCATCGCGACGACATTCTGGAGACCTTCTTCCTGAACCTGTTCTTCGGCGGACGGCTCAAGGCCATGGCACCGAAGCTGCTGTCGGATGACGCGCGCCATATCGTCATCCGCCCGCTGGCCTATGTCAGCGAAGCGCAGATCGCCCGGTATGCGCAGGCGCGCGCCTTCCCCATCATCCCCTGCACGCTGTGCGGCTCGCAGCAGAACCTGCAGCGGCTGCAGATCAAGAAAATGCTCGGCGCCTGGGAGCGCGAGTTCCCGAACCGCACCCAGACGATCTTTGCGGCGTTGCGAAACGTCGCACCCGGCCACCTGGCCGATACCCGGCTGCATGACTTCGCGGGCCTGGATGCGCTGCGTTGCAGCGACGCGCGCCTTGCCCCCATGACGTTCGATGAGGAGGATGCGCTCGCGGCCACCCTGCCGGCGTTGGCATGAGCGCGCGCGACGCCAGTCACACCCCACCGCTGCCCAACAGCTACTGGGTGACGCCGGGCAAGCTCCTGGGCGGGGAGTACCCCGGTGGAGATTCCGGACAGGAGACTCTGGAGCGACTGCGCGCGCTGATGGACGCGGGCGTGAATTGCTTCATCAACCTGACCCGGCCGGGTGAACTGCCGGCCTACACCGCGCTGCTGCCCGAGGGTGTCTGGTACTTCCACCTGCCGATCCTGGACCACGGCCTGCCGGTGGACCGCGCCTATATGCGCCAGATCCAGTCGGCCATCGGCGCTGCGCTGGGGGCGGGCCGCTGCGTTTATGTGCACTGCCGTATGGGAATCGGCCGGACCGGCACCGTGCTGGGCTGCCAGCTGGTGGAGCAGGGCCTTGCCGGCGAGGACGCCCTCGAGGAACTGAACCGTGTCTGGCAGCAGTGCGCCCGGGCGCGCCGCTGGCCCTCCATACCCGAGACTCGCGAGCAGAGCCAGTACGTGGCGAGCTGGGTGCCGGGGCCGGATCCCGACGCAGCGGAATGACCGCTCATGCGGGCCGGATGTTAGGCTTGGGGGCATGCCCTCGAGAGCCAATGCCCGCAAGCCGGCCGCGCCGCGCCGCACGCGCGCCTGGGTGCGGTTGCCCGATGAGGAACTGCTCAAAGTAAGGCTGTGTGACCTCAACCTCAGCGTCGAGAATTCGCGCCTGGCGCGCGCGATGCGCCGCCTGTATACGGAGCTCGCGGGCCGCGGCATCGACTTCAAACCGCATGCCTGGCTCGCCGAGGAGTGGTTCTCCCCCGACGGAGTGCCCGGCATTGCCGTACCATTTTACCTGGCGCATCCACGCCTGGAGCGCCTCGAACGACGCATGATGCACGAGGTCGAAGGCGGCAACATGCGCTGGCTGATGCGCATCCTGCGCCATGAGGCCGGCCATGCACTCGACAATGCCTATCGGCTGCGGCGTCGTGCCAGCTGGCGCGAGACCTTCGGGCCGGCCTCGTTGCCCTACCCGGAGCGCTATCGCGCACGGCCCGGCAGCCGCCGCTACGTGCATCACCTCGGCGGCTGGTATGCGCAGGCCCATCCCACCGAGGATTTCGCCGAGACCTTCGCCGTGTGGCTCAAGCCCAATTCGAACTGGCGCCGCGCCTACGCGCAGTGGCCGGCATTCCAGAAGCTGTGCCGGGTCGATGATCTGATGCAAAGCGTGCGTGACCGGACCGCGCCGGTGCGCAATCGCCGGCGTGTCGAATCAATCGCGACCGATACCCGCACGCTCGCCGAAGTCTATCGCGACAAGCTGGCGCGTCGCGGCAGCGACCGGCGCGGCATGATCGAGGAGCTGGTGCAGAAGGTGTTCCGCCCGCAGCCGGCGCCGCGCGGCGCGGTGCGCGCCAGCACCCTGATTCGCTCAATGAAGACCCAGCTGCTCAACTCGGTATCGCGCGAATTGAGGATCGAGCGCTATAGTACCCACCAGCTGCTGCGTATGATCATGGAACGGTGCGACGCTTTGAGACTTCACGTGCGCGGCAACCGCCGCGATGCCGGGCGGCATGTCCGCTGGATGCTGATCCGACTCGCGAGGCTCTACGCCCAGGGTGAGACACCACACTTCCCCTTATGAAAAAGCAGCGCGTGCTCGTCGTTCTGCACTCGAGTCTGGTGCCACCGGACACTTTGGACGGACACACTGAGAAGGAAATCGCGGAGTGGCGCACCGAGTACGACGTGATCTCGACGCTGAAGGCGCGCGGTCACCAGGTGCTGTGTGTCGGGGTGCTCGACAGCCTCACGGAACTGCGCACCTCGATCGCCGATTGGAAGCCCGACGTGGTGTTCAACCTGCTGGAGGAGTTCGACGGCATCGGCACCTACGATCAGCACGTGGTGGCCTTCCTCGAACTGCTGCGTCAGCCCTATACCGGCTGCAATCCCCGCGGCCTGCTGCTGTCGCGGGACAAGCCGCTGTGCAAGCAGCTCCTGTCGTATCACCGCATTCCCACACCGCAGTTCGCCGTGTTCAATCGTGGCGCGCGCGTGAATGTGCCACGCCGGCTGCGTTTCCCGCTGTTCGTGAAATCCACCATCGAGGATGCCTCGCTGGGCATCGCCCAGGCCTCGGTGGTCGAGGACGCCGCGAAACTCAAGGAACGCATCGAGTTCGTCCACGACCAGGTCGGATCCGACGCCCTGGTCGAGGAGTACATTGCCGGTCGCGAGCTGTACGTGGGCGTCATGGGCAATGAGCGTCTGCACCGCCTGCCGGTGTGGGAGATGGTATTCGGCACCATGCCGGAGACCTCGGCGGCGATCGCCACGCGCAAGGTGAAGTGGGACCGCAACTACCAGCAGCGCTATGGAATCACCACCCACGCGGCCCAGGATCTGCCGCCGGTGGTGGAGGCGCGCCTCGACAAGCTGTCGCGGCGCATTTACCGGGCGCTGGGCCTGTCCGGATATGCGCGTATGGATTTTCGGGTCACGGCGGCGGGGGAAGTGTATGTGCTCGAAGCAAACGCCAATCCCAACCTGACGGCCACCGAGGACTTCGCGGAGAGCGCGCGCGCGGCCGGCCAGGACTACCAGGAGCTGCTCGAGCGGCTGATGACACTGGGACTGACCTATCGCGCACAATGGCGTGCCACCTACGGCTGATGCACGCGGGAGCGAGCGACACCATGTTGCAGATCAAGTTGACGCTGCCGCTGCTGGCGGCGGCCCTGGCGCTGGGCGGCTGTGCGACGCCGCAGTCAAGCCAGAGTGATATCCAGATCAGGCAGATTGAGGGCTGGCTGCCCGGCCACTATGACAACCGCGCCCAAGTGGCAACGGACCGCAAGCACGGCGGCCCGGTACATCCCGCGGTCAGCGCGGTGATTGTCAGGGTCGATTCGCTGATGGTCGGTGACCATGTGTACTACCTGCAGGAATCCGACTCGGATGATCCGCAAAAGATGCTCGGCCAGTACATCATTTCCATCGAATCGGTGAAGGACAAGATCGTCGAGGCGGTCTGGACCTTCTCGGATCCCAAACACTGGCACGGCGCGGATGAGATGCCGGAGCTGCTCACGGCGATGCAGCCGGCGGATCTGAAGCTTTTGACCGGCTGCTCGCTGGAGTGGAAAAAGGTGGAGGATCACTTCGCGGCCAGCAACGACCCGAAGCTGTGTCACTCGACGCCGATATCGGTACCGGCGGCCGTCTCGGCCCATTGGCGCATCGAGCTCAGCGCCGACCAGCTGGGCATCAGCGAGCAGGCCTTCGACAGTGATGGTGACCTGGTATACGGCACCGCGGAAGACGCGTTCATCCGGCTGCGAAAACGCAGCAATACACCGCAGTAGACCGGTGTCGGCGGTATTGGGATGCACCTCACGGATCTCACCGGGCGGGGTGTGTGAGATTTGGGCATGGCTCATGTCCTGCCCGTCAGCAGCCTGACAGAGTATTTCCGCGACAGCCTGAACGCGGCGCTGTGCAGGCAGCGGCTGGCCGTCGATGATCACACGCGGCACTATGTGGTCAATGTCCTGACCCTGTTCACGCGCTCCGAGGCGCTGTTCGAACGCACCGCCGAGGGGTTGCGGCTCAAGCCCCTGGTGGTGATGCTCTCCGAGGCGCTGGCGGCTCCGAGCCTCGCCGAGCGCCAGCGCGGCCTGCAACGCTTGGGCGATGTGTCACTGTTCATTGCCGGCTTCTTCGCGCGCAGCTTTGCCAGAAAGCTCGTGGACATCGACTATCACATCGGGATGGGCGCGCAGGCCTATTCGACACTGGCGGCGAGCGATCGCAGCCGGCGCGGCGCGGCCCTGGCGCGGGTGTTCGCGGAACTTGCCGGCAAGTTCCAGCCGCTGGTGGACGTGCTGAATGAGATCAGCGAGAGCTCCTGCAGGGAGTCAAGTCTCGACACGCTGAGGCTGTACGAGGTGTGGCTGCGAACGGGAAGCCGCAGGTCGTGGACGCTGCTGCGGGAGCTGGGTGTGCTGCCGTTGCCCGCGGGGCAGCGGGCGCACTGAACGCTCAGTCTTCGTCCGGCTCGCCGCTCTTTTTGCGCGCCTCGAGTTCGCGCATCTGCTTGATCCATTCAGAGAGCTTGCGCAGATCGCGCTTGGCGGGACGCTTGTCCGGACCAGCCGCCTTGTTGGGCGAGATCGTCTCGTAGGGGTTGTAGCCAGTCTGGGCGCGCTTGGTACCGCGGGGCAGGGTACCCTCGATCGACAGGGGTATGCGTTCGTAATCCGGCGGGGCGTCCAGCCATTCGACGCTCGCCGTGTCCCGATCATCGTGGACAATTTTGGCGATGCGCCGGCGCTCCGCGGTACTGGAGGTACTCGTCGGGCTCTCGTTCTCGAGACTGTCCTTTTTGGCGCTCACTGGGATTAAGTCACACCGACCACGGCATCCTTGTGGGGGTAACTGTAATCGGTGCAGGTGCAGCATGGATGCGCCGCGTGTCACACTCCCAGCCGGTGGGCGGCGCGCAGCACCCCGATGGTGGTCTTCGCGTCGCGCAGCTCACCCGTCAGGGCCATGTCGCAGGCCTGGCGGAAATCCACCCAGTGGACTTCCAGCACCTCGCTGTCTTCGAGCTGGGAGCGGGCCGCGGACAGACCCTGCGCCAGGTACAGGTGGATGACTTCCGAGAACACCCCGGGTGAACTCAAGAGCCATCCCAGGCTGGCCCACTGGCTGGCCACGACGCCGGCTTCCTCCGTGAGCTCGCGCCGGGCGGTGGCCTCGGGTGGCTCCTGCGGCTCGAGCTTTCCAGCCGGCAGTTCCCAGATCCAACCCCCGGCGACGTAGCGGTACTGGCGCAGCAGGCAGATCTGTTTGAGGTCGTTGAGCGCGACGATGGCCGCGCCGCCCGGATGGTGCACGACCTCCAGCGCCGCCTGCCGGCCGTTGGGGAGAATGACATCGTCCACCGTCACGCTGATGACGCGGCCCTGATAATGCCGGGTGCTGTTGAGTGTGCTCATTGCAGCTAGGATATCTCAATGGTCCAGCAAGGCTTATTCCTGGTCACGGGTCTGCCGGCCACCGGCAAGTCGACCCTGGCGCGGGCGCTGGCACGCACATTGGGTATGCCGCTGCTGGCCAAGGATGCCATCAAGGAGCCGCTGCTGGAGATTCTCGGGGCAGCCGACCCGGCTGCATCCAGGCGCTTGAGCGATGCGAGTTTCGCGGCGCTGTTTTCGCTGGCGGACGTGCAGCTGACGGCGGTGGGTGCGGTGGTGCTGGAGGGCAACTTCCGTGCTGGCGAACATGAGCCGCTGCTGCGCGCGCTCCTGGCGCGCCATGCAGTGCCGTGCACGCAGGTGCTGTGCCGGGTCCCCGAACCCTTGCGGCAGGCACGGCTGAAGGCCCGCGCTGCCGACCCCGGGCGCCATCCCGGACACCAGGACGCCGTGTGGGTCGCGGCGGTCACGCAGCCGGATGGATTCCTGGATCTTGAAGGGCCGCGTCACTTCCATGACGGTGCCGTGGTTGAAACGGTACCGGGATCGGCATTGATCCGTAGCTTGGCCAACCGCCAGCTCGTATAGTCCGGGGCAGATGGCGACACCTGCCTACATGACCGCGTTGAATACCGCCCAGCGCAAGGCGGCGACCTTCGGGGAAACCCGGGGCGGCGAGCAGAGCGTGACCTTCATCGGCAAGGTGGGCGAGAAGGCCGCGGAAAAGGGCGTCGATGCCGGGCCGCTGCTGATCATCGCCGGCGCCGGTACCGGCAAGACCAATACCCTGGCCCATCGCGTCGCGCACCTGGCGATGAACGGTGTCGACCCGTCCCGTATTCTGATGCTGACCTTCACGCGGCGCGCCGCCCAGGAGATGCGCCGGCGCGCGCGTGACATCGTCAAGCAGGCCCTGAATGAACCCTTGGGAGGCCTCAACCAGGTGCTGGTGCAGCGCCTGTCGTGGTCCGGAACCTTCCATTCGATGGCGAATCGCCTGCTGCGCCACTATGCGCGGCACCTGAAGCTCGATCCCCAGTTCACCGTCATCGACCGCGGCGACAGCGCCGATCTCATGGACGCGATCCGCCAGGAACTGGGATTCGACGGCAAGGAACAGCGTTTTCCGCGCCGCGATACCTGCCTCGCCATCTATTCGCATCGCGTCAATACCCGCAAGTCCCTGCGCGAGTCGCTGGATGAGCAGTATCCCTGGTGCGCGCAGTGGGAAGACGAGCTGACCAAGCTCTATCGCGCCTACGTGCAGCGCAAGCAGGCCTTCGGCATCCTCGACTACGACGACCTGCTGCTGTACTGGCACATCATGATGGGCGACCCGAAGCTGGCGCAGCATGTCAGTGGCCACTTCGACCACGTGCTGGTCGATGAGTACCAGGACACCAATGCGCTGCAGGCGCAGATTCTGCTGGCGCTGCGACCCGACGGCCGTGGGCTCACCGTGGTCGGCGACGACGCCCAGGCCATTTATTCATTCCGCGCCGCGACCGTCGACAACATCCTGAACTTTCCGGACCAGTTCCAGCCGCGCGCCGAGGTCATCACGCTGGCGCAGAACTATCGTTCGACCCAGCAGGTTCTGGATGCCTCCAACGCACTGATGGCCGACGCGCCGCGCCAGTTCCGCAAGCATCTGCTGGCCATCCGCGGCCAGGGACAGCGTCCACGGCTGGTCACGGTGGATGATCTGGCGACGCAGGCCGAGTCGGTGTGCAGCGAAGTGCTGCGGCGGCGCGAGGCCCACATACCCCTGCATCGCCAGGCGGTGCTGTTCCGCAGCGGCAGCCACAGCGACCTGTTGGAAGTCGAGCTGACCCGGCGCCAGATTCCGTTCGTGAAATTCGGCGGCTTGCGCTTCCTGGAGGCCGCACACGTCAAGGACCTGCTGTCGGTGCTGCGGTGGATCGACAATCCGCGCAACCAAATGGCGGCCTTTCGCGCCCTGCAGCTGCTGCCCGGCATGGGCCCGGCGAATGCCCAGCGCGCCATCGAGCACCTGGCGGCGCAGCAGTTTGCTGCCGGGGCGCTCGCCAGCTTCAGCGCGCCACACGTGGAGCAGGTCGATATCGAAAGGCTCGCGGAGCTGCAGCAGGCGCTCATGGATCCGCGCCGCGCGTGGCCGGGTCAGGTGCGCCTGGTGCGTGACTGGTACAAGCCGCACCTGGAGCGGATCTACGAGAACGTCCACACCCGGGTCGGCGACCTGGATCAGCTGGAGCTGCTGTCGGGCCAATACCCCTCGCGTGAGCGGTTCATCACCGAACTGACGCTGGATCCGCCGGAGGCCGCGAGTGATCTCGCCGGCAAGCCGAACCTGGATGAGGATTATCTGGTGCTCTCAACCATCCATTCCGCCAAGGGCATGGAATGGGACACCGTGTATCTGTTGAACGTCGTCGACGGCAGTTTCCCGTCTGAATTCGCCACCCGCAAGCCCGAGCTCATCGAAGAGGAGCGACGCCTGCTGTATGTCGCGATGACCCGCGCGCGCAACGAACTGATGCTCTACAGCCCCTTGAAGTTCCAGATCACCAGCCAGCCGAAGAGCTCCGATGGCCATGTCTACGGGGGTCGCAGCCGCTTCATGACCGAGAAGGTACTGAAGGCCTTCGACGCCACCGTGGTTCACGGCGCCAATGCCGATGAGATTGCATTGGGAGACGCCGGCGGCGCGGCGCTGGATGTGAACGCCCGCCTCAAGGAAATGTGGTGACAACACCTCGAGGGCTCTGTGGGAACAGAGTCCTTCGCGCGCTCGCGCCCGACCCGACTCTCAGCGGCGGAAGGGCCCGCCACCCTGGCGCGGCCGCTGCGGGCGCTCCTGGGCTTCATTGACCCGCAGCGGGCGACCGCCCAGCTGCTGGCCATTCAATGCCTGAATCGCGGTCTGTGCATCGGCCTGCGGCATGTCCACGAATCCGAAGCCACGCGGCTTGCCGGTCTCGCGGTCATTGATGAGCTTCACACCTTCCACGGTGCCATGACGTTCAAACAGCGCCCGAACGTCCTGTTCCGTGGCATTGAAGGGCAGGTTGCCCACGTAGATCGTCGTCATCCGGTTCTCTCACACACCTGGATCGAAAAAGATGCTACTCCCGGCGTTTGGGGGAAGCAATCAAGCGCGATGCGCACCGGGCTGGGACTGCTGATCAGCTGCCGGGAGGTTCCAGATAGGCGTAGCCATTGAGTTCGCCTTCGTAGAAGCGCTTGACCTGCTGGCTTTCGGCGAGCGTCATGCGGCCATCCCGCACCGCACGCTCGCAGTCGCGCGACAGCGCGGGATACAACTCCGCCACGTCGTACTCCATGTACTCCAGGACCTTGTTGGCGGTATCGCCCTTGACGACTTCCTCGATCCACCAACCGCCTTCCTCGAGCAGGCGGATATGCACCACGTGGGTGTCGCCGAACAGATTGTGCAGATCGCCGAGGGTCTCCTGATAGGCGCCGACCAGGAAGGCGGCCAGGTAGTACTCCTGGCCGGGCAGCAGGTCGTGCAGCTCCAGGGTGCGCTTGATTTCCCGGTGGCTGACGAAGCGGTCGATCTTGCCGTCCGAGTCGCAGGTGATGTCTGCGAGCACGCCGATGCGGGTGGGCTGCTCATTCAGGCGATGGATGGGCATGATCGGGAACAGCTGATCGATCGCCCAGCTGTCCGGCAGCGACTGGAACACCGAGAAATTACAGAAGTAGGTATCCGACAGGATCGATTCCAGGTCGGCGAGTTCCTCGGGGCTGTCCTCGAGTCGCCGGCAGGCATCGCGGATGCGGGCGCAGGTGGCCCAGTACAAGCGCTCGGCGAGCGCGCGGAATTGCAGCGACAGCAGCCCCAGGTTGAACATCTGCAGCGCCTGCTCGCGCGCCGTCTGGGCGTCGTGATAGCACTCCACCAGGCGCCGTTCGTTGACCGCCCGGTACGCGACGAACAGGTCCTGCACCGGCTGCGGCAGCTCATCGTCGCCTTCGTAGTCATCCGACTCGCGGCCGGTGACACGAAAGCGATCCAGCGCCGAGGAGCCTAGCGTGTTGAAGATGAGGGCGCTGTGATAGGCGGCAATGGCGCGCCCCGATTCGCTGACGATCATGGGGTGCGGAATCTCACGCGCATTGCACACGCTGGCAATGCGGTAGACCACATCGCTCGCGTACTCGTTGAGCGTGTAGTTCATGGATGAAGCGAAGTTCGTGCCGCTGCCGTCGTAGTCGACCCCGAGGCCGCCACCCACATCGATGTACTGCAGCCCTGCGCCCATGAGGCGCAGCTCCGCGTACACATGCGCAAGTTCGGTGATGGATTCCTTGACGCGGCGAATGTCCTGCAGCTGGCTGCCCGGATGGCAGTGCACCAGCTGCAGGCAGTCGAGCATGTCGCGATCCTTCAGCACCTTGAAGAGGTCGAGGATCTCCGTGACGAACAGCCCGAACTTGGACCGGGCGCCGTTGCTGTCGCGCCAGCGGCCCGAGCCCTCGCTCGAGAGCTTCACGCGCACGCCCAGCCGCGGCCGCACCCGGTAGCTGTCGGCGAGGCTGAGCAGGATGGCGACCTCTTCGAAGTTCTCGATGACCGGAATGATGGTGCGACCAAGCTTGGTCGCGAGCACGACAGCTTCGAGATAGCTGTGATCCTTGAAGCCGTTGCAGACGATGAGACGGTCGGGCGCACTCTCGGTCATTGCCATGACCGCCAGCAGCTCCGGCTTCGAGCCCACTTCCAGGCCAAAGCCGAATTCACGCCCGTAGCGGTAAACCTCCTCCACCACCAGGCGTTGCTGGTTGACCTTGATGGGGTAAACCGCGGCGTACTTGTTGCCGTAGTCGTTTTCCGCGATGGCCTGCGCGAAGGCGGCATGGAGGTTGCGCAGTCGATTGGCCAGGATATCCGAGAAGCGCACCACCACCGGCGTCGTCAGATCGCGGGCCTTGAGGCCCTCGACGACTTCGAAAAGGTCGATGGTCTGACCCCCCGGCAGGGTATCGGGGCGCACGATCACGTGCCCGGCATCGTTGATGGAGAAATAACCCTTGCCCCACGCGTTCACGTGGTAAAGGTCCAGCGAGTCTTCCGTGGTCCACGTCGGGCCTGGACCTTTTGGGTTTGTTCCGTTCATCTGCGCCCGCGGACCATAGCAAAAAAGTGCGTCGCCGTGATGACTGTCATTTCACGCAGGACCGGTCGCGACCTTGCGGCGTGGATCGCGGATCCATTCGCTGAAAGATCCGGCATACAGTCGACCTCCCGGTAGTTCGGCCAGTTCCATTGCCAGGAGATTGTGGCAGGCAGTGACGCCGGACCCACACATGGCAACCACCTGACTCGGCGGCGTGGCGCCCAGCAGTGCGCGCCACTGCGAGCTCAGTGCGGCAGCCGGCAGCAGCCGGCCGCCGCCGTCCAGATTCAGCGCAAAGGGTCGGTTGCGCGCGCCGGGTACGTGGCCGGCGACCGGGTCGATGGTCTCATTCTCGCCGGCGAAGCGATCGGCGGCGCGCGCGTCCAGCAACAGGATGCGGCCGCCCGCAAGTTCGCGTTCGACCTCGGCGGTGCTCACCGGGCGTACCAGCGACGGACGCGCAATGAACTGGCGCGCCGTGTGGCTGGCCGTGCTCACCTCAAGCGGCAGCCCCGCCGCGCGCCAGGCTGCAAGGCCGCCATTGAGCACCGCGACCCGCTCATGGCCGAGCCAGCGCAGCAGCCACCACAGGCGCGCCGCGTACAGCGACCGGTCCTGGTCATAGGCCACGACCCGGGTGGTCGCCTCGATGCCCGCCGCGCCGAGAAACGCCGCGAGTGCGCCGGGGTCGGGTAGCGGGTGGCGTCCGGACAGTGGCGTCACGGGACCGGAAAGATCGCGATCCAGATGGGCGAACACCGCGCCCGGCACATGCCCCGCAGCAAATTCCGCTCGCCCCCAGTCCGGGCGCGACAAATCGTGGCGGCAATCCACGATCACCGTGCGCGGCAGTCCCGCTTCGGCGAGGACGGCCAGCTCGTTCGGTTCAATCAGGTGCAAGCGTGATTCCATTGGTACAATCATCCCGACAGCCTTGCGAATCAAGTATATGGCGATTGAAGTCTACTGGGGCAGCGGCAGCCCGTATTCCTGGCGCGTATTGCTCGCGCTCGAGTACAAGCGGCTGGCCTACACCGGCCATGTGCTGCAGTTCTCGCGTCAGGAGCACAAGTCACCGCAGATCCTGGCGCTGAACTTCCGTGGCCGCGTGCCCATCCTCAAAGACGGTGACTATGTGGTCTTCGAATCGCTGGCGGTGCTGTATTACCTGGATCTCAAATATCCCGAGCCGCCCATATTCGGCCGCTCCCCGGAGGAGGCCGGGGTGATCATGCGCGTGATCTGCGAATACCAGTCGTACGTGGAGGAACACCTGATGAAGATCGTGCGGGCGGTGTTCGAGGGCCATGCGCAGGAGCACATCGATGCGCTGGCGGACTCCATGCACGTCGTGGCCAACGAGGCCCGTTCCATCGAGCGGCGCCTGTCGCGTTCGAATTGGGTGGTGGGGGAGGAGTTCTCCGCCGCCGACATTGTGATATTCCCCGCGTTGCAGCTGCTGCTGCGCGCCCTGGGCAAGCCGGCGGCGCGCGCGCTGTCCTCCCGCTTTCTGCCCTTGGCAGTCAACTATCCGG